>JBIKVK010000379.1:0-2987 GCA_044356835.1 Burkholderiaceae bacterium
CTGGTGCGGCCGACTCCAGAGATTCAGACCCCCTACCCCCTGGAAGCACGCTCGGTAGTGGTCTTTCGGTTGTGGCACGGCAAGCATAGGGGCTGAAGGTTTGCGGCATCAAAGCGCTCGCCGCCAGCCTTGATTGGCACCACGTGGTCCACGACTCGCGCGGCGACCAGACCACCTGAGGCCTCACACGCCACACACAGCGGATGGCTCCGCAGAAACGCCGCCCGCACCGTGCGCCAGCGGCTGGATTGGTAGAAGCCCACCTCTGCGTCGAACGCACGCCGTGCACGACCGTAATCACGGTGCGATACCGGCCGATGCGTGGCGCAGTAGCCGGGGCTGGTCAGCACGGCACCACATCCCGGGTATCGGCAGGGGGTCGGAGCGGCTCTCGGCATGTTGTTCGGACTCCCTTGCTTGCAAGCAAGAACTTCGGATCACCTGCGCTCGATGGGCTTGTCTTCCGCAGCCAGAAGAGCGTTCATACCCACACCGGCAACCACATCAAGGAGAACGTAATGACCACCACCCAACACACCGAATTCACGGTCGACGAACTGGGCTTCCTGCAAACGGCGCTGACCAAGTTGCTGGCAGCCGCAGCCCGCGGCGAGATCGACCTCAACCGCTTGGCCCGCGAGGAACTCGCCAACCGCGGCCTGGACACCAAAGGCCAATGGGTCGGCTTTGAGGCTGCCCGCGACATCCACCAACTCGGCACCACCAAGTGAAATTCCGGCAACCCCATCAGGAGAGCACCATGACGACCCAACTCACCGCCACCCAAAGGACCATGCTGACCCATGCCCATCGGCACACCGAAGGCAAGCTCACTTGGTTTCCAGACAACGTCAAGGGTGGCGCACGCCAAAAGGTTCTTGACGGCCTGGCCAAACACGGCCTGATTCGCTACGACGGGGCCGACTGGGTTGTTTCCGATGCAGGCTACGCAGCGATCGGTGCGTCACCTGAGGTTGATCGCAGCCAACCACCAACAGGACAGCGCACCCGCGAGCACAGGAAGCAGGCCGACGTCATCGCCATGCTCAGGCGTCCCGAAGGCGCCACCATCGCGCAGATATGCGAGGCCACTGGTTGGCAGCAGCACACGGTGCGCGGCACGCTGTCCGGGGCGCTGAAGAAGAAGCTGGGCTTGCTGATTACCTCTGTCAAAGAACCGGGTGGGTTGCGCGTGTATCGCGCGTCTTAATCAACGGCCTGCGCAACCGTTTCGTCATTCACCGGCTGCTGGGCTCGCTCGGCTTTGCGGCCGGTGAACTCCTCCCAGCGTTTGACGATCACGTCCACGTACTTCGGATCCAGCTCGATCAACCGTGCCCGACGGCCCGCCTTCTCGCAGGCGATCAGCGTGGAGCCTGAGCCGCCAAAGGGATCGAGCACCAGGTCGCGTGTCTTGCTGCTGTTGCGCACTGCCCGCTCCACCAGTTCCACCGGCTTCATGGTCGGATGCAGGTCGTTCTTGGCCGGCTTCTTGACGTTCCACACATCGCCCTGGTCGCGTGCACCGCACCAGAAGTGATCTGCGCCGTCACGCCAGCCGTAAAGAATCGGCTCGTACTGGCGTTGGTAATCGGCTCGACCGAGCGTGAAGGTGTTCTTGGCCCAGATGATGAAGGTCGACCAGCGGCCACCAGCGGCACGGAAGGCCGATTGCAGGGTGTCGAGTTCCGAGGAGCTCATCGCGATGTAGACCGCACCCTTGGTGTGCGCGAGGATGTTCTCGCAGGCCGATTTCACGAAGCTGCCGAAGCCGTCGCCGAGGTTGTCGTTCAGGATCGGTCGGTTCTTGCCGCGCAGCTTGTCTTTGGCAGTGTGGGCGTAGTTGACGTTGTACGGCGGGTCGGTGAAGGTCATGTCCACCAGTTCCTCGCCCAAGAGGGTCTTGTAGTCCTCAGCCTTGGTGGCGTCGCCGCACAGCAGCTTGTGCTCGCCCAGGATCCAGATGTCACCAGGTTGGGAGATCGGCGTCTCGCTGACCTCGGGCACCGCGTCATCGTCGGTCAGACCATCCTTGGTGGTTTCCTCCCCCGCAATCAGCGCTTCCCACTCTTCGGCTGAGAAGCCAGTCAGGCCCAGGTCGAACCCGGCGTCCTGCAGCTCGGCCAACTCGATGCCGAGCAGCTCGTTTTCCCAAGAGGCGTTTTCGCCGATCTTGTTGTCCGCAAGGATCAGCGCACGGCGCTGGGTATCCGACAGGTGCGCCATCGGCACCACCGGCACTTCGCTCATGCCGAGCTTGCGCGCAGCAATCAGTCGGCCGTGGCCGGCGATCACGTTGTTGGCGCCATCCACCAGGATCGGCGCACCCCAGCCGAACTCGCGGATGCTGGCAGCGATCTGCGCGACTTGCGCATCGGAGTGCTGCTTGGCATTGCGGGCGTAGGGGATCAGCGCCTCGACCGAGCGATATTCGAGGTTGAGGGTTTTCATGTGTTGGGCCAACAAAAAACCCGCCGAGCGGTGCCACCGGGCGGGTTGGGATTCATAGCAGAAATGCAAACGCCCACAGGGCGAACCATGTGGGCGCAGCTTCAGCGATTAGCGAAATACTACGTCATCGATGTACACGCGTCAAGGCGATTCAGCGCGCGTAACCGTAGTGTGCTGCCAGCACCGCCAACGCTCCGATGAGGATGCCCTTGGCCTCGCGCTCGTTCAAGGTCCGACCATTCCAGCCCTCCAGCGCCGACCACTCTTTAACGCTGCGACCCAAGCCGGCCACATGCCAGACCGCGCAGCCGCCGGGGCTGGCGATGCCACCCACCGCGTCCAAGGCCGCATCCAGGCGCTTGCGCGCCATCACCACCCGCTCGGTCAGGTTGTCGTGCCACCTACCGCCAGGTATGCGGTGCAGCGAAGGGGCGCCGGCGCCATCCATCTGGGCAAAGACAAAAGTGCGGTTGAAGTCCTGCCCAGCGTCGTGCATGGCGGCCGTGATGGAGCCATTGCGCAGCAGCAGGCCAAGG
>JBIKVK010000380.1:0-2983 GCA_044356835.1 Burkholderiaceae bacterium
TGGCTCTGCACGAGGCCGGCTACCTGTATCTCGCCAACTCCGAGCAGCGATCTGGCCTTCTGGCTGCGCACGCCGTACAAAGCGCGCTGGGGGCTGAGGTGGCGCTGCTGGATCCCGCTAAGCTCAGCCAACGATTCCCCTGGCTTAACACCGCCGGTATCGAGCTGGGCGCACTGGGTTTGAGCGGCGAGGGATGGTTCGATGGTCCCGCGCTGCATCGGGCGCTGATGGCCAAGGCTATGTCTATGGGTGCGCGGCGGGTCACCGGTGAAGTCGTCGAAATTGGCCAGGGCGGCAACGGCTCCCCCCCGACCCGCAGGATCGCCCACATCCGGCTGGCGGATGGTCGCGTGATCCAGTGCGGGCAATTGGTGATCGCGGCCGGCGCATGGTCGGCCCGGACCGCTCATCTGGCCGGGGAATCCATCGCGGTCAGCGCTCGCCGAAGGACAGTCTTCGTGTTGTCCTCGCCCACCCGCTTGCAGGGCTGTCCTCTTTTGATTGACCCAAGCGGCTTCTGGCTACGCCCCGAGGGGCGCTTTCTACTGACCGGGGCCCCACCCTGCGACGATCGCGAAGACCTCCCGCTCGAACCCGACTGGCGCGAGCTCGACGAGAGTCAATGGGCGCGTCTGGCCGATCGCATTCCCTCGCTCGCGGCCATGCGGATCGAACGCGCCTGGGCCGGCTACTACGAGATGCATGATTTCGATCACAACGCACTGGTGGGTCCGTCCGAAACCACCCCCGGGCTGTGGTACCTGTGCGGGTTTTCGGGACACGGCATGCAGCACGCACCGGGAGCCGGCCTGGCGTTGGCCGAATGGATCACCCAAGGTCGCCCGGTCACCATCGACGTCACCCCCCTGGCCCCCAAGCGCGTGGTCGCGGGCGACCGTCTCACCGAACTCAATATTATTGGCTGAGTACGAGCCGCGATGCCGGCTTGAGAACGCTCAGGGCGCAGGCCCGGTCAAGAATCGCATCACCCGATCATTGAAATCGTCGGCCTGCTCGATGTTGCCGATGTGAGCCGCGTCCGCAATGACGCAGTACTGCGAGCCCGGCCAATGGCGGCTCATCAGCTCCGACATCGCGGGCGGCGTACTGTGATCGTGTTCGCCGACCATGATCAGGGCCGGCGAACGGATCTCGCGCAAACGGTCGAGTAGATCGATCCGGGCGATCGCGGCACAACAGCCGCAGTAACCCTCGACGGACGTGCGGGCAATGACATCGCTCACCCACGCGAGGGCCACCGCCTCACGCTCGCGAAAGGGCGCGGTGAACCAGCGTTCGAGGGTGCCTTTCGCAATGCTCGCCACCCCGTTCTGACGGGCCTGCTGGATCCGGGCGTCCCAGACCGCTGCGGCGTCGGCGGGCCGACGTGCCGTGGAATCGGCGAGCACGATCCGGTCGAGCAGACCTGGCCGGTCCAGCGCGAGTTGCTGGGCGATCATGCCGCCCATTGAAAGACCGATCCAGTGAGTACGGGTGATGCCCAGCTGGTCGAGCAAGGTAGCCGCGTCTCGGGCCAGAAGCTCGAGGCTGTAAGGCGCAGCGCTTGCGCCGCTGGCACCATGCCCTCGGACATCGTAGCGAAGCACCTTGAAGTGTTCCGTCAATACACGCATTTGCGGCGCCCACAGGCTGAGATCACCCGCCAGGGGATGGGCAAGCGTCAGCCACGGCCCCTCGCCCTGGATCGAGTAATGAACGTCGATATCGCCAACGCGGATCATGGGCACTCGAGATCTCCTGAAATCATTCCGCGCGGATGTTGGCCGCACGGGCGAGGCGCGTGAAGCCGGCCACGTCGTCCACGATCAGCTTGGCGAAGGCCTCGGGCGTGCTCGATACCGCACGCGTTCCCAGGGCGGCAAAGCGCTTTTGCACCTCATCCTCGGCCAGCACTCGCGCGACATCGGTCTGGATGCGCGCGATGATGGGGCCCGGCGTGCGTGCCGGGGCCAGGAGGCCATACCAGAACACCCACTCGTAGCCACGCACCCCGGACTCGTCGACCGTAGGCAGATCGGGCAGATCGGGCATTCTCGAGAGCCCCGTGACCGCGATCGCCTTGGCCTTACCTTGACGCACCAGATTGATCGCACTGGCGTAGGGCGAGATGAAGAGCTGAGTGCGTCCCCCGATGGTTTCGTTCAGAGCCTCGGGGATGCCCTTGTGAGGCACATGGACCAGGTCGATCCCGGTCTGGCTCCGAAGGAGCTCAACCGCGAAATGGGCGCCGCTACCCACCCCGGCCGAGGCGTAGTTCAGCGCCCCGGGCCTGCTGCGGGCCAGCGCGAGAAATTCGTCCATGTTCTTGACTGGAAGCTCCGGCGATACGATCACCAGCGCCGGGCCGGTGGCGGTGAGCGAGATCGGCGCGAAATCGGCGACCGGATCGAAGTTGAGCCTCGGATAGATCGCGGGGGCTACGGCATGCGCCGAAGATACGGACAACAGTGTGTAACCGTCCGGCGCAGCTGTTGCCGCGGCTTGCGCTGCCACATTGCTGCCTGCACCCAGCCGGTTTTCAACCAGAATCGGCTGCTTCCAGGGCTCAGCCAACCGCTGCGACAGGACCCGCGCTGCGATGTCGGGTACTCCTCCCGGGGTAAAGCCCACCAGAATGCGTACCGGACGGGACGGCCACGCGGAGGCGGCTGATGTCTGCTGGGCCTGCGCCAACGCTGGCGAGGCCGTCGGAATGAGAGCGGCCGTGATTCGGCCTACGGCGCTGCCTGCGATGGCTCCAAGCACGAGACGTCGATTGACTTCACCCACTTGTCAGGCCCCTCCAGGATGTGTTCAATAATGGATCAGCCACATGTTGCGCGGATCGATGTCATGTCGCAAGCCCAATGCATCGCAGTACCGGGATCACGTCCGCGATCCCGTTCCAATTTTGCGTCCAGCCTGTCGCTGGCGCTCGCCCTCGGAGCTGTTGGATCGGCCAGCACTGCTTGGGCGACGGAGG
>JBIKVK010000366.1:0-3110 GCA_044356835.1 Burkholderiaceae bacterium
CGTTCCAGCTTGAGGCGCTCCCCGTTCTGAAGACGAATGACGCGGTGCCTATGGTGATCGAGTAGTCGGTATTCTGGAGCGGCGCCGCGTTGGCGCTCACGAGCGGCGATAGATCGACTGTTCGGACATCATTGATGCCCGGATTTGCCGCAACTGAATTGACTGAGGGTGCGAGGGCCGTGCGGTTTACACGGATACCGTCACCCAGGGTGATATTGCCCAATTCTGCGGTGACGCTGACCGCACCGCCCGCGGTCACGATCGACGCCTCGGTCGTCGAGGCGTTGAGGTCGTCTCGCGCAAGCAGGTCGACGCGTCCGCCGGAGGCGTACAGGTTCACCGCGCCGGTGCCGGCGGTCACCCCATGGGGGAGGGCATTGGCGACAGCCGTCGCTCCGCCCATGACGATGATGCTGCCCGCGCGGGTCGCCAGATTGATGTCCCCGGTACCCGTGTTCTGGGCCCGGAATACGTACAGGTCATCGCGGTTTTCGACCGCGATACCGCCTGTGGCGCCGAGATTGCGCAGATCGACGCTGGACACGTCGACGTCGAGCCGGTTGTTGTCACCGATACCGGTCTGGGCCTGCATCACAAGGCGCGAGCGCGGGGCGATGATGTCGTAGTCCCCGTTGCCGGCATCAAAGACATCGCCACCCGCCTGGATGTAGAGGTCGGTGAGGCCATCGGTCTGGGTCAGATCGCCGTCGATGCGCAGTTTGCCCAACGTGAGATCACCGCCGGCCACCAAATTGAGCGTACCGGGGCTGCCCAGCCTGAAGAAGGTGTCCGCCTCCATCGTGATGCTGGCGGTAGCGGTCACCCCGAGGTCGCCCGAATTGGAGTCGATGGTTGCGCCATTGTCAAAGACAATCGCACCCCCTGATGCGACCGCGATGTCGCCGGCATAGGTGCTGACCGCCTGATTGAAGGTCATGCGGCGATCGCTGCCCGGGTTGGTCCCCGGGGCATAGGTGGTGTTGAGCGTAATCGTGTCCGAGCCCAGCACCGCAATCGAGTCGTTGAGGGTCAAAGCGCCCGCAGTCTTGACGCTGACGGCATCGCCATCGGTATTGAACGAGTTGATGACCAAAGACTGCGCATTGACCAGGGTCACCGCCCCGGTGGCCGAGAGGTCCAGGGTCTGGGCGTTCAAGGTGGCAGTGATCGCCCCGCCCGCGGTCAGCGAGACGGCGCTCAAGCTGGCCGGAGACGCGGCAGAAGGCGCATTGATGGTGATGGAGCCGGTCGCCTGGATATTCAGCCGCCCACCGGTGCCGGTGAAGTTGTTGAGGGTGACATTACCCGCCACCACCATCGACACATCACCACCGCCGAGCGACATACTGTCGATGACCAGATTCCCGGTTTGCTCGATGCTGAGATCTCCCAACCCGCCCGGCGTCATTGCAACGGACAGCGTATTGACTGCGGTCTTGATCGCGAGGTCCTTCTTGGACGTGATGTCCAGGGATCCGGCAGTGATCTTGCCGCCCAGGGCAATACCCCCCTGGGGCGCATCGAGGTCGACGCGCGCGTTCCCAACGTTAAGCTCGGAAACCACGACCACGTTGCCGCCATCGCTGCCGAACTGCAGATCGAAATTGGGGTGCACCTGGAGGCCAACCACGGACAGGCTGCCCGTTGACACGACCCGGAAATCGCTCGGTGTCGGGCGGTCCGGCGCAATCACCACGTAGTCGCCGGTCGGGCGAAGCACCTGTTCGGATGCGGGGTCGCGGGCTTCGGCCGTGACGCTGAAGGTCGCGCCGACATCCCCAGCTAGGGTAATCGTGCGATTGGCGACATTGACGGTCGGCGTCACCGGCATACCGGCCTGATTCGCGGCACGCGCGGCCGAAACCTTTTGGGCCAGGCCGTTGAGGACCGGAGTCCAATCGGTGGGCGAACCCGGAAGGTTGAGCTCAGCACCCGTCACCGAGAATGCGGTGCCATTGATCTTCAGGGTGTAGACGCCCCCTTGCTTCAGGCTGGCGCTTTCGAATTGGACCGTGGACAGTTGCCCGCCCCCGGTGCCGGCCGCGGTCATCACCGCGGTCTCGAAGTCGGTCCCATCGACGGCCTCGTCCACTGTGCCGTTGATGCGCACGCTCTCAACGCTGAACGGCTCGTTCTCGAAGCCGGTGATGGTCAGCATCCACTTGTTGGCATGCTCGCCCGCGCTGATCTGGCTCCAGGTGACGTCGGCCAGCTTGCCGCCGTTCTTGGTGGCGTCCAGCAGCTTTTCTTTGAGCCCTTGCAGGATGGACTGCGGATCCTGGGCAGTAACCTGGCTTGCGGCCACCTGGTTCCCCGCATCGGTGATTGCATCACCCAGCGAGACTTTGTACTCGGTGCCATCGATGACGATCATGAATTCCTCGCCGTATAGGATCGCAGCGCTTTCGAAGATGATCCGACTGATCTGGGGCTGACGGGATCCGGCGGGCACAGGGGTGCCCGACTGCCAGACTCCGCCGCCACGGGAAACGACTGAATCATTGACGTTGAAGCTCGTGTTGACGCCCTTGTCGATGCTCAGACTGCCGGTGGTCGTGTTCGCGGTGGCATTAAAGCCGTCCGCAGTGAGCGTTGCATCAAGTCCCGCCATCACTTGCGAGAAATTGAGCACATTGAGTTGCATCAAGCGGACGTCCTGCTCGCTCACGATCGGCAGTACGTTCGGCGCATCGGCCGAGCCCTGGGCGCCCACCAGGTCAAAGGTGGACATGAAATCGGCGGTCATGGCCGAACTGTCGAGCAGCAATTGGCGCTGTCCGGTCGGCTTCTCAAGCTCGACCGACCAGTTGCGGCCAGTCGCCCCTGGAGCAGTCAAACCAAGATCGCTCTGGATCATCGTGCCCAGGGCATCGATCACCGCAGCCCAGGTGGCATCCGCAGACCCCTGAATCGCGACATTCACGCCGTAGGCGCCCGTGCCCGTTTGCCCGGCCGGTACGATCTGCACCGGGAAGGCGACGTCGCCGATCACCATCCGGATGACGTCGTTGGCCTGCAGGGTGACGTTGGGGAACTGCACCAGCGAGGCTGCCGCCCGCTCGGTGTAGTAGGTCAGCGTCGGAGGTGTGGTGCTAGAAATTGCGTTGGTG
>JBIKVK010000106.1:0-10741 GCA_044356835.1 Burkholderiaceae bacterium
GGGCGATCAGCGGGTGCTTGAGTTGAAGGTGCCGGGGCTGGGTTCGGGGGCGTTCACGCTCGCCTACACCGACACGGGTCCTGCGGACGGGGAGTCGGTGATCCAGAGCGCCAGCGGAATCGATGCGCAGAGCTTCCTGCGGGGTCTGGTGGCCGACGGCTACATCCAGGGGGCGCGGATCTACCTGGACGATGGTGACGGGGTCTATGAGGCCGGGGTGGATCTGGATACCGGGGTGGAGACCGGGGCCGATGGCAGCTTTGTGCTGGGTGCGCAGGCGCTGGCTGCGCTGGCCGGGGGGCGTTCGCTGATGGCGGTGGGCGGCATCAATACCGACACCTGGGCGCCCAACACCATGACCCTGGCCGCGCCCAAGGGGGCGACGGTGCTCAATCCGCTCACCACGATGGTGCAGGCGCTGATTGCGACGAGCAAGGCGGCTACGGTCGATCAGGCCCAGCAGATGCTCGAGTCCGCCTTCGGGTTGACGATCGGGACGGACATTGAGCGCTTTGATCCGATTGCGGCGGCGCAATCGGGGGCGGGGGGCGCGCAGGCGCAGGCGGGGCTTGCGGCGCAGAAGGTGGCCGCGCAGATTGCCACGCTGATGGCGCTGGCGCAGACCCAGCAGCCTGGGGCCGAAGCGGGCGAGCGGGCCGAGCGGGCGCTCACCAAGGCGCTGACCCGCGCGATCGGCGAGGTGGCCGAGGTCATCCAGGCCGCCGGAGGCGCAGGGGCGCCCGGCGCGCCTGCACCCCTCGATCTGACCGACCCCGCTGACCTAAACGCCCTGGCTGAAGAAGCGGTCGACATCGCCGCCGGGGACGCCGCACAGGCGGTGACCGGCGCAGGGTCCCCCATCGCGATCAACTGGTCCGATGAGGCCGAAGCCACCCTCGAAGACATTGCACAGGCCCAGTCCATCGACGAGGTGAGCGACGCGCAGGGCGACCTGCTCGATGTCTATGCCCCCACCGCACCTGTCCTCAAAACCCTCGTCCCCAGCATGAACAGCCTGTCCGAACGGCTGGTGATCGAACTGCCCAGAGCCCAGGCCGAAGCGACCGACCTCAGACCCGGCGATCGGATCGAGATCCTCGAATCGACCGGTGGGGTCCTGATCTCGCATGTGCTGAGCGCTGACGAGATTGAAGACGGCGTTTTGCGTCTTGCGGTGGACGCCCAATTCCCGGGCCTCGATCAGTTGAGCCTGCGCGTCACCGATTCCGAGGGCAACATTGCCATCGACCGTACCCGCGCCTTCGCAAAGATGCCCACCCTCGAAGGCGAAGTCTTCGACCTTGGCGCGACGCTGCTGCCCCTCATGCAGTCGGCCCTGCAGAGTGTCTCGAACCTCGAGATTCCCTTCGTTGGAAGCGTCGGCCGGGTACTCGACTCGCAAAAAGTCTCGCTGTGGCTCGATCGAGTGATGGCCGACTTGCCGGAGTTGACGCTTAAGCGGGGCAGCGCCAGCTCCAACCCAAGTCCGGTTTTGAAGTCGGCCGACAGCGCAGAGTTCTACTTCGGGTTCGATGAGTTTGACGGGTACTCGCGGGGGGATTCCTCGTATTCAGGGTCGGGGTCGACCGACTGGATCATCGACCCACCAGACCCTTACTCCGACCCGGACTCAGGCGGCTTCTCGGGCCTTGATCCAATCGACGAGGACAGCAGGCAAAACGATGGCGTCGCCTGGGACCCCATCATCAAGCCCGCGGGCTACGAGTATCGGTACAGCGGCCCGCAATACAACGTTCCCCAGCGGGTCCAGACCTTCAATTTCGATGCGGTCACCGGGAACTTCGAACTGGTTGTCATCGATACCGAGCCCTGGTTCAACCAGGGCTTCGGCGGGATGATCGACGGCAGCGGTGGGTCGGCGTATGTCGATGCCAGCCTTGCCGGTCATCGCGTCCTGGAGGCTCGACTCTTCGGCAACCTCCGCTATGAGATGGATGCCATGAAAATGGCAACGCTCGACCTCGGCAAAAGCAGCATCAAGCTGCACTCCAATCTCGGGGTCGCACCCGGATCGACCCTGGGTGGGTCGATCGGGCCGTTCTGGCTTGAAGCTCAAGACCGAAAGTCCAGCTATGCGAGCGCCACCGCCTGGCGAAAGAACACCGGAGTCGAAGGGGGCGTGACCGTATCGTTCAAGGACTTTGATGGCGTCAATGACAACAAGCTGTCTCTGATCACGGGGGCGGACAAGCTCATCGGAATGCTGAGCACCGACCCCAGAACTGCCCTGAGCAACACCGTCAACTGGTCGGCAAATTTCGAAGGTCGCCTGTCCGCAGCCGGGGCGATCGGGCTGAACCCGGGCGCACTGATCTCGGATCCCCAATGGGCGGGGGTCGCCGATCTCTTTTCGCTCCGAATGGACAGCCTGATCAACGTCCCATTTCGGGTGGCCTACGACTCGAAAGACCCGGCCAAATCCGAAAGCACCTACGGTACCGTCCACTTCGACAACGTCGGCCTGACGCTTGCACCGCTGGTCCAGAAAACGGCCGTTTCGGCGGTCTCGATGGTGGACACGGTGATGAGCCCGCTCTACGCCATCGAGAACTTCTTCGCCTACGAGTTGCCCCTGCCTGCAGGTCTTCAAGCGAGCCCGATTGCGAGCCCCAGCCTACCCAGCTGGATGCCGCAATTTGCCGTTGACTTCATCAGCAATATCGTCAATGCCCCGAAGCAGGCGCTGAACAGCGTCCTGAGCGGCATCGGCCGCGCACTGGACGCAGACGGCAACGGCAAAGTGACCGTGGTCGAGCTGATCGAACAGACCGCCCACTATTACTTCGAGTTCGTCAAGTTCACCGAAAAGCTCTGGGACACCATGGTACAGCTGACCCCAGGGCTGAAAGACACGCTCAAGGCAACCCCCTACGGCAGCACCCTGGTGGCAGTGCTCGACTCTTTTGCCGCGCAGAAGTCGTTTCTCGATTCATTTTTCAAATATTTTGGAGAATTCAAAGCGGCATTGGCCATCATCGATCAGATGGAACAGCTCTCGGCGCTGAGCGCGGCGGCCAGCGCAGAACTGAGTGCGATCCGGGACAACGAGGTCAAGGTCGCCTCGCTTGCCCTGGGCAGCTTCAAATGGGACATCCCGCAGGGCTCATTCCAGTCGGTTGCCAATAGCGACAAGAGCATTGCCTTCATCGACCGGGTCGACCCGCCGGTCGTGGAGCTCGAGATTGGCCTGTCCCGAGCAGACGCTTTTGCGCGACTCAAGAATTATCGACTCGAAGCCAGGGCATCCCCCTCCCAGTTTCCGCTCCATAAGGACGAGGGAGGCTTGAATCATTTCGTGTATGCAAAGGCCGGGATCAACGGCGTCACAAGCGGCAATGTCGACGCGATCAACTCGCTGCTCGTCGACGGGCGACTGGCCCCCTCTTTGTTGCGATGGACCATGGGGCCAAATCCAAGCCTGATCCCCCCGAGCGATAGCGAACTGCTGCTTGGCATTCAAAAAGGGGTGGCCGCCTACGATCGCATCCAGCGGGTCGCGAAGGGCCAGGGGACCGATGAGGACCTGAAAACCCTGGTCGAAGCCTTCGAGTCCATCGGGATCATCAATCGTGCCCAGGCGCATTTCTCCTTTCTCGATACCCCCCTCTACGACAACGTGCCGATCAATGGGGTCTACACGGACCCCAAACCCCGCGCCTTGCTGGCCGCTCTCGTCAAAGCCCAGAACCCTCAAGACCTCGACAGCAGTGCCGAGCTCGCCCAGTTCGCCCAGGCCTGGGCGGCCTGGCTGAGGCTGAACGGTTACAACAACAAGAATTTCCAGGCGCCCGCGGAAAACCTGACGCTTGAGCAGCTCAGGATCCTGGGGCTCAACCCGCTGACACCCGAACTGCACCTGAAGACCATCAACGACGAGATCAGAAACTACTCGGGTGACCCCGCGAATTTCTTCAGCACAATCAGCCAGCGGGTGGATACGCTCAACGCGGCCTGGATTGCAGAACAGGAATCGAAAGCGAAGAACGGAGCTTCGGGCCAGACCCTGGTGGGCGCAATCGCCAAGATTCGGGACGCCGCTGAAGCCGACACGGCACAGGCCACCCTGACCCTCGACGATTTCGCCCGTGCCGGTGTAAGCGGGCTGAAGGCGGAGACGCTCGCAGGCTTTGCTTCTTTCCTCGACAGCGCGGTGATCGGCCGGGCCGAGACGCTGGGCACCGCGGAGATCCAGAAGCTCGTGAACTACCACGCTGTGCTGCTCCATTTGGCCGGAAAGAATGTGCATTCGGATAACGACGCCGTAGCCTTCTACTTCTCGATCGACGGACTGCTCCGCGCGGGGCGCGCCGCCGAGATGGAGCACATTCCCTACGCGAATGCTTCCCTGTCGCGCAAAGGCTCGCGGAGCTTCGTGGCACTTCCGTTGTTGCAGTCGATCATCGCAAATCTGCAACCCACACAGGTCGACGAGTACGCCGAACTCGATGCGATATATAACGCCGCGAACGAGATGCTGAAAGCGAGCATGGCCAATGAGTTGCTTTGGGTCAGGGACGCACTCAAGAAGGTCGAGCCCTGGAAGTCGAACGTTCAGGCACTCGACGAGGCGATCGGGAAATACAAGGGTTACAAGACGACTCTGTCGGTCGACCAGTTGAAGCAGGTTGGGTTTACTGATGCAACGGACGAGACGCTTGCAAGCGTAAAAGCAAAGCTTGCGGCCTATGCCGCCAAGACGTACAAGACCCTCGAGACGGACGTACCAGCTGCCAGCTCGAGCGGAAGGTACTACACATCGACTGTCAAATATCTCGAGCCCAAAGCCCCCGGCGCCGACAAGCTCCTGAAGATCACTGACCTCGGGGCCTCCCTCCCGACGCCTGCAGCCGATCAAATTTCAAAGCTGCTCGACTCCGTTCCGAGCGTTAAGGCCTTGTGGGAAGCCCTCAAGGCCGCGGGAGTCGAGTTTCCGATCCTCGAACATCTGGACGGCAATTTTGCGAAGGCGCTCTGGAACAACGACCTGATCGAATTTGTACGTTTCACGCCCAAGCTGCCGACCGTGACTGCAGAGATGCCCTTCAGCTACAACCTGGCCACACTCCTGCCGTTCTACGATCAGGTGAAGGCTATCCTGCCCTTCAGTCTACCGGTTGAATTCAAAGCGGACTTCAGCCTGATCCCTCGCCTGGCGATGGGTGCCGACAATTATTGGCTGCAGAGCATCCGCGCGCAGGAGAATCGGCCAGCCGCCGAGATTTTCGGCAACAGCCTCTACCTGATCGATGACTACGACGTCGACGGAACGATGTATGACCTGCCCGAGCTGGAGATGGATCTGTCGCTGCTCGGCTCGGTGGGGGCCATGCTCGGCAAGCAAGACGGGCTGGGCAACCTCTACGCCAAGCTGTTGGGCGGAATCGATCTCGACATCGATCTCGATCTCGTCGGCGATGCGTCGGGCAAGGTCCGCTTGGCCGACATGCTGGACTCGCTCGGCGATTTTGCCGGCAGTGCCAACGTCCTCGAGCGACTGGCCGACAACCTCTTTGATGTCATCAACATCAGCGGCTCGCTCGATATGCATATGGGCGCCGATCTGGGCGTGAACGTCAATACGAATCCGGCCGATCGCTCGGACCTAAACTTCCTGACGAAATTGGCGGTAGATGCCTACCAGGTGCTCGCGAAAACCACTGGGCTTCCGACCGAATTCCACTGGAACACGACACCAGGATTCACCGTGCCGATCTTCAGTTTCGATACGGCCAACGGGTCCTGGTTGCTGAACGTCTGAGGTAGCGTCGAATCAGGCGGTGCGGTGATCGTCCCGCCAGGTCATGTCGCGCTCTTCGACCTTCGCGGCATCCAGAGCGGCTTGCATCCGCGCCAGTTCAAAGAGATCGACGCCAGCCTCCAACTTTGGCTTCCAGTCGCCCTCGCGTGCGCCGTAGGCGGTCGCTCCAGCGATGGCTCGCTCGAGGTGCGCCAAGGGAATCGCAATCACCCCGTCTCCGTCCGCTACGATCACATCGCCGGGCTCGATCAGGGCACCTGCGCACACAATCGGAATGTTGACGGCACCAGGCCCTCTCTTTTCGGCGTGAGAAGGCGAAACGGCCGTCGACCACACCGGAAATCCCATTTCGCGGATCGCATCTGAATCGCGCACATCGCCATCGACGATGATCCCTGCAAGGCCCTTCCGCCGGGCGTTTCGGGTCGCCATCTCACCCCACTGAGCGCCTCGAGACACACCGCCGTTGGACGTCACGAGCACCTGGCCCTCGGTGGCCAGGCGCAGCGCCCGATGCATCATGAGATTGTCACCATCAAAGTTGAAAGCGGTGACCGCCTGGCCGGCAATGCAACGCCCGGGATTCAAGGCCTTCATCTGCGGCGACATCAAGGCCTGTCGTCCGACAATCGGACCCAAAGCCTCGTGCAGATCTGCGACCCCGCACGCGGCCGCTTTTCGAACCAGATCCGGATCGCATGCCGGAATTCTTGTGTAGACGATCGAGTTCATTCGATTTCTCTCCCTATATTGTTTTGAGCAGCGCCCACGCTTGAATTTGCCTCGTGTTGAGTCAAACAGATTCGCCAGGCTCGATTCTCTTTGTGCACGCAAGTAAGCGCCAAGAAGATTGACGTTTCTATCGGGTAAGCCGTAATGTATGCGCAAACACTCACAAGAACCAAGCGTTCCGGAAGCGATGGTCGCCGCGGTCTGCCCCATCATTCAATCGATCGCGTGGCCGTTCCGCTCAGGGGCTCAGCATGAATCGCAGGATGCATCTCGTTCACATGATGTTCCACGCGCCGATTACGCATACGGCGCTCAGCTGGGCTCACGCCGAGGACGGACACCTGGATGGCCTCGCCGACTTCGGCTATTGGCAACGCATTGCAAAGACGCTCGAACGCGGCAGCTTCGACGCAGTATTTTTTGCCGACACCCCTGCCGCATCGGATCAATACAAGGGCGGTCCAGAAACGCCCCTCCGATATGGCGTGGTATGGCCCACCCATGACCCCATGCCGGTCATTGCGGTCATGGCGGCCGCCACCGAGCGCCTGGGCCTCGGGGTCACCCTTTCGGTCACGGGAACGCCGCCTTATCTCGCCTATCGAAGGTTGTCCACGCTCGACTACATGAGCCGAGGCCGCATTGGCTGGAACGTTGTGACAGGCCATATGCAGGCCGAGCACCGGGCCATCGGCAACCCACTCATGGAGCATGACGAGCGCTATGACTACGCCGACGAATACATGGACGTCTGCTACGCCCTTTGGGACAGCTTCGGCAAGGGCGCCATTCTGAAAGACCGTGCAGCGGGGGTGCTGGCCGACCCCGACAAGATCGCGCGCGTCCAGCATGAAGGGCGATATTTCCGATGCCACGCCGTCTCACCCACCCTGCCGTCGCCGCAGGGCAGGCCAGTCATTTTTCAGGCGGGCTCCTCAGGTCGAGGAATGCAGTTTGCCGTCAAGCATGCCGAGGCAATCTTCGCGATTCAGCCCCAGGTCAAGGCGATGCGCGGCTTCAGGGAACGCATGGACGCCGCTGCATCTTCTGCCGGGAAGCCTCCGCCGAAAATTCTGTTCGGTCTGCACTTTGTCATCGGCAGCACCGACGAAGAAGCTCGACGCCGCCATGAACTGCTTCGGAGTCGGGTACCTCTGGATGCGGGGCTGAGTCGGCTTTCAGCCCCGCTCGGAATGGATTGCAGCAAGCTCGACCCTGATCAACCGATTGAAGAACTATCGACGCAAGCCTCGAAGGGCATGCTCGAGGCCATCGCGAGCATCGGCGGGGAACGAGGTCACCGTACGACAGTTCGCGAGGCGGCGCTGCATGCGGGCATGACCGGAGGTCTCGCCCAGGTCGTGGGCTCACCCGAAAGGATCGCCGACGAGATGGAGCGGATCTGGCGCGAAAGCGGCGGGTTCGGCTTCAACCTGAGCGCTGCCACGATGCCTGGCATGATCGAAGAGTTTGTAGATCATGTCGTGCCGATCTTGCGCAAGCGCGGATTGGTTCGCGAAGGCTATACCGGTAAGACGCTTCGAGATCACCTCAATTCCTGATGCATCAAGACAAGCACCACAACACCAAGGGAGACACTGCATGAAGACATTTCTGACTCGGATTTTGACGGCGGCAGCGACACTTGTCGCAGTTTCCACCGCCACCGCTGCTCCGCAAAACTGGCGCTACGTCGGCGTGATCAACGCACAACACGACTACGCTCAGATCATGATCAAGGGATTCAAGCGTGTCGAGGCACGTACCAATGGTGAGCTGCGAATCCGATATGTGTCCTACGGCGAGACCCCCTACAAGCCGGTCGATGCGCTGACGGTCATTCGCGATGGCCTGGTCGAAATGAGCGAGTGGCTGCCCAGCTATAACGCGGCCACCTATCCGGTGCTTGCGGCGCCTGAGTTGCCCTTCGTGATGCCTCAGTGGGAGGAGCCGGCAACCCTGCAAAAGAAGGTGATCGCCGCCTGGGCCACCCCGACCGTCAATGCGCAACGACAGGACGTGCTGAACAGGCATCGCGCGGAGTTGCTGGCCACAGTGTTCTATGACCCGATCAATATCTGGTTTGCCGATTCCGTCAAGGACATCGCCGGTATGAAGGGTAAAAAGGTACGCGCCACCAGCCCGGAACAAGCCGAATTCCTGACGGCGATCGGAGCCTCGCCGGTCAACATCGCCGCGGGCGAAGCCTACACCGGCCTTCAGCGCGGGGTGATCAACGGCATCATCACCGGCGCTGGCGCGGTCGTGAGCTTCAAGTGGGATGAGGTTGTGAAATCGGGTTTTGCGACCAACGTCCTGATGTCATCGACCACCATGCTGGTCTCGAAGCGCGCTCTTGACGGACTGTCTCCCGCGCACCGTGCCATCCTCATCGAGGAGATGAAGGCGGTCGAAGCAGAAATTCATGCCTTCATGCCCACCAGCTACAAGGCGAACATTGCTGCACTCAAGGCAAAAGGTATCTTGGTCACCGAACCCTCACCTGAGCTCTACCAACAGTTCCGCAAGGTTGCGGTCGATCACGTCCATCCCAATTGGGCCAAGCGCGCGGGGCCCGAGGGGCAAAAAGCGATTTCTGAGATCAGCGGCACCCGCTAACCGCTGACGGGAGCGGCCCGTGACGCAATCAGGCAAATGGTTGGAACGCACTGCCCTCGGCATTGCATTGGTCTTCCTTGCGATGCTCACGCTCCTCGTTCTAGCCGACGTGGTGCTGCGGTCCTTAAAGATCGACTTCTACTGGGGCAGCGAAGGTGGGGCCATATTGATGGCCTGGTCAATATTCTTCGCTTTGCCCTGGGTGGGTCGGGAGCGTCAGCACATCAGCACCGACTTTCTGGTCTGCCACCTGCCCAGGGGTGTGCAGAGGGGGCTCGCGCTCGCCGGACAAATCCTCATGTTGGCCTACATCGCACTGGTGCTCTGGCTTTGCCTTGAACTCACCTGGCGAAATTTCGAGACTGATGCCCGCTCACAGGGCATTCTGAGGCTGCCTCTCTACATCATGCAGGCCGGCGTCTGTCTGGGCATACTTCTGACCTGGCTGGCGCAGTGCGCGAGTTTGCTGGACGACCTCCGGGCGTCCCAGCCGAACCTGCTGGAGCCAACGCAATGACGACCCTCGGGCTGATGGGCCTCACCATCTTGCTCCTGCTCGCAGCGGGTTGGCCGATCGCGCTCGTACTGGGTGCGACAGGCCTCTTCTGGATCATCCTGTTCGATGCGAGGCAACTTTCGGGAGTAGCGCACACGCTATTCAACACGGCCGCCAGCGAAGCGCTGATTGCAGTCCCCCTCTTTGTCCTGATGGGGCAGATCGTTCAGCACGCCCGGGTCTCAGAGCGCTTTTACCGTTCGGTGAGCGGCTGGCTCAGACGACTCCCGGGGGGGCTTCTGCACGCAAACATCGCAGTGTGCTCGGTGTTTTCAGCGGTCAGCGGTTCGAGCGTCGCAACTGCAGCAACGGTCGGCACGGCCGCGCTTCCGAGTCTGCAGCGTTTACGTTATGACCCCAAACTTGCGGCCGGGTCATTGGCCGCTGGGGGCACCCTGGGCATCCTGATTCCGCCGAGTATTCCGTTGATTGTCTATGGTTCGATCGTGCAGGAGTCGATCGGCAAACTGTTCATCGCAGCGCTGGTGCCCGCGCTGATCTTGGTGATCATGTTTCACATCTACATTGTGCTGCGCTGCCTGGCCAATCCTGCACTCGCCCCAGCGGACGACGTCGAGCGTAACGAAGGGGGAAACCTGAGGGGGTTCCTGACCGACATCCTTCCCGTGATTTCGATCGTGGTTGCGGTGCTGGGTGGAATCTATTCCGGGATCACGACCAGCACCGAGGCGGCTGCGGTGGGCGCACTGATGGCGCTGATTGTTGCGGGAGCTTCCGGCAATGTGACCCGGTCGATGCTGCGCACGGTCATGACAGAGACCGCGACGCTGACTGCGATGATGCTGTTCATCGTAATCGGAGCCCAGATTTTTTCTTATGCGGTATTCACCTGGGGAATCAATGCCGAGATCGGCCGCATCGTGAGCGACCTCGCCTTGCCACGGGGAGCCGTTCTGGCCGTGATCATCGGTATCTACATCATTTTGGGCATGTTTCTCGACGCGCTGTCATTGATGCTGATGACCCTGGCGATCGTTCATCCCATCATTGTCGCGCTCGGTTATGACCCACTGTGGTTCGGGATCTTATTGGTC
>JBIKVK010000007.1:0-33718 GCA_044356835.1 Burkholderiaceae bacterium
TGCGAGGTAATGCAGGGTCCGCACCAGCGCAGGGTCGTCCACCGTCAGAATCTGCGCGACGCGTTTTTGAATCACTGGAAAGGTAAGCACTCCGGGGGCCTGAGTCTGCGCTCCGTCGGCGATCGTCTGAGGCACGGCGATGCTGACCCGCTCGCCCCGAGCGAGCGACTGCCGCACATCATCGCCCGCGGAGGGTTCGACGCCGATCACCCGGCATGCGGGAGACAGTGCGTGAGCGACCGTGGCGCAGCCCGAGATCAGCCCGCCGCCACCGACGCAAACAACCAACAGGTCCAGCGGGCCGGTCTCTTCAAAGAGCTCGAGCGCCGCAGTACCTTGTCCGGCCATGACGTCGACGTGGTCGAACGGCGGCACGAGGGTCATGCCTCGCTCATCGGCAAGTCTGCGACCGATGGCCTCGCGATCCTCTGTGTAACGGTCATAGAGGATCACCTCGGCGCCATAGCTGCGGGTGGCCTCGAGCTTGATCGGGGGCGCATCCTTGGGCATCACGATCAAGGCCGGGATATTGAGCAGGCGGGCCGCCAAAGCGATCGCCTGAGCGTGATTTCCGGAGGAATAGCTGATGACCCCGGCGGCTCGCTGGCGGGCGTCGAACCGGGTCAGCGCGCTGACCGCGCCCCGAAACTTGAATGCCCCGGTACGTTGCAGGTTCTCGCACTTGAAAAAGAGTTCGCCACCGGTCAGCTGGTCGGCGGCGGGGCTGCGCAGAACGGGGGTTCGGAGGGTGAGGCTGGACGACCGTTCACGCGCGGCTTCAACATCGGAAAACTCGATGGGTAGGCTCATGGATGACCCCAGTGGGCAAAGAGGAAAAAGCGAGGACGATGAGCTGACCGACCCGCACGCCCAGATTGTGATGTTAGGCGTCTTTGCGGGCTCGGGTCCGCGCGGCCGAGCGGGTCGAGCGTGGTTTTCCGGCGGCCTTTCCGGCGGCCTGGCCCGCCGGCGATGGGCCGGTGAGCGCACCAGCCTCGCCAGGCACGCCGGTGGCGCTATCTTTGGCTTGCGCCGCTGCGGTGCCTGCGCGCTTGTTGCCCGTCGCCGCAGGCCGAGGCGGGCGCGGCGCGAACTCAAAGCCGATCTTGCCCCCCGGCTCACAGACCAGAAACGCTTTGAATTTTCGACGTGTGCGCGAAGACACAAAGCCATCGAGCAGATCGGTGCGACCTTCGGCCAGCAGCTTGACCATCTGAGAGGGGGCGATCTCTTGCTGCAGGATCACCTTTCCTGATCTGAAATCGCAGCTGCGAGACGGACCGACCGATTGCTCGCAGACGTAACTCATCCCCAGATCAAACACCCGTCGGGCGCACTTGGGACAACGCCCCAGCGGCTCCCGACCCGTGAAATCGACCTCCTGGGCGTCCGCGCTGTCGCCCGCGGAGGGGCCGAAATCGAATTCGAGCTTGTGCTCGGCGCTCAGCTTGAGAATGGCAGCGAAGGGCCGCCCCATTTTGCTGCGAAACCCCTGCAACGGCCCGATCTGGCCCTCGCGCAGCAAGCTTTCGGCCTCCTGGACCTCGAGCTGCCGGGCCCCCGGGATCTTGCTGATCGAAAAATCGCAGCGCGTGCAGGCATAGCGGCGGTAGTTTTCCTGGACCGGTCCCCCGCATTTCGGGCACGGAGCACCGAGACTGGCGTAGTTGCCTGGCACCGTATCGGCCTGATAGTTTTTGGCGCGATCAACGATCTGACGGGTCATCTGGGCGATTTCCCGCATGAAGTCATCGCGACCCAGCCGACCGCGCTCCATCTCGGCGAGCTTGTATTCCCACTCGCCGGTGAGCTCGGGCGCCGTGAGCTCGGCCACTCCGAGTCCGCGCAGCAGCGTGAGCAGCTGAAAGGCCTTGGTGGTGGGTACCAGTTCCTTGCCTTCGCGGATCAGGTAGTTTTCGGCGATCAGTCCCTCGATGATGGCGGCTCGGGTGGCGGGGGTGCCCAAGCCCTTCTCACCCATCGCCGCCCTCAGGTCGTCATCGTCGACCAGTTTGCCAGCCCCCTCCATCGCGGACAGCAGCGTCGCTTCGTTGTAGCGGGCAGGAGGCCGGGTAGCCAGTGCGCTCAGCATCAGGTCGGCTACCGCGACCCGCTCGTCGGCTGCGACCGGCACCAGGGTGTCGTCGCTACCCTCGCGCCCGTAAATGGCCTGCCAGCCCGGGTTGACCAGCACCCGGCCCTCGGTCTTGAAATGATGCTCCCCGACCCGGGTGATGCGGGTCGTGACCATCGATTCGGCGGCAGGAAAGAACACCGCCAGAAAGCGCTTGACCACCAGGTCGTAAATGCGCTGCTCGGTGTCTGACAGGTTGCGCGGCGCCTGGAGCGTCGGGATGATCGCAAAGTGATCGCTCACCTTGCTGTTATCAAAAATACGGCGGTTGGGTTTGACCCAGCCCGCGGCAAGGATTTGGCCCGCAAAGGCCTGGTAGCCGCCCTGTTCGCCCACCATCGCCACGGTGTCGCGAGCCGTTGCGAGATAGTCCTCGGGGAGCGCCCGGGAGTCGGTCCGGGGATAGGTCAGCACTTTGTGCCGCTCATAGAGCGCCTGGGCGATCGACAAGGTGGTCTTGGCCGAAAAACCAAACCGGGCATTGCCCTCGCGCTGCAGCGAGGTCAGGTCAAAGAGCGGCGGGGCGAGTTGCGAGCGAGGCTGGGATTCCTCGGTGACGCTGCCTTGGCCACCCCGGCAGCCAGCGATGATCGCCTCGGCCTGCCCACGCTCCCACAGCCGCTCGGCGCGAGCCTCGGTATCGGCTTCATTGCGGCGAAACGCCGGATCGAACCAGCGCCCTTCGTATTGGCCGGCCGCCGCCGAAAACTGTGCCCGAACCTCGAAAAACGGACGCGACACGAAAGCGCGGATGCGCTCTTCGCGCTCGACGACGATGGTGAGCGTGGGCGTCTGAACGCGCCCGACCGTGGTCAGGTAAAACCCGCCGTCGCGCGAGTTGAAGGCGGTCATGGCCCGGGTACCGTTGATTCCGACCAGCCAGTCGGCCTCGGAGCGGCAACGCGCGGCGTCAGCGAGCGGCCGCAGGTCGACGTCCTCGCGTAGATGAACAAACGCATCCCGAATGGCCGAGGGCGTCATGGACTGCAGCCACAGGCGCTTCACCGGCTGCTTGGCCTTGGCATGCTGGGCGATCAGGCGAAAGATCAGCTCGCCCTCCCGGCCGGCGTCGCAGGCGTTGATGAGCGCGACCACATCCTTGCGCCGGATCAGCCGAGTGAGCAGCTTCAGCCGATCCTCCGTCCGTTCGATCGGGCTGAGATCAAAATGCGGAGGGATGACCGGCAGATTGGCAAAAGACCATTTGCCCCGCTTGACTTCGTACTGCTCGGGCGCGGCAATTTCCACGAGGTGGCCGATGGCCGAAGAAAGGACGTACTGATCGGCTTCGAAGTAGTCGCCGTGGCGGGTGAAGCCGCCCAGCGCACGCGCAATGTCGGCGGCGACGGACGGTTTTTCCGCAATGATCAGGGCCTTGCTCATCGGTTCAAGTGGCGCATCGGAAATCGGATTCTCGGGCGGACGGATTGGGCCTGTGACCTGGGCACCAGGCCTCCCAAGGGCGGCTCATCATACGGGCCGCCCCTCTGTGGTGCAAGCGTGATGCCCTGCCTTGAGCCTTTACCGCATGCCTCATGGCGTACGCCGCTGAAGCCGGCCGTCAGCCAGCCGCTCGAGCAAGCCCTCAAGCTCGAGCTCGAGGAGAAGTTGTGCGGTCTCACCCGGCCCGAGCCCTGCTGCGAGGGCAATGCGGTCGGGTTCGATGGGGCTCCAGCCCAGGCGGTCAAGCAGCGAGTGGCCCGAGGGCCCCCCGAGCCCGCCCGTGGCCCCGTCCCGGGCCACGCTGAGCAGACCGCCTCCCGAGATGGACGGCGAAACGGAGGCGGGGCGGGATGCGAAGAGGTCGGGCTGGGCCATCGGAGCGGGCCCGAACAGGGCAGCGAGGACATCGGCCGCCGATTCGACGAGCGCCGCACCCTCACGGATGAGTTGGTGGCAGCCCTTGTGCAGGCTGGAATGGATGGAGCCGGGCACGGCCAGCACGTCACGACCATAATCGAGCGCAAGGCGCGCGGTGATCAGAGACCCCGAGCGCCGGGCGGCCTGAACCACGAGCACGCCTCGGGCGAGTCCGGCGATCAGCCGGTTGCGCCTGGGGAAGTGATGCGGCAGCGGGGGTGCGCCCAAAGGGAGCTCGGACACCACCGCGCCCGCCTGCTCGACGATCTGGTCGGCCGTGCCCTGGTGCGATGCGGGATAGCAACGATCGATGCCGGTTCCGACGACCGCAATGCTGGGCGCTCCGACCTCGATCGCGCCGCGGTGGGCTGCGAGATCGATACCGGCGGCAAGCCCGCTACCGATCACCAGTCCGCATCGCCCCAGCTCGGCGGCCATGTCACGGGCGATCCGCAGCCCATCGAGCGAGGCCTGGCGGCTGCCGACGATGGCGAGCATCGGTCTTGAAAGGCCATCAAGCGAACCGCGCACGTGCAGCACCGGCGGCGGATCGTCAATCTGCCTGAGGAGGGCCGGGTAGGCGGGGTGGTCGATGCTGATCAGATGCTGTGCCGGATCACGAGCCCAGTCGAGCGCGCCGTCGATCGTGCGGTCAACGTCGGCTTCGGGAGACCGCAGGGCGCGGGCGAGGGCTGGATCGCGATCGGCGACCAGGCTCGCGAGGTGCTCAAGCGACCTGGGCTGGTCCCGGCTGTCCAAGACCCGGCGCAACAGGGCTCGACCGACTCCCCCGGTCAGTGCCAGCGTGTACCAGAAGCGAACGGGGTCGGTCGCAGTGTCGGGCGTTGCCATGGAAGCTCCGGAAGGCGGGACTCAAAGCGTAGAGCCATCCCCGCGGCCATCCTGCAGCCCGCCTCGGCCAGAAGGCTCGTCCAAGCGGCTGGGGGTCGAGCCAGCGCCCCCCGGCGGTCGGGGACTGGCGGCCGTGCCTTGCCTCACGGCGGTTCGATTCGGTAGCATTCGCGGATGACCATCCGAACCATCCTCCGCTATCCCGATGCCCGCCTGCACGAGCGCGCCCGACCCGTCGCCGAGGTCGACGAGTCCGTGCGAGTCCTGATCGCCGACATGGCCGAGACCATGTACGCAGCACCCGGAATCGGCCTTGCGGCAACCCAGGTCGACGTCCCTCTGCGGGTGATCGTGATGGACCTCTCGGAGACTCGCGACCAGCTCCAGGTATTCATCAATCCCGAGCTTGTCGAGCGCAGTATCGAGTGTGGCTCGTACGAGGAAGGTTGTCTGTCGGTGCCCGGGGTGTTCGAAGAAGTCGAACGCCCGGAGAGAATCACGGTCAGGGCGCTCGACCGCGAAGGTCGCCCGTTTACGGTGCATGCCGACGGCTTGCTGGCGGTCTGCCTGCAGCATGAGATCGACCATCTGGACGGCAAGGTCTTCGTCCAACATCTGTCTCGCCTCAAGCAGAGCCGGATTCGGGCGAAGCTCGCCAAACAGGATCGGGCGGTTGCCTGAGTTCGCGGCACCCACCCACCCGAGGCACTTCCAATGAACATCGCCACCGGGCACCCGGAGGGTGGACGCATGAGCGCGCCACCGCTCAAGGTGGTTTTTGCCGGGACGCCCCCATTTGCGGCGACTGTTCTCCGGGCCTTGATCGGCTCCCGACACCCAGTGGTCGCGGTGCTTTGCCGCCCCGACAAGCCCGCCGGCCGCGGTCGGGCCCTGCGTGCGCCACCGGTCAAGCTGCTCGCGCTCGAACAGGGCTTGCCCGTGTTGCAACCGGCCACGCTGCGCGGCCCCGAGGTGCAGGCGCAGCTGGCCGCACTGCGCGCTGACGTGATGGTGGTCGCGGCCTACGGTCTGATCTTGCCCCAGCCGGTACTGGATCTGCCCCGGCTGGGCTGCATCAACGTGCATGCCTCGTTGTTGCCCCGATGGCGAGGAGCCGCGCCCATCCAGCGCGCCATCGAAGCGGGAGACCGGGAGACCGGTATCACCATCATGCAGATGGAGGCGGGCCTGGATACGGGTCCGATGCTCAGCTCCCGCGCGCTGTCCATTGGCGAACACGAAACCGGCGGACAGCTCCACGACCGGCTGGCCGCTCTGGGGGCAACGCTTATGGTGGAGGCGCTCGATGCTTTGGCCGAGGGTCGGCAACAGGCCCAGCCGCAACCCGAAGCCGGCGCAACTTACGCGGCCCGATTGCAGCGTCTGGACGAATGGCTGGACTGGTCTCAGGAAGCGGTCCGGCTGGCTGACCGAATTCGCGCCTTCGACCCAGACCCCGGCACGCGGACCCGATTCGGTCCGGCGCCCGAGCAGACGCTCAAAATCTGGTCGGCGCGTGCGCTTGATGGGGTCCACCACCAGCCTCCCGGCACGGTGCTTGAGGTCGGTCGGTCCTCGGTGCGAGTGGCTTGCGGTTCGGGCGCCCTCGATCTGCTCGAAGTGCAGCGACCTGGTGGGAGGCGCCAGCCGGTTCGGGATTGGCTGCAGGGCTCGATGTTGCGCCCCGGGGATCGTCTCCAAGGAAGTGATCCGGACGAGAACCCCGCCCCATGACCTTGCCCGATTCGGCGCGGGCGGCGCTGGCCCTCGAAATGGCCCATGCCGCAACGGCTCTCGAAGCCCTACAAACCGGCGTGCGACTCGATCGCGCCTTGTCGCTCGCAGCGGATCGATCGTGGGCCGTGCCGCTGCCCCCCGTTTCGCGCGGCCCGGTGCGTGATATGGCCACCCATGCAACGCGCACCCTCGGCACCACCCTCGCTCTTGCCCGGTCGCTCAATCGACAAGCTCCCCTGCCCCGGCTTGCCGCCCTCCAGTGCGTTGCCTTGTCCCAGCTGATTGATCCCATACGCCATCCCGCGGTGATCGTCGATCAGGCCGTCGAGGCAGCCAAGCTCTGTGGCCTGAGCATCGGTGCGGCCTCATTTTTGAATGCCAGCCTGAGGCGCTTCCTTCGAGAGCGAGATGCACGGCTCGACGCTGCCCGCGCCGACCCCGTCGCGCGCTGGAACCACCCGGACTGGTGGATCGATCAGGTGCGGGCCGACCATCCTGATCACTGGCAAGGGTTGCTGCAAGCGGGCAGCGTGCGGCCGCCGCTCAGCCTGCGCGTCAACCGCCGCAGGATCAGCGTTGATGGCTATCGGCGCGCGCTCGCCGAGGCGGGCTTTGCGAGCCGCGTGGTGGGTGAGCAGGCCATCATCGTCGAGCCGGCCTGCGATGTGGGGCGCCTGCCGGGCTGGGATGAGGGATGGGTTACTGTCCAGGATGCCGGGGCCCAGTGGGCCGCATCCCTCGTGCCCGTGCGAGAGGGGGACCGAGTGCTCGACGCGTGCGCGGCGCCCGGCGGAAAGACCACCCATCTGCTCGAACGCTACGACTGTGATGTCACAGCGCTGGACCTTGATGATGCAAGGCTCGCCGCCGTGTCGGCGAGCCTGGAGCGGCTGAGCTTGAAGGCGCGGGTCATTCAGGGTGATGCGTCGCGCCCGGACCTCTGGTGGGACGGCCTGCCCTTTGACCACATCCTGGTGGATGCGCCCTGCAGCGCCTCGGGGATCAGCCGACGGGTGCCCGATGCGCGCTGGTTGCGCCGCCGTGGCGATCTGGCGACACTGAGTGCTGCGCAGCTGCGCATTCTGCAGGGTCTTTGGCCGCTGCTGCGCCCGGGTGGTACATTGCTCTATGTCACCTGCTCGATCTTTCGAGCAGAGGGCCCGGAGGTGGTTCAGCGTTTCCTCCAGTCCGCGGCGGACGGTCAGGTCGGGCCGATCTCCGGTGATCGTCTGGCCGGCCTTGACGCTGAGCCCGTCGGCCCGCACGCCGATCTCGGAATCATGCTGCGGTGCGCGTCGCAGTCGGACCGTGACCACGATGGCTTCTACTACTGCCTGATCGGAAAACACGCGTGATCGCCCGCTTCATTACCCTGGCGCTCCTCGCCGGTATCGTCGCGCTTGCGCCGCTGCGCACGGGCTGGTCTCAATCGGCCCCGGTGTATTTCGAGGCCAGTGTCGACGGGTCCGGCTGGTTGTTGAGCGCAGATTTCGATCCTCCGCTGACCGCGCGGCTCGAAGACGTTGCCCGTCGCGGCATTCCGCTTCATTTCACCATTGACTTCGAGCTGCTGCGTGAGCGCTGGTACTGGTGGCCTGAGCACGTGTTCGGGTTCTCGGCGAGCTGGCGGCTGGCCTTTCATCCTCTGACGGGTGATTATCGTTTGAGTGCCGAGGGCGCCGCACCGCAGAGCTTTGCCCGCCTCGAAGATGCCTTGCTCCCGATTGTGCAGCTTCGCAACTGGCGCATCGAGCTGCCTGCCGAGATCGGACCGGGGCGGTATGCCGGCCGGGTCCGTCTGCGCCTGGACTCTGGCCAGCTGCCCAAGCCGGTCAGGATCGATGCCCTTGCCCACCGGGAGCTTTACCCGCAGGCCGAATGGAAAAAATTCACGGTCAACATCCGGACGACGACAAGCGGGCGGTAGGACGGCTGCTGCGCTTTGCGCTGATCAGCGCAGTGGCGTGTGCCGTCGTGCTGCTCGTGCTTCTCGCTGCGGCGAGCGCGAGTACGGGCTTGCTCGAACGTTATTACCCGAGCCTGCTCGCCACCACCGTTGCAGTGGCGATCGCGCTGCTGGGACTCGTCGCCGAACTGATGCGACGACTGGTGAACCGCTATCGCAGAAGGTTGTTCGGTTCTCGCCTGATGGCGCGTCTGGCGCTTTCATTTGTGCTGATGACGGTCGTGCCGGTGGCCCTCATCTACCTCGTGTCATTTCAGTTCATCGGGCGTTCGGTGGAGTCGTGGTTCGCGGTGCCGGTCGAGCGGGCGCTTGATTCGGGACTGAGCCTGGGCCGCGCGAGTCTGGAGGCCCAGCTGACCGAGCTCACCCAGAAGGCGCGCGCGGTCGCGCAGGCGCTCGCCGAAACCCCTCCGTCGGGCTGGGCCTCGCGCCTGGACAGGCTGCGCGAGCAGATCGATGTGCAGGAAGCCCTGGTCGTCTCAGGCGGACGCAATCTCGTGGTCGCGGTGGGTGCTCGGCTCACGCTGGTGCCCGACCTGCCTTCGGCGCAGGCCATGCGCCAGGTTCGTCAGGCGCGCAGCTACGCCGCCGTCGAGCCGGTCGAGGCGGATCGCCCGAGCCAGGCGAGCACCCTGCAGATACGCGTCCTGGTACCCATCAATGCAGCGGGCGTAACGCTTGACGAAGGCGCTTTTCTGCAACTGATCGCACCCCTGCCCGCGGCGCTCGCCGAGCATGTTCAGGCCGTCGAACAGGGGCGGCGCGACGTTCAGGCCCTGAGCCTCTCCCGGGAAGGCCTCAACCGGATCTTCAGTGTCACCCTGACGCTGATCTTCCTGCTGACCGTATTTGCTGCGATCGCCTCCGCCTTCCTGCTCGCCGGATGGTTGACCGGGCCGCTCGCGATGCTGGCCGCGGGCACGCGCGCCGTGGCCGAAGGCGATTTTCGTCCGGTGAAGGCGTATTCGGGCCGCGATGAACTCGGTGTGCTGACCCAGTCGTTCAACCGGATGACCCAGCAGCTCGAGGAGGCCCGCGACCTGGTCGATCGCAATCAACGCGAACTCGAGGAAGCCCGGGCGCGTCTGTCGAGCATCTTGTCCAATCTGACCGCGGGCGTGATCGTGCTCGACTCGGATTGGGATCTGGTGCTGGCCAATCCCGGCGCGCAGGCCATCTTGCGTGTGCCGCTTGCGCGACCACTGCCTGCGCCGATCGCATCGATACCCCGCCTGGCCGAACTCGCACCCCAGATCCGCCTTGCGTTCAACGAGCTCGAGGCGAGTGCGGCCGCCAGCTGGCAGAGACAGTTCGTGCTGCCCCCGGAGCCGGTGATCGGGGAGCGGCAAACGGGCTGGGACGCCGATCAGACCATCCTTGCCCGAGGCTCGATGCTGCCGGGTGAGGGCTATGTGGTGGTTTTCGACGACCTGACCGAAGTGCTCTCGGCGCAGCGCTCGGTCGCCTGGGCCGAGGTCGCCCGCCGCCTCGCACATGAAATCAAGAATCCCCTGACCCCCATCCAGCTGTCGGCTGAAAGGCTGGTCATGCGGCTCTCAGACAAGCTGCCGCTTGCCGATGCCGAGCTCCTCGCGAAAAGCGTCAAGACCATCGTCGATCAGGTGGGTGCCCTGAACCATCTGGTCGACGAGTTCCGAGACTATGCGCGACTGCCCTCGGCCCATCTGCGCCCGCTGGACCTGAATGCGCTGATCGACGATGTGCTGCGGCTGTATGCGACCAATGAGCGCAGAGTCGCCCTGCATTGCACTTTGGGCAAGGGGCTGCCGGCCCTGATGGGCGATGCGCCGCAGTTGCGCCAGGTCATCCACAACCTGGTGCGCAATGCGCTGGAGGCGACCGAGCGAACCGCCGAGCCTTCCATCCAGCTGAGTACCGAGTCGATCACCTTGCCCGATGGCAGCCAGGCCGTCCGCCTCCTCGTCCGGGATAACGGCGGGGGTTTTTCACCTTCGATGCTCGCGCGTGCCTTCGAACCTTACGTGACCACCAAGGCCCGCGGTACGGGGCTGGGGCTCGCCATCGTGCGCAAGATCATCGATGAGCATGGCGCGCGAATCGAGGTCGGTAATCTGAGCGCAGCCGACGGCGCCGGCGTTCTGGGTGCCCAGATCGCACTGCTATTTACGAAACTCGCCAAAACCGAGGACAATCCTTCTCTGGTGGCGCTCTAGCTGACGAGAGATTTCATTCCATGGCCGACATCCTTGTAGTCGATGACGAAATCGGCATCCGTGAACTGCTCTCCGAAATCCTTGGAGACGAGGGTCACACGGTGCTGCTCGCCGAAAGTGCCCAACAAGCCCGGGAGCTGCGGGCCGGTCAATCCGTCGATCTGGTACTGCTCGACATCTGGATGCCTGATACCGATGGCGTGACCCTGCTGCGTGAATGGGCGAGCAGTGGCCTCTTGTCGATGCCAGTCATCATGATGTCGGGCCACGCGACGATCGATACCGCGGTCGAGGCCACCCGCATTGGTGCCGTCGACTTTCTCGAAAAGCCGATCACCCTCCAGAAGTTGTTGCGCGCCGTGTCGGCCGGCCTTGCCCACGGACAGTCGCAGCGGGGGATGCCCCGAGCCCAGAGCACGGGGTCTGCTGTCTTGTCGCCCCCCCCTGCGGCGGTTCAGGCCTCCGTTGCGGGTCTGGCCGGGGTGACGGGAGCCTCGGCCCGACCGCTGTCCCCGGGTGCGCAGCCGACCGCTGCAGTGCCCGGCGCACGGCCGCACACCGGCGCCACAGGCGCCCAACCCCTTAGTGTCGATGCGGCCACGAGCCTTGCCCGGCCGGGTCTCGTGGCCGGTCCGCCGGGCGAAGCCGCCGAGCTCTTCGAAGCCGCTCTCGCTCGCGAGGTCGAGCGATCGCCTGTGATCCACATTCAGACCTTGCCCCTTGATGCACCCCTGCGCGATGCGCGAGACGCCTTCGAGCGCGCCTACTTCGAATACCACCTGCAGCGCGAACAGGGCAGCATGACCCGGGTGGCGGAGCGCACGGGGCTCGAGCGTACCCACCTGTACCGCAAGCTCAAGCAGCTGGGCATCGACCTGTCGCGCGGTGCCTGGCGAAAGCAACAGCTTTGAAGATCGTGATCCTTGGCGCCGGACGGGTCGGTGCGTCTGTGGCTCAGAGCCTTGTATCCGAGCAAAACGACATCACGGTGATCGATACCGATGTGAGACAGCTTGCCGCCCTGCAGGATCGGCTCGATTTGCGCACCGTCGCGGGTAACGGAACCCATCCTCCCGTGCTGATGCGTGCCGGGATCGAAGATGCGGACATGCTGATTGCGACCGCGGCGAGCGATGAGACTAACCTGGTCGCCTGTCAGCTGGCGGCGCGGCTCTTCAATGTACCGACCCGGATCGCGCGCATTCGCGCGCCCGAGTTTCTTGAACACCCCGAGATCACCGGGCCCGACGGCTTTCAGGTCGACCACCTGATCTGCCCGGAGCAAACGGTCACCGATTACGTGGCCAAGCTGATCGAGTTTCCCGAGGCACTCCAGGTGCTCGAGTTCGCAGAAGGGCGGGTCAGCCTGATTGCCGTGCGCGCCTATGAGGGCGGGCCCCTGGTGTCACACCCCTTGCGTGACCTGCGGGCGGTGCATCCCGACGTTGATGTTCGGGTGGTTGCGATCTTTCGTGGCGATCGTGCGGTCGTGCCTGAAGGCGACACCATGATCCAGCCGGGCGACGAAGTGTTTCTGCTGGCCGCATCCGAGCACATCCGCACGGCCTTGTCGGATCTGAGGCGCATGGACGCGCCCGTGCGCAAGGTGATGATCGCCGGAGGCGGCAAGATCGGTTTGCGACTGGCGCGAGGTCTGCGCGAGGGCTATCAGACCAAGATCATCGAACCGGACCGACAGCGCTGCAATTACCTGGCGGCCGAACTCGACCCGGCGCGAGCGCTCATTTTGAACGGCGATTCGACGGATGAGGACCTGCTGGCCGAAGAAGGCGTCGACGAAATGGATCTGTTTGTCGCCCTCACCTCCGATGACGAAACCAACATCATGTCGTGCATGCTCGCCAAGCGGATGGGTGCACGACGCACCATCGCGCTCATCAATCGCCAGGCCTATGCTGACCTGGTCGAGGGCAACCGCATCGATGTCGGGATCGTCCCGGCCCAGGCGACCATTGGCCAACTGCTCAAACACGTGCGACGCGGTGATGTGGCGGCGGTCCATTCCCTGCGTCGCGGCGCAGCCGAAGCCCTCGAGGCCGTCGCCCATGGCGATCGCCGCTCCTCCAAAGTCGTCGGACGGCGAATCGAGGAACTTGACCTGCCCGCAGGCGCCCGTATCGGTGCGATCGTGCGACGCGTGTCGACCGATGCGGCGGGCGAGGACAACCCGACGTTTGCCCACCAAGTCCTCATTGCCCATCACGACACGGTGATCGAACCCGAAGACCACGTCATTGTGTTCGTCAGCAACAAGCGCTTGCTGCCCCGTATCGAACGCCTGTTTCAGGTCGGCCTCGGGTTTTTCTGACGTGGAACGACTCCTGGTCGTCGCCCATCTGCTGGGCAGCCTGCTGATGCTGTTCTCGCTCGTCTATGCCGTTCCGATCGTCTGGTCGCTGCATGCCGCCGACGGAATGGTCTTTGCCTTTGGCGCTTCGTTTGCTGCGTGCCTGGGCGCCGGGCTCGCCATGTGGCTCGCCACCCGACGCTTCCGCCGCGAGCTGCAGCCGCGCGACGGGGCACTGCTGGTGGTGCTGGTGTGGTTTGTGCTGTCGCTTGCGGCCGCCCCCCCCATCCTCGCCGCACGGCCCGAGCTCAGCCTGGTCGAGGCAGTGTTCGAGGCCGTGAGCGCGCTCACCACCACGGGCGCCACCGTCATCACCGGCCTCGAGCATCTGCCCCAGTCGGTCAATCTGTGGCGGCATCTTCTGCAATGGCTGGGCGGCATGGGCCTCATTGTTTTGGCGGTTGCGGTGTTGCCCCTTCTGGGAGTCGGCGGCATGCAGCTCTTCAAGGCCGAGACCCCCGGCCCGATGAAGGAGGGCAAGCTCACGCCACGCATCACTCAGACCGCCAAGTATCTCTGGTTTATCTATCTGGTCCTGACCCTCGCCTGCTTCGCGGGTCTTCGGCTCGCGGGCATGGACAGTTTCGAAGCGCTTTGTCATGCGTTTTCGACGGTGGCCAATGGCGGTTTTTCCACCCGTGATGCGAGCGTGGCTGCGTTCGATTCTGTGTTGATCGAGCTGGTGATGGTGTTCTTCATGCTCATCTGCGCGATCAACTTCGCCTCACACTTCCTGATGCTGCGCGGGCGTTCGCTCTCGGCCTACGGGCGAGACATCGAGACGGTGCCCATGCTGGTGCTGATCGCAGCAAGCGTCATCGGCCTCTCGGTGCTCCTCAGGATCGAGGGCGTCTACGCAACAACGCCCGAGGCACTGCGGCACGCGCTCTTCAACACCGTGTCGGTGGCCACTTCGGCCGGCTTTTCCAGCCAGGACTATTCCGCCTGGCCGATCCTCGCACCGGTCTGGATGCTTTTTCTGGCCTGTGTTGCATCATCGGCCGGCTCGACCGGGGGCGGTATCAAAATGGTCCGTGCTCTCATTCTGATCAAGCAAGCCGGGCGCGAGCTCGGTCGCCTGGCACACCCCCGCGCGGTGCTTCTGCTCACCCTCAAAGGCGCTCGGGTGGACAATCAGGTCATCTTTGCGGTGCTGAGTTTCATGTTGCTGTGGGGAGCCACCCACCTCGTGCTCACCTTCATTCTCCTATTGACCGGACTGGATTTCGGATCGGCCCTCGCCCTGGTCGTTGCGTCGGTCAACAATCTGGGGCCCGCGCTGGGTGAGTACGGGCCGGCCGGCAACTTCGCGTCCTTGAGCGATTTTCAGACCCTGCTCCTGGGGCTGGCGATGATCGCGGGTCGCCTCGAGCTGATGACTTTTTTCGTCGTCCTGATGCCGGCGTTCTGGCGGCGCTGAGTCGTGCCCTCGGACTCGCGCGGTCCGGACGGACCCCCCCTTCCAACAACGCTGATGACCGGACGTTCGGCTGCGGGCAAGGCCGAGCTCGCTGCCCGCTGGCGGTCCGATGCTTTGGCGGATGCTCCGGTGGCGGTCATCTTCAATGAAACCGGCGCATCCCTTGCGCCGGACCGCGCGAGGCTGGGAGGGATTCATGCGGTGGGCGGTCGGGCGCGGCGGGCCCGGCCCCAGGCGCCAGCCTCCGCGGACGAGACCCCTCAACCCTGGCTTGAGTCGTTTTCAGCCTGTCTGTGTTGCACCGGCCCGGCAGCGATGTCTGCGGTGCTTTCTCGCCTCTTGAGGCGCGGGCCCTGGGCGCATCTTCTCATTGTTCTACATGCGGCAGCACGGCCCACCCAATTCATCGATCTGCTGCGCGCTGCGAGTCTCGAGCGAGCGCTTCGGCTTACGGGTGTGGCGTTGGTGATCGACGCGGCCTCGCCCGAACCCGGTGGAGGACCCCTGGCCATGCTGGACCTGGAATGCGCGGCCACCGCCGATGCAGTATGGCTGCGCACCGCCGGGGCCGATGAACGGGCGGTGGCGAGCGCGGCCAGCGCACTCCAGCGTCTGCGAAGCGATGCCGTGGGGCCCTTCGACCAGCCGCTCGCGCTGATCCAATCCGAGGTCCCGCCGGGGCCGATCGGGGGATGGGTGTCGGCTCGGCCGGGCCTTGAACTGGGAGCCGACCGAACCTGGCGCTGGAGCGCACCGGCCGAGGTCCGATTCGACCGTGCTGCGGTTCAGCGCGTGCTCGCTCAAGCGGCGGCATCAGGCCTCTTTCATCGCGTGGCGGCCGTATTCAGAACCGAGCGCGACTGGTATGCCTGGCAGTTTGAGGCCGGTCAGACCTCCCGGATCGAGGGTTGCCCCTCCCTCTACCGATCCGCCAACCGGCTGCAGTGGATGTTTGCCCCTGATACTCAGTCGGCCGATGAGGGTCTTGAGCGGGCGCGCCTCGCCCCCTGGGTCCAAGCGATCCAGGCCTGTCGGATCGGCGGCTCTTGAAACCGCAGGCAGGCAACACGATATCGGTCTGTGAGGGCGGACGGCACGTGAGCGTTCTAATCCGCCCGCTCACCCGAGGTGCTTGCCATGCAGATGATCTACAACAGTCACCACTACAGCGTGTTTGTGCTGGCCCGTGAAGGCGGCCAAATTGCCGGCTACGAGATCCTGGACAAGACCGTTCGCCGGGAGGCCTTCATTGGAGGCGAGCTGGCGAAGCATTTCCGCTCGCGCGTCGAAGCCATTGCAAGCGAGTCACCCAGCTTCGAGGCCATCGACGCACTGATTGATGAATACGGTGCCTTGATCCAACAACCCGTGTGCTTGCACTGAGCCGCGCTCAGAGGGCCCCGCGAGGCGGGGCTATTTCGCAAAGAGCGAATGGATGTCCTTGAAGGCCTTGAATTCGAGGGCGTTGCCTGAAGGGTCCAGAAAGAACATGGTGGCCTGCTCGCCGACTTCGCCTTTGAAGCGGATGTGCGGCTCGATGATGAAGCGTTGCCCGGCAGCCTTCAGTCGCTCGGCGAGATCGCCCCATTCGCTCATCGACAGCACCACGCCAAAGTGCCGCACCGGCACCTGATCGCCGTCCACTGCATTGGTGGCCGCGCGTCCGGTCTCCTCGGGCGCGAGGTGAGCCACCACTTGATGCCCGTACAGATTGAAGTCGATCCACTCGGGACTGCTTCGGCCCTCGGGGCAGCCGAGTAGCCCGCCATAGAAGGCCCGGGCGGTGGCGAGGTCGTGAACGGGAAATGCCAGGTGAAAAGGGTGCTGGATCATGATTCGATGAGTCGTGTTGGGCTGGAGCGATGCGAGCCTGTTGCGGCGGTTCCCGTTATGATGCCCGAAGTCGTCCGGATCGTTGGTTCTTGCCCCGGCGGCTTTTCCGGAGACAGCCCAGATGACTCTGACGGCCCTGGGTCTGGTCCTGGGCGCGGCGGTGCTGCATGCCACCTGGAATTTTGCCGCCAAGCGCGCGAGTTCCTCGGGTGTGGCGTTCGTGTCGTGCTGCGCCGTGATCAGCTCGCTCCTGTGGGCGCCGCTTGCGCTCTGGCTCGAGGGCGACCAGCTCGTTGCGTTGCCGGCGGAACTGTGGTGGCTTGCGGCCTCGAGCGCCGTGCTCCATGTGATCTACTTCATCGCGCTGCGCCATGCGTATTCGATTGCCGATCTCTCGGTCGTCTATCCGGTTGCGCGCGGCACCGGTCCCCTGATCGCCGCCCTCGCGGCGGTTCTGATCTTTGGCGAACCCTTCGGCGTGATCGCAGCGCTTGGCTTGGCGCTGATCGTGATGGGCTGTTTTACGATCGGCGGAGGCGGCCGGCTGCTCGCCGCACAGGTCGATTCGGCCGCGCTCGCCGGAGTGTTCTGGGGCGCCCTGATCGGCCTCATGATCGCCGCCTACACCCTCAACGATGGCTATGCCGTGCGGTATCGCGGCGCGCCGCCGCTGCTCTTTGACTGGCTGGGGATCAGTTTGCGGGCGCTCCTGCTGGCCCCCTTTGCCTGGTTGCGCAGGGACGAGGTGAGGGCTGCGCTGCGCTGCGACTGGCGGCCCATCCTCGTGGTGGCCGCGCTCTCCCCGCTCGCCTATATCCTCGTGCTCTACGCGATGACCCTGGCCCCGGTCAGTCTGGTGGCCCCGGCGCGCGAACTGTCGATGCTGATCGCAGCGTTTCTGGGGGTGCGACTGCTGGGCGAGGGCGAATTGCTGCGACGCCTGGTGGGGGCCGGGCTGATCGCCGTCGGCGTCACGGCGCTGGCCTGGTCGCACTGACCCCGATCAGCTGCAGCCGCGATCGAGCGCAGAAAGCGGGCCCGGCGACTGTCCGAAACGGCCGGCGACATCGGCGCTCGCCTGGTCCATCTGCGCGAGCGTCGTTGCGTCGATCGCGATCGCCCGCGCCCTTGCCGAGCGCGACTGTCGCTCGGCCTGTCCTGGGGTGAGGATCATGCCCTCGGGGTTGTCCGGGCTCGGCGGTGCCGATTGAACCCAGGCAATGAACTCGTGGGCCTCGCGCTCGAAGGCCGCGCCCGTCGCCAAACGCGAGGGATCGAATACGATCGTGAACATGTTGTTCCAGACACCGGCCATCGGCAGCTTGGAGCCCGGGTGCATGGTGCTGCCGCCCGCGAGCGCGCCCGCGAGCAGCTCACAGGTGATCGCCAGTGCCGAACCCTTGTGGGCGCCCATCGTGCGGAGCGCCCCAAAACGCCCCTCGCGGGCTTCGAACAACACACCGGGGTCATCGGTCGGTCGGCCCTCGGCATCGATCAGGCAGTCGCCGGACACCCGCTCGCCGCGGTTGTAGGCGACCCGCACCTTACCCTGCGCGATCGCGCTGGTCGCAAAGTCGAGGATGAGCGGGGCTGAGCCCGGCACCGGCAGACCGACCGTGAAGGGGTTGGTGACGAAGCGCGCCTCGGCTCCGCCGAAGGGCGCCACGGCGGGTTTGCCCGCCACCACATTGGTGAAGTGAACCGAGGCGAACCCGGCCGCCACCGCCTGCTCGGCCCAATGCCCGATCCGACCCAGGTGATGGGCGTTGCGAAGCGCCATGACCACGCAGCCCTGAGCCCGCGCCCGTTCGATCGCAAGTGCCATCGCCTGATGACCGATCGACTGACCCAGGCCTTGACGCCCATCAACCACGAGCAGGGAACCGGCGTCCACCACCATCTCGAGCGACTGGCCCAGACGCAATTCGCCGGCGAGGAGCGAGGCGATATAGCGCGGGGCCATGCCCACGCCGTGTGAGTCATGCCCCGTCAAGTTGGCCTCAACCAGATGGTCGGCCGTGCGCTCGGCCTCGATCGCCGATGCGCCGGCGGCTCTAAAGAGGTCGTGGACCCAGCCGCGCAGCGCCGGCGTGGGGATCAGCGCATCGGGCGGTCGCACCATGACAGTCAACCGGTCACAGCATCTTCACGCGCAACTCGCCCAGCCGGTCGATGCGACCAACCATCAGATCGCCCCGATTCACCGCGGCCACGCCCTCGGGCGTGCCGGTGAAGATCAGATCGCCGGGCGCAAGAGTCCAGAGCGCCGAAAGGTGTTCGATGATCTCGCCAATGTTCCAGATCAGCTTTGAAATGTCACTTGATTGCCGAGGGCCGCCGTTGACCTCCAGTGCGATCGCGCCGGACGACCAGAGCGCAGCCCCGCCGCTCGGATGGATCGGCCCGATCGGCCCGCTCGCCTCGAAGGCCTTGCCGACCTCCCACGGTCGACCCTGCTTCTTGGCCTCGCCCTGGAGGTCCCGACGCGTCATGTCCAGTCCGATGGCATAGCCGAATACATGCTCGGCCGCCCGCGCAGCCGGGATGTCGCGCCCGCCCTGGCCGATCGCAACCACCAGCTCAAGCTCATGGTGAAGATCGCGGGTCACGCTGGGGTAGGGCATCTCGCCCGTGCTGCCTGCGGGCACGACCAGCAGCGCATCGGCCGGTTTCATGAAGAAAAACGGCGGCTCGCGACCGGTAAAGCCCATTTCCTTGGCGTGCTCGACATAGTTGCGGCCGACGCAGTAGACGCGCCGGGCCGGAAAGCGGTCGGCCGACCCCACGATGGGAATCGAGACGGTGGGCGGGGGGTCGAATGCAAAGGCCATGAGAAGACTCCAGAAAGAAGTGCCGGGTGCGGTCAATCCCCCAATGATGACAGACCTCGGCCAGGCGTGCAGGCGGGTCGTTGATACCATGAGCGCCCGTACCACTTTGCCTGCGGCTTTGGCCGCGTCCAGCCCGCCATGCGTTCCGATACCGAAGCCCGACTGCGCGCGCTCCTCGATGAGCGCATCCTGATTCTCGATGGCGCCATGGGCACGATGATCCAGCAACACCGGTTGGCCGAAGCCGACTTCCGTGGCGAACGGTTTGCGCAGTTCGAGCGCGATCTCAAAGGCAACAATGAGCTCTTGTGCCTGACGCGGCCGGCACTGATCGAAGCCATCCATGACGCCTACCTGGAGGCGGGGGCCGACATCATCGAGACGAATACCTTCGGGGCGACCTCGATTGCTCAGGCTGACTATGGGTTGGCCGACCTGGCCCGTGAGATGAATCTCGCGGCGGCACGTCTGGCCTGCGCCGCCCGCGACCGCCACCACAGCGCGGCCAAGCCCCGCTTCGTCGCTGGCGCACTGGGCCCGCAGCCCCGCACCGCCTCGATTTCTCCGGATGTCAACGATCCGGGCGCGCGCAACATCAGCTTCGAGGAACTGCGGGCGGCCTACCACGAACAAGTCGACGCACTCGTCGAGGCCGGTGTCGACCTGATTCTGGTTGAGACGATCTTCGATACCCTCAACGCCAAGGCCGCGCTCTTTGCCATCGAGGAGGTGTTCGAGGCGCGCGGCCTGCGCTTGCCCATCATGATTTCCGGCACCGTCACCGATGCATCGGGTCGCCTGCTCTCCGGGCAGACCGTCGAAGCGTTCTGGAACTCGGTGCGCCACGCCCGACCGATCACCATCGGGCTCAATTGCGCCCTGGGGGCGGCACTGATGCGCCCCTATGTCGCCGAACTCGCGGCGAAGGCCGATACCTATGTCTGTGTCTACCCCAACGCAGGCCTGCCCAACCCGATGTCGGACACCGGGTTTGACGAGACGCCCGAGCTGACCTCGGCGCTTCTGTCCGAGTTTGCCCGCGCCGGGCTGGTCAACATCGCCGGAGGCTGCTGCGGCACCACACCGGAACACATTGCTGCGATCGCCCGAGCCGTGGCACCGCTCGCACCGCGCCGTCCGCCCGAGGTGCCAGCCGCGCTGCGCCTGTCGGGCCTTGAGGCGGTTGCGATCGGTCGCGACAGCCTGTTTGTGAATGTGGGCGAACGCACCAACGTGACCGGGTCGAAGGCGTTTGCCCGCCTGATCCTCGCGGGCCAGTTCGACGAGGCGCTGGTCGTCGCGCGTCAGCAGGTCGAAAACGGCGCCCAGGTCATCGATATCAACATGGACGAGGCCATGCTCGATTCGGCCGCGGCGATGACCCGCTTTTTAAACCTCATCGCTTCCGAGCCCGATATTGCGCGCGTGCCGATCATGATCGACAGCTCCAAGTGGGCTGTGATCGAGGCGGGTCTGCGCTGTGTGCAGGGCAAATCGATCGTCAATTCGATTTCGCTCAAGGAAGGTGAGCAAGAGTTTCTGCGCCAGGCCCGCCTGTGTCGACGCTATGGCGCCGCGGTGATCGTGATGGCCTTTGACGAGAAGGGTCAGGCCGACACGCTGGCCCGCAAGACCGAGATCATCGGGCGTGCCTGGCGATTGCTGACCGAGGGGGCGGGTTTCCCGGGTGAAGACATCATCTTTGATCCCAATGTGTTTGCGATCGCCACCGGCATTGAAGAACACGATCACTATGCGGTCGACTTCATCGAGGCGGCTCATTGGGTCCGGGCGAACTGCCCGGGCGCCCACGTGTCCGGGGGCATCTCCAACGTCTCTTTTTCGTTTCGCGGCAACGACCCTGCGCGCGAGGCGATCCATACGGTGTTTCTGTACCACGCGATTCGGGCGGGACTGTCGATGGGCATCGTCAACGCCGGCATGATGGGGGTGTATGACGAGATTGAACCGGAGTTGCGAGAGCGCGTCGAGGACATCGTTCTGGACCGCAAGCCCGCGCTGACCGCTGAGCGCCGGGCCCTCGACGCTGCGACCGAAGGCCCGGCTCGCGATGAGGCGCGCGAGACCCTGGCCCGTGAGCAGGGCAAGACGGCCACCGAGCGGATGATCGAATTTGCCGCAAGCCTCAAGTCCGGGGGCGCGCGACGCGAAGAGAATCTGGCCTGGCGAGACCAGCCCCCCGAGCAGCGGCTGGCGCATGCCCTGATCCATGGCATCACCCAGTGGATCGTCGAGGACACCGAAGCGGTGCGCCAGACCGTTGAGACGAGAGGGGGTCGGCCGATCGAGGTCATCGAGGGTCCGCTGATGGACGGCATGAATATCGTGGGCGACCTGTTTGGTGCCGGCAAGATGTTTCTGCCCCAGGTCGTCAAGTCGGCCCGCGTCATGAAGCAGGCGGTCGCCCATCTGGTGCCCTTTATCGAGGCTGAGAAGGCAGCGCAAGCGCAGGCCGGGGCCGATACGGGTTCGCGCGGCCGCATTGTGATCGCCACCGTGAAGGGCGATGTTCACGACATCGGCAAGAACATCGTGTCGGTGGTGCTTCAGTGCAACAACTTTGAAGTGGTCAACATGGGCGTCATGGTGCCCTGCTCGGAAATCCTCGCGCGGGCAAAGGTCGAGGGTGCCGACATGATCGGGCTGTCTGGACTCATCACCCCTTCGCTCGAAGAAATGGCGCTCGTAGCCGCCGAGATGGAGCGTGATGAGTATTTCCGGCTGAAGAAAATCCCCCTACTGATTGGCGGGGCGACCACCTCGCGGGTGCACACCGCGGTCAAGATCGCGCCCCACTACAGTGGTCCGGTGGTCTACGTCGCCGATGCCTCGCGATCGGTCCCGGTGGCTCAAAGCCTCGTTTCGTCCGAATCGCGCAGCCGCTTTTTGGCCGAGCTCGCCGCCGAGTACGAGCGCGTCCGTGCCCAGCATGCTGCCAAGCGTGGAACCCCCATGATCGGGCTCGCCGCGGCCCGGGCGAACCGCACGCCGATCGACTGGCTCGGCCTCGCGGCACAGGGCGCTGCCGCTGGCGGCTACCGGCCACCCGTGCCGCGCTTTATCGGTCGGCGCGAGTTCCGCAATTACGATCTTGCGGAGATCGCTCGCCACATCGACTGGCAGCCGTTTTTCCAGACCTGGGATCTCCATGGCGGCTTTCCCGCCATCCTCAATGATCCGGTCGTGGGTGAATCTGCCAGGCGTGTTTTCTCCGATGGCAAGGCGATGCTGCGCCGGGTGATCGAGGGTCGATGGATTCGCGCCAATGCGGTGATCGCGCTCTTGCCCGCCAGTACGGTCGGTGACGATGACATCGAAATCTACACCGATGATTCGCGCACCGAGGTGGCCCTCGTCTGGCGCAATCTGCGCCAACAGGCGGCCAAGCGCGAGGGTGTGGCCAACAAATGCTTGGCCGACTTTATCGCCCCCAAGCTGATCGCCGGGAAGCCCTCGGGCATCAAGGACTACATCGGTCTGTTTGCCGTTACCGCCGGGATCGGGGTCGAGCGCAAGGAGGCCGAATTCCAAGCGCTCCTCGATGACTATTCGGCGATCATGCTCAAGGCGATTGCCGACCGTCTGGCCGAGGCCTTTGCCGAGTGCCTGCATCGGCGGGTCCGTACCGAGCTCTGGGGCTATGCGCCGGATGAGTCGCTCGATAACGATGCCCTGATTGCCGAGCGCTATGTCGGCATCCGCCCGGCTCCCGGCTATCCGGCGTGTCCCGAGCATACCGTCAAGCGTGAGCTCTTTGAGGTTTTGCGATGCGCCGAGCTCGGCATCACGCTCACCGAGCACTATGCCATGTCACCGGCAGCCAGCGTGAGTGGCTTCTATTTTTCCCATCCGCAGGCCGAATATTTCAATGTGGGCCCGATTGGCGGTGATCAGCTCGCCGATCTTGCCCGTCGGGCGGGTCGAAGCGAAGAGGATCTGCGCAGGGCCTTGGCGCCAGTGCTTGCGAACTGAGCGGGCGTGCGGTGTACCTGGCCCGGGCCATCGCCGTGAGTGCGCCCCAAGCGGGGCCGGGTCAGCGGCCCGAGCGCGCCGACTGAGCGCCCTTGGATGGCTCTGCAGTCACACCCCCCAGGTCACATCGCGCCCGGCGGCGTGCGCGCGCTCGAACATCTCGATCAGGGGCATGGCCCGCTGGGAAAACCGGATGGCTGCGACGCTCTCTGGGGTTGACTCGTGGGAGGTGTCGTCCAGGGCATCGCCGGGCTTCGGTCTTGGCTGCGCCAGGGCCTGCGCGATCTCCTCCCGCTCGGCCGCGATGGCCGCCTTCAAAGAGGCGATCGCGCCGGGCAGCTGGCCCACCGTAATGACGCCTCGTGCGGCATCCTCTTTGCCAATGACTTCGAGCATCTTGCGGCCAACGCCATCGGTCATGACGACGCTCGCGGTTGCGCGACATTTGAACTCGTACAGCATGGTTGGGCTCCGGTCCTCGGGACAGTCATTGATAACATTAGCGGATGTTGAATCGTCTGCGCAGAGTCCGGTGGTATCGGGCGAGTCCCGTCGTCCGGCTTGGGGTGATCTGGATCATGGCACTCCTGACTGCAGCCTGTTCACCCTCCTATAACTGGCGTGAAGTCCGCTCGGCTGCAGACGCCTATGCCGTGCTGATGCCGGCGCGGACTGCGGTGATGACCCGGGAGATCGACCTGGACGGCGAGCGGGTCATCATGGCCATGACGGGTGCGCGTGTCGATCGCAGCCTCTTCACCGTCGGAACGATTGCCCTGGCACCCGAGCTCGGCGATTCGGTCGAACGTCTGCTGGCGGCGATGCGCGAGGGGATGCTTCGCAACATCGCTGCGCCGGCGGCGACCGATCGAGCGGTGGTCGTGTCCGTCCTGGACGGGACGGGCCGGGTGACCCACCGCGTGCCGGCGGTCCGGGTCGATGCGCGGGGTACCGTGTCCGGTCAACCGGTACGGATGGCAGCAGTCTTCGTGGCGCGGGGCGCCCGCCTCTGGCAGGCCGTTGCGATCGAGCCCGTCGAGGCGCGGGATGAGGCTGCGACCCTGTTGGATTCATTCAGATTGCTGGAGTAGGCCCGCCGTGTCATCCATCCTGACGGGCGGCCTGGCCGTTCGAGTCTTTCTCAGTTTTGCGGCCGGGTTGCTGCTGTCCTATGCGCTGCGCACGGTCAACGCCGTCATTGCGCCAGCGCTCACCGCCGAGTTCGGTCTGAGCCATGCGCAGCTGGGCGCGCTTACGAGCGCCTACTTTCTCACCTTCGCGCTCATGCAGTTGCCTTTGGGTGTCTGGCTCGACCGCTTCGGCTCGCGTCGCACCCACGGCATTTTGCTGGCGATCGGCGCTTTGGGCTGCCTCGCCTTTGCCGTGTCGACCTCGAGCACCATGCTTTGGCTCAGCCGTGCGTTGATCGGCATTGGAGTCTCCGGCGCTCTGATGGCAGCCCTGCGCGCGTTCCGATTCTGGTACGAGGCGCAGCGCCAGCAGCAGCTGGCGGCCTGGATTCTGGTGGCAGGTTCCCTCGGGGCCCTGGCAGCCACGCTGCCCGCGCACCTGCTCTTGCCGATCATCGGCTGGAGGGGTCTCTTCGTCCTCATGGCGCTGCTCTTGGCGGTGGTCAGTGCGGCGGTCTGGTTTGGGCTGCCGGCCGAGCCCCCTCAGCCGGTCCAGACGCTCGCCGCCCAATGGGGTGGCTACCTGCAGGTGTTCGGCGAACCTTACTTTTGGCGCTATGCGGTTGCGGGCATGGTGTTGCAGTCGAGCTTCATGGCCTTTCAGGGCCTCTGGGCCGGTCCGTGGTTCATCGAGGTCCTCGGGCTCAATCCTGGTGCTGCGGCTCAGGCGCTCTTCGCGCTGCACCTGATGTTGCTGGTGAGCTATCTGGTCCTTGGGGCGATGCTGCCCCGTTGGGTTGCGCGGGGTTGGACGGTACCGCGCCTGGTCGCCTGGGGGGGGGCCCTCATGCTGGTGTCGTTGGCAGCCATTGTCGCGGCCTCGGGGCCCTGGGCGTGGTGGCTCTGGTTGCCCCTCGCGGCGGGGTCGACGACCTTCATGATCACCCAGAGTTACTTGAGCCTGACCTTTCCACCCGCTCTGACCGGGCGCGCGTTTTCTGCGCTCAATCTGCTGATGTTCGTTGGCATGTTTCTGACCCAATGGTTGTTCGGGGTGGTGGTGGACGCGATGGCCGCGCTCGAATCGATCGGACCGGGCGCGCCCGCGTTCCGGGCCACCCTGCTGGTGTGGGTGATCCTGCAGACGCTTGCCTATCTGGTGATGGTGGGATGGCGGGTCGCGCCGCGCCCGGCCTCGGCGGCGTGAGGCTTGCGGCTGCAGGTCCCGCTCATGCCAGAGCCGATCGCGCCAGCCGCGGCTGTAGGCCTCACGCGCAAGCTCTCGCAGGCTTGGAACCGCCTGGCCGGATCGTGCTGCGCCGCCTAGCGGGGATGATGCTCGGCGACCTCCGGTCCAGGCAATGCGCGGCGGTAGGCCACGGCCTCAGCCACATGGGTGGTGGCGACCAGCCCGGCGCCTTCGAGGTCGGCGGCTGTTCGCGCCACCCTGAGTACACGATGCAGCGCGCGCGAGGACCATCGCAGCGTTCGGGCGGTGCGGGCGAGCAGGTGGCCCGCCGGCTCATCAAGAGGACAGAGCCGGTCGATCATATCGGCGGTGAGGGCGGCGTTGGCGCACCCCTGCCGGGTATGTTGTAGCGCCCAGGCGCGCTCGACCCGCGCGGCCAGCGCGTGGGTGCTCTCCCCTTCTGCGGGCGCGGTGAGCGTGGCCTCATCGACCGGCCGCACATGCAGCACCAGGTCGATCCGGTCCAGGAGAGGTCCGGAGATCCGTCCCTGGTAGCGCAGCACCCGATCGGGCGTGCAGCGGCAGCGTTGGGCGCCCAGATGGCCGCAGGGGCAGGGATTCATTGCTGCGATCAGTTGGAAGCGTGCCGGCAGGTCGACCTGATGGGCTGCGCGTGACAACGTGATGTGACCGGTTTCCAGCGGCTCGCGCAGCGCCTCGAGGACGGTGCGCGAAAACTCGGGCAATTCATCGAGAAAGAGCACCCCCTGGTGCGCGAGGCTGATCTCGCCGGGGCGCGGCGGGTTGCCCCCGCCGGTGATGGCTGCGGCCGACGCGCTGTGATGGGGGTTGCGCATGACACGCTGACCCCAGAGTCTCGCGTCGAAGCGCCCGCTCAGGGTGGCAACCGCTGCGCTTTCGAGGGCCTGCCGGTCGTCGAGTGGTGGCAGCAACGCGGGTAAAGCGCTCGCCAAAAGGGATTTTCCGGCTCCGGGAGGGCCGACCATCAGCACGGAATGACCGCCCGCAGCGGCGAGGGTCAGGGCTCGCTTGGCGTCCCGATGACCCTTGATGTGCTCGAAGCCAGGCCCGGTCCGTGGCGGGGCGAGCCTGTGGGCATGTTCGAGCCTGATGAGGGCAGACTCGCCGCGCAAGTGCGCGCACACCGCGAGCAGGTCGTCTGCGGCCAGGGCCCGGAGCTCGGGTACAAGCGCCGCCTCGTCCGAACAAGCGGAGGGGAGCACCAGCCGTCGCCCGGACCCGGGATCATCGCGTACCGCGAGAACCATCGGCACAATGCCGCGAATCGCCCGAAGCGCGCCGGTGAGCGAGAGTTCGCCGACGAACTCAAGCACGTCCAGCGCGTCGGCAGGCGCCTGGCCGCTGGCCACCAGGATGCCGACTGCGATCGGCAAGTCGAAGCGGCCAGAGTCCTTGGGCAGATCGGCGGGGGCCAGATTGACGGTGAGCCGACGCGAGGGGAACTGAAAGCCCTGCTGCAGCAGGGCCGAGCGCACCCGCTCACGGCTTTCGCGGACCGCCGCCTCGGGCAGGCCCACGATGTGAAAGGCCGGCAGGCCCTGGCTCAGGTGGACTTCGACGCGAACTTCGGGTGCGGTCAGGCCGATCAGGGCTCGCGAGCGAACGATGGCAAGGCTCATGGCGAAGGGGCTGCGGTGAACCGCAATGGGAAGGACACTGTCGAATCTACTGCCGACAGCGGGCGTCCCGCCGAGGTGGCCCAGACCCTTCGGGTCATCCGATCGGCCGAGTCCCGCGAACAGGTGCATCATTGGGTCCGACGCGCCCGAACGGGCATTGGCTCAGGGACCGTTTCAGCGGAGGATCTCAACTCATGGCGATCGTACTCATTCGGCATGGCCAAACCGAGCTCAACACGGCGCGCCGGCTTCAGCCGTTCGATACGCCTTTGTCCCGCGAGGGGCGAGCGCAGGCGGCTCGCGTGGCGCTTGCCATCGCCCGGGAGTTCCGGCTCGGCGTGTTGCTGACCTCGGATGCGCCACGGGCACGGGAAACGGCCCGGGCCGTCGCGCGTGGGCTCGCAGCCGACGCGATCGACGAGCCGCGCCTGCGCGAGCGCGATTTCGGCGAGCTGCGGGGCCGGTCCTATGACGGTCTGGGCTTCGATCCAATCGCCCTGCGAGAGGCCCCGCCCGGCGGCGAATCGATCGAAGCCTTCGAGGCGCGCGTGCGCTCCGGCTGGCAGCGACTGGCCGCGCTCCAGTCGGATCACCGCGAGGCGGATGTGATCGCCGTCAGTCACGGGCTGTGGATCCGGACGGCGCTCGCGCTCTGCTGTCCGGACGAAGACTCATCCTCCGAGGCGCTCGTGCTCGGCAACACATCGGTGACGGTGATCGAACTCGCGCCCGCGCCGCGATTGAGGCGGGCAGGCTGCGTCGCACACCTGGAGCCCGGCCACCAGGATCACGGGGTCTCCGGGATCTGAGGCGAGACCGCGGGCGTGGGAGAGCGTCCCCGCCCGGTGCCGGGCTTTAGCGTTCCGCGCCGCGGGAGGGGTCTCCCGCGTTCGTTCCGAGCGCGTGCTCGAGTGCCGCGACGCGCTCTTGCAGCCGCGTCAATCGTTCCCGCTCGATCTCGAGCGCGCTTCGGGTCACGAGATCCATACGCTCGAAGGCCTGCTCCAGCAGGGCTTTTAGATTTCGCTCCAGGTCTCCCGCAGGGCTGGTGCGCATCATCGCAAGAATTTTTTCTTGCATGTCTGCGATCAGCTGGGCTGCGTTGGGGCGGTTCATGATCGTGATCGGGCGCTTTTTGTGATTTGAGTCTAGCACGCAGACGGTGCACCGCAGCATGATCCCCGGGCGCACAGCCGCGGTGCGCCGCCCTGTTCGCGCACCGCACTGGTGCGATCCCCCGGCCTTTGCCGCCCGCAGTCCGTGCAATCGCCATCCTGACCGCTGGCACGAGAAATGCTGAGCTTGGCCGCAGTCTCCTGGTTGATCAAACCTCCACATGACCTCCTCGATGCCCTTTCGGAGAATGACAATGAAACAATCGCTACTTGCCGCTGCCCTGATGGCGGCCGCTCTGCCCGTCGCGGCCGCGGACAACCCCCTCACCGGCAACCTCACCCTGACGACCGACTACAAGTTCCGCGGGTTCACCCAGACGAATTACAAGGCCGCTCTGCAAGGCGGACTGGACTATGCGCTGCCCGGCGGCTTCTATGTCGGCAACTGGAATTCATCAGTCGAGCAGTCGCTCTATGGCGGCGCGAGCCTCGAGTCCGACGTCTATGGTGGCTACAAAGGCAAGATGGGCGGCCTGGATCTCGACGTCGGCGCCATCCATTACATGTACCCGGGCAGCACCATGAGCGGTGGCCCGAAGATCGAAAACACCGAGGTCTATTTCGGGGTCACCGCAGGTCCGGTCGCGGCCAAGCTCTACTACGCGGTGTCCGACTACTTCTCGTTTGGCAAGCTGATGGGCGGCCCCAAGACCGACGGCACGATTTACCTCGATCTGTCGGCCAATCAGGACCTGGGTGGCGGCTGGGCCCTCAATGCTCATGTGGGCGTGCTCAGGCTCAAGGAAGCGGCCGCCTACAAGCTGCCCACCAACGTCACCGATTACAAGATCGGCGTGAGCAAGGATTTCTCGGGCTGGGTCCTGGGCCTTGCCTATGTCGGCACCAACGACAAGGACTTCTTTACGACCGGCGTGATGACCGGCATGCCGGCCCGCTCGGCCGGCGATGCCAAGGCGATGCTGTCGGTCACCAAGACCTTCTGAAACGGGCGGCCGGGCCTTGCCCGGCGCCTTTCACTACGAGGACCTGATATGAAATTGATCACCGCCATCATCAAGCCCTTCAAGCTCGACGAGGTTCGAGAGGCCTTGTCCTCCATCGGCGTTCAGGGCGTCACCGTCACCGAGGTGAAGGGCTTTGGCCGACAGAAGGGCCACACCGAGCTCTACCGGGGTGCCGAGTACGTCGTCGATTTTTTGCCCAAGGTCAAGATCGAAGTGGCGATCGACGACGGCCTGGTCGAGCGCGCGATCGAATCGATCGAGAACGCAGCCCGCACCGGCAAGATCGGCGACGGCAAGATTTTTGTCTACAACCTCGAGCAGGTCGTCCGGATCCGTACCGGCGAAACCGGCAACGAAGCGCTTTGACGCGAACCCTCTGTCTCACGGAGTTTTGAGATGAAACCCGCACACAATCTCGTCGCGATGCTCCTCAGCTTCGCATTCCTCGGGCTGGCCCCGGTGGCGGCCTTGGCCTCGGCCACGCCCACCCCCGACAAGGGCGATGTCGCCTGGATGACCGTTTCGACCATTCTGGTGATCCTCATGATCGTGCCCGGCCTGGCACTGTTCTATGGCGGCCTGGTGCGCGCGAAGAACATGCTGTCGGTGCTCATGCAGGTGATGATGGTCTTTTCGCTCATCACCGTACTTTGGGTGATCTACGGCTACACCCTCGCCTTCGGGGGTGACGGGTCGTTCTACGGTACCTTCGACAAGCTCTTCCTGTCCGGCGTGACGCCCGAGTCGGTCGCGGCAACCTTCAGCAAGGGCGTCGTGATCCCCGAGCTCACCTTCATTGCCTTCCAGGCGACCTTTGCAGCGATCACTTGCGCGCTGATCGTGGGCGCGTTTGCCGAGCGGGTGAAGTTTTCAGCCGTGCTGCTCTTCTCGGCGCTCTGGTTCACCTTCTGCTACATCCCGACCGCGCACATGGTCTGGTACTGGGCGGGTCCGGATGCGATCACCGACGAGAAGTCCCTCGAGGCGGTCACCGCCGCTGCGGGCTACCTCTGGGCCAAAGGGGCTCTTGATTTCGCAGGCGGCACGGTGGTGCATATCAATGCCGGCGTTGCGGGTCTGGTGGGCGCGTATGTGATCGGCAAGCGGGTCGGCTATGGCAGGGAAGCGATGGCGCCCCATTCGCTCGTGATGACCATGATCGGTGCTTCACTCCTCTGGGTGGGCTGGTTTGGCTTCAATGCGGGCTCCAACCTCGAGGCCAATGGCGTGACGGCGCTTGCGGCGATCAACACCCTGGTGGCAACGGCTGCGGCAACCCTGTCCTGGTCTTTCACCGAGTGGTTCGCCAAGGGCAAGCCCTCGATGCTCGGCGCCGCCTCGGGTGCGGTTGCGGGACTGGTCGCGATCACCCCTGCCTGCGGCTTTGTCGGACCCATGGGCGCGCTGATCATCGGCCTGATTTCCGGCGTCGCCTGCGTCTGGGGCGTGAACGGCCTCAAGCGCATGCTGGGTGCGGATGATTCGCTCGATGTGTTCGGCGTGCACGGCGTGGGCGGCATCGTCGGCGCGCTTCTGACCGGCGTGTTTGCCGCGCCCTCGCTCGGCGGCACCGGCATCTTCGATTACGTGAAGAACGCGGCCAATCCTGAGTATTCGATCGGATCGCAGGTCTGGATCCAGCTGCAGGGTGTCTTGATCACGATCGTGTTGTCGGCGGTTGTGGCCTACATCGCGTTCAAGATTGTCGATGTTCTGGTGGGCCTGCGCGTACCTGAGGACGAGGAACGCGAGGGTTTGGACATCGCCTCCCACGGCGAAAGCGCATACCGCAACTGATCGACCGTTCTTCGATGGGCCGAAACGGCCGGCCGGGCACAGCACCGGTCGGCCGTTTTCACGTGCGGCCGCAGCGACCGTACACCCGCCCAGAGGGCTGTCTGCGATCCCGATTGGGCGGGCAGGCAACTCCCCGGGGTTCGGTCTGCGCCCGGCGGACCGGAGAAGTACAATGCGGGGATGGTTCCTCACCTCGTAACCGCCCTCACAGGACCGCTTCAGGATCTCGAGCGCCGCATGCTCGAGGCCACCCCGCAGATCGAACGCTGGTTTCGCCTCGAATGGCAGGACCACACGCCGCCCTTCTACGGATCGGTCGACCTGCGCAACGCAGGCTTCAAGCTCGCTCCAGTCGACACCAACCTGTTCCCGGGGGGCTTCAACAATTTGTCGGAGGCCATGCTGCCGCTGGCGGTACAGGCGGCGATGGTCGCGATCGACAAATACTGCCCCGATGCGCGCAATCTCCTTCTCATCCCCGAAAATCACACCCGCAACACCTACTATCTGGAAAACGTTGCGCGCCTGTTGGCCATCTTGCGACAGACCGGCCTCAATGTGCGCCTGGGCTCGCTCAATCCCGAGATCACTGCGCCCACCGAGCTTGCGTTGGCTGACGGTCGGAGTCTGAGCATCGAGCCCTTGGTGCGCAGCGGTCGCCGGCTTGGTCTGGAAGACTTTGACCCCTGTTCGATCCTGCTGAACAACGATCTGTCGGCGGGTACCCCCCAGATTCTCGTCGATCTGCATGAACAGGTGCTTCTGCCGCCGCTGCACGCGGGCTGGTCGGTGCGACGCAAGACGCGTCACTTCGCGGCCTACAACGAAGTCGCCAAGCGGTTTGCCAAGGTGCTCGACATCGACCCCTGGCTGATCAACCCCTTCTTTGGAGCTTGTTCGGGCGTTGACTTCCAGGCCGGGATCGGCCATGAGCAGCTCGCTGAAACCGTTGATGCCCAACTGCGGCAGATTCGCGCCAAGTACCGCGAATACTCAATCGACGAAGCGCCCTTTGTGATCGTCAAAGCCGATGCGGGCACCTACGGCATGGGGGTGATGTCGGTCAAGGGCGCCTCCGAAGTGCGCAGCTTCAACCGCAAGCAGCGCAACAAGATGGCGGTGGTCAAGGAAGGGCTCGAAGTCCACGACGTGATCGTTCAGGAAGGCGTGTACACGCACGAGTCGGTGGAGGGCGGGATCGCCGAGCCGGTGGTCTACATGATCGACCGCTATGTGGTGGGCGGGTTTTACCGGGTTCACCAGAGCCGTGGGCGGGATGAGAATCTGAACGCTCCGGGCATGCATTTCGTGCCCTTGCCCTTTGCCTCGAGCTGCAACCTGCCCGAGCCGCGCGGCGAGCCCGACTGCGCCCCCAATCGCTTCTATGCCTATGGCGTGGTGGCCCGCCTCGCGCTTTTGGCAGCTGCGGTCGAACTCGAGCGGACCGACCCCGACCAGAGCCGCTACGGCTGACGCTGCGACCTCTCGCGCACCAGCGAGCGGCGCTTCCTCCAACAAGGTATACCGATGCGCGTGCTGTTGATCATCGATCCGATCGATTCACTGAAGACCTACAAGGACAGCAGCTTCGTCATGATGGTCGAGGCCGCCCGAAGGGGCCATTCGCTCTTCGTGTGTGAGCAGCCGCAGGTGGGCTATCGTGGCGGCGCGGTCAAGGCCCGATCGGCCCTGCTGACGCTTGCCGACCCCTCGGGGCAAACGCAACCCTGGTGGACGCTGGCCGACGAGCAGGATCGGCCGCTCGCCGAATTCGATGCGGTTTTGATGCGCAAGGACCCGCCCTTCGACCCCGAGTACCTGACGACCGTTTGGCTGCTCGAACGGGCAGTGGCTTCGGGCGCACGGGTCTTCAACGCGCCCTCGGCGCTGCTCACCCATAACGAAAAGCTGGCCATCCTCGAGTTCGAACAGTTCATTGCCCCGACCCTGGTGAGCCGTGATCCTGCCGACCTCAGGGCGTTCGTAGGCGATCAGGGCGAGGCGGTATTCAAGCTCCTGGACGGGATGGGAGGCGCATCGATTTTCCGGGCAAGGCGTGATGACCCCAATTTGTCGGTGATCATCGAGACAATGACCCGCATGGGCGAGCGAACCGTGATGGCGCAACGTTTTCTCCCGGCCATTGCCCAGGGAGACAAGCGGATCTTGCTGATTGGCGGAGAAGTCGTGCCCTTCTGTCTTGCCCGGATCCCTCAGGCGGGTGAATCCCGCGGCAACCTTGCGGCCGGGGGCCGAGGCGTGGCCCAGCCCCTGTCGGCGCGCGATCGCGAGATCGCGCAAGCGCTGGCTCCTGTGCTTTCGGCGCGGGGCCTGCTGCTGGTCGGACTGGATGTGATCGGCGACTGTCTTACCGAAATCAATGTGACCAGCCCCACGTGCTTTCGCGAGATCATGGATCAGACCGGTGAGGCCGTAGCCGCTCGTTTTGTCGACGCCCTCGAGGCGGCGGTCGGTGTCTAGGCGTCCTCAGGAGTTTCCGCAATGATCGGAATCCTGCTGGTCTCGCACGAACCGCTGGGCACTGCGCTCCTTCACTGTACTCGCCATATTTTCGGCCGGCTGCCGGTACAACTGGCCGCGCTCGACGTGGT
>JBIKVK010000008.1:0-33665 GCA_044356835.1 Burkholderiaceae bacterium
GCCGTGCATGCGCGCAGCGATGACGACTTCATCATCGTTGCCCGCACGGACTCGATCGCGGTGGAAGGAATGGACGCAGCGATCAGCCGGGCTCGGGCATACGCCGCCGCAGGCGCAGATATGATCTCCCCCGACGCAGTGCGCAGCGAAGAACAGATCCGCCGCTTTGTGGATGAGGTGGGCATACCGATCACCATCAACATGGGGCTGGGCATTCGGTCCCGGCCCACTACACCCTTGATCCCAGTGAAACAGCTCGAGGCCATGGGGGTCGCCCGTGTATCGCTGCCTCGGATGTTGCCGGCTGCGGCCATCATGGGCATGCGACGAGCCCTTGAATTGATGCGCGGCAGCATCGCGTCGGGCGAGATCATCGACCGTCCTGATCTGCTCGTCGGCGTGGACGAGATCATGAAACTCGTGCATGACGACCAGGTGAACCGTCTCGAAGAAGAACTCTTCGGGACGGCTTCACATCCCAAAGTGAAATAGAAGCACTCAAAGTGAGTAACGCCATCATGAAACGCAGATTGTTCCTCGCGGCTGCGGCCGTAGCGCTTTCGGCCAGTGCCAGCCTTCACGCCGAGACCTGGCCGGCCCGCCCGATCAAACTGGTGGTGCCGTTTCCAGTGGGCGGTTCGACGGATGTCGTGGGTCGGGTCATCGCCAAGGAGCTGGCCGACCGTGTTGGGCAGCCGGTCGTGGTGGACAATCGTGGTGGCGCGAGCGGTACGATCGGGTCTGAGCTTCTCGCACGCATGGCGCCCGATGGTTATTCACTGCTGCTGTCGAACGTGGGCAGCCAGGGCGTTGGCCCATCGCTCTTCGCCAATGTCAAATACGATGTAATGAAGGATTTCTCCCACATCGCGATGATCGGCACATTTCCGAATGTTCTGATCGCACATCCCGATGTGGCCACCAAAACCCTGGCGTCCTTTGTGGAGGCCGCGCGGGCCGCCCCGGGCAAAATCAGCTATGCGACCAGTGGAAACGGATCAACCAATCATTTCATGGGCGAGCTGCTCAAGTTTCATAGCGGTGCCCAAATCGTGCACGTCGCCTATCGCGGGGCAGGCCCCGCGCTGACCGATCTGATGGGTCGGCAAATCGAATACATGTTCGATTCCATGCCCTCGGCCGCTCAATACATCAATTCCGGCCGGGTGATACCGATCGCTGTCAGCGGTGCCGAACGATCACCCGCCTACCCCAACGTACCGACGTTCAAGGAAAGCGGATACCCGCAGGTCCAGATCTCGAATTGGTTCGGCTTGTCTGCGCCCGCCGGGACTCCCGGCGAAGTCATTGTCAAAGTCAACAATGAGATGAAGGTCATTCTCGCCAAGCCGGATGTCGCCGACAAGCTTCGAAGCCTCGGTCTTGAGCCTACAGCCATGCCGGCCGATGCATTCCGTCGCTTCGTCGCAGAAGACGTTTCACGCTGGAGCGAGGCCGTCAAGAACACCGGAATCAAGGCGAACTGATCCGTTGGCGCCCCGCCCCTTACCGGCGGATGATCGACTCCTTGACCCAGTGATCGCCATGGATCGCGATGACGTCCAGCTGATCCACGTAATAGATGATCTTGCCCTCCAAGCTCTGAGGGAAGCGCGCGGCCTGGGGAGAATGTGTGATCAGGATGTGCGAAACCGCGTCGGGCAAGCCTTTCTGCGCCGCAAGCATCGTGACCCAGAACGCATGCCCGTACGTCTTGCCGATCGCAGTACGCTCCACCCCACCGCCCGGCTTGGGTCGATACTCGACCACCTTGCTGGCATCTTGCAGGATGGCCGCCACGATCAACACATCACGGTCCACCTGGACACCATGATGATGCTCAAACGAATCGGCAACCGACAGGCACATCGTCAGGACCGATCGCGAGTGCGGCAGGTTCGGCGTCGCAATGTCGCCCGAGGTCGGGACCGTCTCGATATCATCGAACTCGGACATGGCCCACAGCTCATTCCAGATTTCGATGGTCTTTCGCTTGAGCTCAGGATCTCGAACCTGCTCGAATTGGGGAAACATCCAGGCGACATCGATGGGCTTTTTCACAGGAAGGCTCTTTCGTTTTTGGAAGTGACGGGCATCGGCTCAAAGCCTACCATCGCAGCACGCCCTTCGAAATGCCCTGATGCCCCGATCGCGGGTGAGCGCCCATGAAAATTTGCGTCCAGAGCGGGACACCGCTCGGCACTTCGCCCCTGTACGCACCGTATTTCGAGTCGCTTCAGCGCCATGCAGCACGCGTCGCTCGGCCCGGTACGGTCGTCGAGTTCCCGAACCTGGGTCGCAATCTGCCCGGGGCTGCTCGCAGCCGGACGCATCTGCACTTCGTTGCGCAGGAGACGATCCGCAGTGCCATGCGCGCCCAGGCCCAGGGCTATGACGTTTTTGTTACGCAATGTCTGGATCTCGCCTGGCACGAACTGCGGGAGATGGTCGACATCCCGGTCGTCTTCATGACCCAGGCGAGCCTCGCCTACTACAGCCAGATCGCGCCCAACTTTGCCTTCCTGGTGAACGGAGAGCGACTGCACCACTACTTCGCCGAGATGGCGGTACGCTATGGATTGCGGGACCGAATGATTCCAGGAGCGTTCGTCGATTTCGCCTTCACCGACTATGCCCGCCTCTGGGGCGAGCCCCAGCCCTTCATCGATCAGTTCATCCCCGTGGCGAAGGCTCTCGCCGCGCGCGGTGCAGCCGCCCTGTGTCCCGCGGGTCTTTACCTCAGCCAGTGGCTCATAGACCAGGGCATACGCGAGGTCGACGGGGCTCTGGTGATGGACCCGCTGGCCATCGCCATCAAGACGGCGGAAACCATGACTGACCTGGAGCGTCTGGGCATCCGTCGCTATCGCGTCGGTGCATGGGCAGTGCCCGGCGAGGATGTCCGGGCGCTGATCCGCACGGAAATGGGCGACTGAGCGAGCCCCCCTAAGCTCCGGCTCGCCCTGCCCGGGCGAGCCCGTGGCGATCTCATGGTGCGGGCTCTATAGCCTGGGCAGCCTCGCAGTGAGTTCGGACTTCACCACTTTGCCCAGGGTATTGCGAGGCAGTTCATCGACCAGAAAGATCTCGCGAGGCACCTTGTACGGCGCCAACTGACTCTTGCAGTAGGCGCGAAGCTGCAGCGGATCGAGCGGCCCTCGGGCCACCACGAAGGCCGCAACCTCCTCGTTGAACTCGGCGCTGGGCCAGGGCACCACCGCTGCATCGGCAACGCGGGCATCGGCCGCCAACAGAACCGCCTCGACTTCTTGCGGATAGATGTTGATGCCTCCGCGAATGATCATGTCCTTGGCGCGACCCTTCAGGTGAAGAAACCCCTCGGAGTCGAACTCGCCCAAATCCCCCGGATAGAACCAGCCGTCGCGAAACGCTTCCGAGCTGGCCTCCGGGTCCTGATGAAAGGCCTCGGCCACCGCTGGCCCCCGGTATCGGATGCGCCCGATCGAGCCAGGACCGAGAGGCCGATGGGTTTCGTCGACAACCTGCACACTCACCCCGAAGGCCGCGCGGCCCACCGAGCCTGGATGAGCATCCTGATCGCGCGGGCCCAGCACGGTAATGCCGCCCCCCTCGGTCGAGCTGTAGAACTCGACAAACCGGGCACAGATGCGCGATCGGATCCGGGGACGCTCCTCGGTCGAGAGCGCCGAGCCCGAAGAAATCAGCACCTGCAAGGATTTGAACGGCTCCAGTTCGAGATCCTCGCAGCCCAGGAGTCGTCGCAACAGGGTCGGAACGAGAAAGAGCACGCTGGCCCCGGTTCTTTTCACCTCCAACGCCAGTTCGACCGGACCGTAGGGCGGCGGAAACAGAACCACCGTGCCGCCCGTGTATAGGGTCGACATGCTGAAGGACCGCCCTCCTCCGAAATAGAGGGGCGTCGCATTCAGATAAATCTGTCGGCTGCCCAAGCCTAGATCGACCCAATGGGTCAGGAATCTCGCGACAAATTTTTGGTGAGAGAGCATTGGGCCTTTGGGCCGACCCGTCGTCCCGGAGGACAAGGACAACACCAGGCCCCGATCGCCGTCAGGAAAATCCCGCTCGATGCCGGTGTGGTCAAGGGCCTCGAGCCACTCTGGCCCAGTCTCGACGCAGGCAATCCCGTCGAGCTTGCCGCCGGCTTCGACCATGACCCGAGCCGGGAGAAAGTGAGCGCACAAGCGCTCTTTCTCGGCGGCGCTCCACCGGCAGTCCATTGGCAAGATCACAGCGCCCGCGCGCGCCACCGCCCAGAGCATGAGCAGGTGCTCAATCGAGTCATCGAGCGCCACCCCGACGATATCGCCCGGGCGAACTCCTAGGTCCATGAGCCGCGCGGCTCGCTGCCAAACCGCCCGCCTGAGGCTCTGAAAATCGAGCACCGTAGCCCCATGCACGATCGCCGGGTGGGTGGGTCGGTGCCGGGCGTGAAGCTCGAGCTGATCCGCGATGTTGACGCAGGCCGGAAGCAGGATTGAGGCATCCATCGGGAGGGTAGGTCCTTCAGCCAGGCAAGCGGCGACCGCGCGCATCAAGCCCATAAACACGCAGGACGTTGTCACGCAGCAGTTTTTTCTTGGCCGCGGGACGCAGTTCGAGGGCTTCGATCTGCTCGCGAGTCTGCAGGAAATCGAGAATCGGAAAATCGGTCCCGAACAGCACTTTGTCCTGGCCGAAGGTGTTGATGTAGTGAACGAAAGAGGCCGGCCAGTATCGGGGCGCGTGTGCATCGCTCCCGATATAGACATTCGGGTGCTTCCAGGCCATGGCCAGCATCTCCTCGGTCCAAGGAATGCCGACATGGATCCCGATGATCTTGAGCTCGGGAAAATCGCAGGCAACGGCGTCCAGGGTGATTGGTTGCCCCACGCTGCGAATCGGGTAGGTGGGATCGTAGATCATCGATTGCCCCACCTGGAGTTGCACCGGAACATCGAGCTCGACGCACTTGGCATAGAAGGGGTACCAACGCGCATGGTCCGGCGCCAGCTCATACCAGTGCGGATAGAAGTGAGCGCCGATGAAACCATCCTGACGCACCGCCTGTTCAAGCTCGCGGACGCCTCGCATGCCTTGGGTCGGATCCAGACCGATGATGGCATTGAACCGATCGGGATAGCGGTTAACCGCCTCGGCGACCATGCGGTAGGGAATGTGATAGCTCGCACGGTGCCCTTCCGGTCCCACCTTGGTGGCAATCAGGAACGCCCGCTCGATGCCCGCCGCATCCATCCTGCGCAGCTTCTCGTCCAGACTCACGCCTGACAGCGTGTGATCGCGGACATTCATCTTGCCGCCGAAAAAATCATCACGGTTAGGACGGATCGCCACGGCCTCGGGCGTCCAAAGGTTGACCACCGCGTCGATCGCAGCAATGTCGAAAGCGTTCATGGAATCTCGCCGATCAGCGCTTCAGGCCATCAATAAACTGGTCATAAGCCGAGACAGTCGCCGAAAGCGCGTCCGGCGATCCGACCCCCTCGGTCACGATCGAACGGGCATGAGCCGGCAAGAGCTCACGGACTCGATCAAAATACATGTACAACATGTCCGAACGGGCGCAGGCGAACAAGAGCGGTACCCGGATCAGCGGCAGTCGCGCCTCCTTCTCGTAGCGGATCGCCGCCCGGTACGACAAGGGATAAGTGCGTACAGCCTTCAGTACCTCGATCACCTTGTCGTGCAGTGCGCCAGGATCGGGCAATCCCAGCGGACGACGGGCGGCCGCCTCACGTCGGTACCAGGGCCAGAAGAGATAGGCATCCCGTACAAAGGTCCAGATGTACTGCAGCTGACTGCCCTGGGCGTCGATCCGGACATCCGGCGCGTAGTGCTGCAGCATGTCTTCGCGCTCGGCACGGGTGTAGAGGGAAATCCCGTCAAGGATGAGACTCTTCACGCGCGCCGGATGCGTCACGGCAAGCTCGATGGCGAGGTTGCCCCCCGTATGGCTGCCATACAGATCGTAATCTTCGATGCCAAGTGCCTCGATCGCTCGCGCGTGAGCATCGGCGTAATACGGTATTTCAGGCTGACCGCCCGACGGGGCCGAGGAATCGCCATTGCCCAAGGTGTCGGGCGCGATCACCGGTCGGGTCACACCCATCGCCGCGATCAGCGGTTCCAGCATGCGGGCTGATCCAGGAGACGCGTGAAGCATCACAAGCGGCCGCACCCGCCCCAGCAGGTGAAGCCCGGCATGGCGAAAATGAACCTGTCCTTCCTGAACGTCCACGAAACCGCGTCGGACCGGGACCGGTCCGACCGCATGATCGAGGCTCATCAATTGTTCACGTTGGCGGCGGAGACCGCGTCAGCCCACCATTTCAGATCCGCCTTGATCTTGGCTGCAAACTCCTGCGGCGAGGTGCCCTCGGGATCATTGCCATTACTGGTCATGCGCTCACGGATATCCGGTTGCTTGAGGATCTCGGCGACCTCGGCATGGAGCTTGTTCACGATCTCGGCGGGCGTTCCCGCGGGAGCGAGCAGGCCGTACCACGAGTTGATCTCGAAGCCGGGAAGAAGTTCGTGAACGGTTGGAATGTCAGGAAATACCGCCGGACGTTTGAGAGTGGTTGTGGCGATGGGCCGCAGGCGCCCCTCTTTGATCAAGGCCATGGCGCCCGCGATGTTGACGAAGGCCGACGAGATCGCACCACCGATCAAATCCGTATTGATCGGTGCCGAGCCCTTGTAGGGCACATGGACCATTTCAGTACGCATCAAGTGCGCCACCATCGCCCCGGCGATATGCGTGGTACTGCCCGGCCCCACTGAGCCGTAGGACACCTTGCCGGGGTTGGCTTTGGCGTAATCGAGATATTCCTTCAAGGTCTTGGCCGGGAAGTCGGGACGCACGACCAGCACGGTCGCACCGGACGACAGTTGAGTGATCGGGGCGAAGTCCTTGATCGAATCATAGGGGGGCTTCTGTGCCATTGCCGGACTGATCGCGGTCGGTCCGACGTGTCCGAAAAGCAAGGTATAGCCGTCGGGTTTGGAGCGCGCCACAAAGTTCGATCCGATGGTGCCGTTCGCTCCAGCCTTGGTCTCGATCACGAAGGGCTGGCCGAGCCTTTGACTGAGTCGCTCCGCGACCGGCCGAATCAGCGCCTCGGCCGGCCCGCCCGCCGTCCAGGGATTGACGATCACCACACTGCGGTTGGGATAGCTGCCCTGCGCATGGGCCAGTCCGGTCGCAATGAGCGAGCAGCCCAGCAGCACCTTGATCATTTTCATTGTGTTCACCCTCCTTTGATATTCAGATTCGCGACCAGTCCGACTCAGCGAAGGCCTGACCTCGCCGACAAAGGGCCGGTACATCGATCGAGCGGTGAATGTCGTTGATCGAACTGCGCCTGTCAAGAAACAGCAGCGCCCTAGGTCAACGCCCGATATTCACAATGACCTGGCGGATTCCCTGAGGGGGGGTGGGGAAATCAGTCAGCGCAGCCTTGAAGAGCGCGGAAAACACCTCGGCGCTCTCACTGAAAGGCCCGTCGTAAACGGCTCGGCTTTCGTAAACGATGCGGCCGGTCTTGAGGTCCCGAAAAATCAGGCTCACCTCACGACGATAACGGGGCGGTGGCGGAAGGTTGACCCCCATTCCCAGGCCCCAGCCGGAGCCCCAGGGCACCCCGCGGCCGATCCCACCATAGAGCTCGAATTCGCCAAAAAGCGGCTGGCCCCAAGACCCTGTGGGCAGGTAGCGAAAGCCCTGAAAACCCACCAGGACGCTCAGCTGCGCAGAGGATCCGGGCGCTCCGGCCTGAGCCGAAAACTTGCGCAAACCGATCTCTGTGAGCGCACGCTCTGCATGCAGTTCGGCCATCTGGGTCTCGGGCCGCAGGGCGAGCGAGGGCAGTCGTTCAAAGTCGTAGGTCGCGCCTCGCCAGGCGTAGTCGCTGGGCGCGGCTGCAATGGCCAGGACCGAAGTATCGACGGTCCGAACACTGGCACAACCCGACAGCGCCGCGGCGGCGAGAACGATCGTCGCAACAAGAAATGACTGCATGAGGATCCGCCCATCCAGAGATCGAACATGTTTCGAAGGATACTTACGATTTTCCCGGCCTGGGAATCACTGACGCGTACGTCAACCGGCGCAAATGGTTCAGGTCAAGTTTCCGGGCCCGCGCCTCGTGATCGCACTTCAATTCCGGACTTGGCACCATGACCACCAATGCTCGAAACGACCGCTCAATCCAACCCCAAGCCCTCAAAGGGCTTCGGGTGATCGAAATGGGACAGTTGATCGCAGGGCCCTTTGCGGGCAAAACCCTCGCCGACTTCGGCGCGGACGTGATCAAGATCGAACCCCCTGGACAGGGCGATCCCCTGCGGGGTTGGCGGATGGTGAAAGATGGCACCTCGGTGTGGTGGCAGGTCCAATCCCGCAACAAGCGATCCATCGCCCTCGATCTGCGAAACCCCGAAGGACAGGCGCTGGCACGTAAGCTGATCGACAGCGCCGATGTGCTGATCGAGAACTTCAAGCCCGGTACGCTCGAGTCATGGGGGATGGGATACGAGACCCTCTCGAAGACCAACCCCGGGCTGATCATGCTCCGGATTTCAGGATACGGCCAGAGCGGACCCTATCGGGATCTGCCGGGCTTTGGTGCGATCGGTGAGGCGATGGGTGGGCTGCGCTATCTCACCGGAGAGCCCGGCCGACTTCCGGTGCGATGCGGAATTTCGATCGGCGACACCCTTGCAGCGCTGCACGGAACCATAGGTGTCCTGGTGGCCCTCCAGCACAGAACTGCGCAGGGCGGCCGAGGTCAGGTCATTGACGTCGCGCTCAATGAGGCGGTACTCAATGTGATGGAGAGCCTGATCCCGGAGTACGACGCCTTTGGCGCCGTGCGCGAACCGGCGGGGTCCGCCCTGCCCGGAATCGCGCCGTCGAACGCTTACGCCTGCCGCGACGGCGCAGTGCTGATCGCGGGCAATGGAGACAGTATTTTCCGAAGGCTGATGGTCGCCATTGGGCGGAGTGACCTGGCCGAAGACCCGGCGCTTGCCAATAACGCGGGTCGGGTCAAGCGAGTGACCGAAATTGATCAGGCCATCGGGGCATGGGCGGCCACTCGCTCGGTCAGCGAGGTCCTCGAAGCGCTGGGACGGGCGATGGTGCCGGCCGGCAGGATCTACACCGCGCGAGACATCGTCGAAGACCCTCACTACCAGGCGCGCGGCATGTTGCAGCGGATCAAGACGCGCGATGGCGATTCGCTTCTGGTTCCCGGGGTGGTGCCGATCCTATCCGAAACACCTGGGGCCATCCGGACGGCCGCACCGCGCCTGGGGGAAGACACCGACGAGGTGCTCAAAGAGCTGGGGCTTTCGGCCGAGGATCGCGATGGGCTTCGCAAGCGCGGCGTGCTGGGCTGATGCGGCGGGGCCGAAGGCCTTTTTTGACAGATCTGCGCCGAACTGGGTAACATGATCGGTTCTGGCGCATTAGCTCAGTCGGTTAGAGCGACGGAATCATAATCCGCAGGTCCGGGGTTCGAGTCCCTGATGCGCCACCAAATTCGATCCGCTTGGCGTCCGTTTCCAAGCGTTCCAACCCGCAGTGTTTTGCCCGGTTCCAGCCGGAAGCGCCTGCGGGTTTTTGTTTGTCGGCTCACGTCTCTAATAACGCTTGCCGTTAATATCGACCGCCGTTACTATTCTGCATGATTCGGTCATTTGAATGCCCCGATACCGAAGCGCTCTTCAATGGGGTTCGGGTCCGTCGCTTTCGAAATTTCGAATTGGTGGCATTGCGAAAGCTGCAGCAACTCAACGCTGCCACAACACTGCAGTTCCTAAGAGTGCCTCCCGGGAACCGACTCGAGGCACTTAGCGGCAACCGCCGCGGCCGGTACAGCATCCGGATCAATGACCAGTGGCGGATATGTTTCATGTGGCATGACGGCCACGCGCACCATGTCGAGATCATCGACTATCACTGAGGATGGCTACACAATGAAGCGGCAGATTCCCCTTGTTCACCCGGGTGTCATCCTGCTGGAGGACTGGCTCAAACCGATGGGGCTCAGCCAGTACGCGCTCGCCAAGGCGATCGGTGTTCCTGCCAGACGCATCAACGAGATCGTCAAAGGCATGCGCGGTATCACGGTTGATACGGCGCTGCGGCTTGGAGCCTACTTCGGAACCGATGCCCAGAGCTGGCTCAATCTCCAGGATCACTACGACACCGAGCGCGCGCGAGAGCAGATGGCCACTATCCTCAAGCGGATTGCGCGACGAGAGAGCCTGAATACATGAGTAGCCGGACTGCAGCGCCGAGTCGCGGAATCACAATCGCAGGTTCGGGGTTCGCCTTGACGACATCCTTCGCGTTGACGAACTACACAGTGGACTCGGCGGCGTCCGGTAATTGGGGAGCGCCTGCGTTTTTCGGCGGGTGAGTAACAACGCGCTGGACGCGCTCTGGTGTTCGAACGCAAAGATGGCTGTCTCGTAACTGTTGCAAACGCTGCCCCTCTGCACGAGCCTCGGCCAGCAACTGGTTCCAGTCGTCAGAAGGATGGCCGCTTTCCAGCATCTTGCGAAACACCCGGTAGGCATCGTCGCCGCCTTCGTAGGCGCGCTTGGCGTCCTCATCATTGACCCACGCAAACAAGATCACTTTGCTGGGCGCGTGGTAGCGGAAGAACAGGCGGTACTGCTGGAAGAACTTCGCCCGGAACCAATGCTTGTGGTCATCACCCAAGGTGCCGCCTTGCCGGTATTCCGGACGGGCTGGATCTTGCGGGATGAGGTCGAACGCCAACTTGGTGATCGCCGCCAACCGCTTGCTGGCGTTCTTCTTCACGTACCTGGCCGGATCCTTTTGTTTGAAGGCCTCGACCTGCTGCGCCAACGCTTCAATCTGTGCAAGGAACAGCGGGTGGGCAAAGGCGCTCCATTCGTGAATCACCAGGGGCGCGGTCTCGCCCGGGCTCATTCATCGTTTGCCGTCAGGGCGGCATCAAGATCGACCTCGATGCCGCCGACCAGCGACTGGATCCGCTGAACAAGGCCTGCATCCACTGCCCGCAGGCGCTCGGGATGGCTCGCAATGTCGCGTGCCAGAAAGCCCAGGAACTGGCCGAGCACCGGATCGTCACCTTCGGAGGCTTCGGCTCGGGTTAGCACCACTTCGCCACTGGGGCGGATGCTGTAGTGGATTTTGTCTCGCTTGCTGAGCCGCAGGGCGCGACGCACGGTTTCCGGCACCGTGGTCTGGTAGCGGTCGGTCAGCGTGGATTCGGCGTCGAGGGTGGCAGGCATGGCGCGCTCCGCTCAAAAGGGTAGAGGCCCTGCACGGTAATGCAATCGCCTTGTCTATTCAGTGCGATTGCATTGTCTTGGCGACGGTCATCCTGTCCGGACAATGATTCAAAGCAGGGACCGTGTTCTTTCGGCGCCGTCCCGATTCAGACTTGGTCGGACCGAGCCTGACCTGATCCGCAGGTCCAGCGTTCGGGCCCCCAACGGATCGCCCCGTTCATGATGCTCCGCGGTCACGCCCGGGCGTCCACCCCCGATAGAGCGCGATGGCCCATAACACAATCGATACAGCCGCCGTCGCCATCGCCGCCGAAATGCCGATGTGGCTCGCGAGCCAGCCCCAGATCGATGCGCCCACCGCGTTGGCGCCCAGCATGCACCCCATATAGATCGACATGCCACGCGAGCGAAGCTCATCGGGCAGGCCGAGCTGAGCACGCGTGGTCAGGGTGTTGCCGGTGCCAGTCCAGGCAATCCCGGCCGTGAACATGCCCAGCGCCGATAGCCAGATCCAAGGGGACAATGCGACCACCAGCATGGAGGTGGCGATCACGAGGGTTCCGGCAAGCACCATTCGTTCGGGGGCCACGGCATTTCGCATCCGCGGCAGCACGAACAGGCAAACGAACACCGCGCCCGCGCCGAGCGAGCCGAACAGGAGCCCATAGGCGGTCGGATCGCCGGGATCAAGGCGCCGCGCAACAAGCGGCAGCAAGGCGAGCAAGATCGTCGAGTGGCCGAAAAACAGCGCCGTGCGAACAATCACCTTGATCATCGGCGCGGATCCGGCGACATACCGAATACCCTCCGCCATGACCGCGAACAGCCGCGTCGACCCAGGTCTTGCCGGCGGGGGTTGGGGCTGCCAGCGGAGCAAAGCTACGCAACCGGCCAGGGCGATGATCGCATTGAGCGCATAGACCGCTGCAGTGCCCGCCGACGCGATCAAGACGCCTGCGATACCCGGTCCGATCACCCGCGAGAAATTGAGCGCAACCGAGTTCAAGGCGAGCGCCTGGGGCAGCTGGCTGCGCGGCACGGTCTGCGGCAACGCACCCGCAATGCCGGGGTTACGCATCGCGAATCCGATGCCGCTCGCAAAGCTGAGCGCCAATAGCAGCGGGGGAGTCAAGTTTCCGGTCAGCACCACCGCACAGGCAAGCAGCGCCGCAGCAGCGATGAGGAGCTGCGAAACGATGATGTAGCGGCGCCGGTCGGTCATGTCGGCGATCGCGCCCAGGGGCAGCCCGAGCAGAAAGGTGGGCAGCGTCGAAGCGCTCTGGACCAGCGCCACCCACAAGGGCGAGGTGGTCATGCCGATCATCAGCCATCCTGCGGCCACGTCGGTCATCCAAGTCGCGAGCGTTGCCGACAGGGATACCCCCCACAGGATTCGGTAGGCCGGGCTCGCCATGGGCGCAAGCGGAGAGGGATCGAACGCGGGTTCTGGAGCGCGGCTCATCGGCGGCCGGGGTCGGGCGAGGTTCGGTGTTGGGCGGCCTCGTGATTGTGGACGCCTCGGCCGAGGCTGGCAACCGGGTCAGGACCGAAACCGAAGCGCAAGCGTCGGGTTTGATTGACCGGGCGTACTCCGTCGTCTTTACTGGCCACGCTCCCGTCCAAAACACCCGATTCGATCGCGCCGGGTGGCGCACAGCAGGTTCGACCCCAGGCCTTGACCGCCACCCGAGAAAAAGGGACTGACTATGAAGACTCTGCTCACCCATCTCAAACTCGCGGCCTGCTTTGCCGGCGGAGCGCTGCTGGTCACCGCGATACAGGTCGCGCCCCTCAGCCACCTACTTTGTGGTGGACCCGTCCATCGGGGCCACTGGAGTGTGCCAGAGGATCTGAGCACCGAAGGAGCCTGCGCGCCGCCCGCGGTCCACGTAACTTCTGGGCAAAAAATAGACGCTTCCGGTCGGCTTCAAAGACTGGGGAGCAACAGGACTGTAGATTGAGGGCTGGCTCGAGGAACCTGCTGCCGCCTCGACCCCGCAGCCCTCACCCTCCCAATCCCAACGGCCCTCCATCATGATGTCCCCATCTCCTATCGCCCGAAACAGCCTCATCGCCCTCGCATGCGCAGTACTGAGCCCCAACGCTGCCGCTCAAGGCAAGGTGCCGCAGTCTTACTACACCGCGCCGCCCGAGGCGATCATCAGCGAGATGCAGCAAACGCCGCGACCGGCCAACGGGATGACCTTAGCTCAACTCACGGAGTTGTATAACAAGACCGTCATGCCTCGGGCGCTTGCCTGTGAAAGCATGTTCTACGACGATGCCAGGATGCAGCAGCGGGTGAAGACTTGGCCCCCTGCTCAGCAGTCGGCTCTCGCCAACGAATGTCGCCGCATCATCGCCGACTCCAATGCGATGTTCAAGGAAGCGACCCGGATGAAAGGGGTCGAACAGGAGCAGGCCAAGCGCGAAGAACAGCAGCAGGCGGCGCGCAAAGCCGAGGAAGCCCGCAAGGCCGAAGAGGCGCGCCTTGCCGAAGAACGGGCTGCCTTTCTTCGGGAGCGACCGGATTTTCTGCTGGTTCTGAACCCCTCCGCCGGCCAGTTCGAAGTCAGCAAATCGCTCGACGGCAAGACGGTCATCCAACAGAAATCCGGGCCGGTGGTCGTCGATTTGGTGCGCGCCAGCGCCCAGTCTTCGACGATCATCCTGACTCGCTACGAGCAGCTGCCTCCCCCTTTGCTCGCAGAGATCAAGGCTGCGGTCTCGGACATCGCGAAGACGCGAGGCCTCACCCTGGAAACGCGCGGACTGGATCCGAGCGAAATTCGCAGCAACGCCGGTCAGAAGTGCGTCGGTCAACCGGGTGGCCCTCGAAGCCCTGGGGGAGCGTCGGGAGCCCCCAATGCGTCCGCCTCCGGGCTTGAACGGGTCTGCCCTGGCCTGAAGGTCGGACTCTTTGACCGAGCCGAGCTGGGCCGGATCAAGCCATTGATCGATAGCGGAAACCTTCTGGTGATCGGTGAACTGCGCCATGCCGATCTGCAGGCCCGCGCCGATGCTGCCGCCAAGAAGCTCGCCGAGGCTGCGGCGGCCGAGGAGGCCGCCCGTAAAGAGATCGCCGCCCAGCTGGCCAGCCGCCCTGACGACTTCCTCGCCGTCATCCTCCCAAACAACAAAAAGGCGGCCGCCTGCACGATCAAGACGCGCAAAGCCGAAGGCGCATCTTGGTCGGCCGGTGGATACGCCACCTTGGCCGATTTCGCTAAAGCCTCGCGTGTGGACTCAGACTGGCGCTTCGACGAACTGAGCGATGATCTCGAAAAGCTCTGGGCGCTGGTACAGAAGGGCGGTTGCTCGGGTCTGATTCTCACAGGCTCGGAGGCGAGTGCCCTGCTGCCCGCATTGGACAGGGAAAAGCTGCGTTACCAGCTGCTCCCTCTTCGGACGCACAGCGAACTCCACGAGGCCTATGCAAGCAAACGGGGATACGCCAGCGTCGCCCAGCTGAATCTTGCGGCTGAGCTCAAGGCGAACGCCTCGCAGGTCAAAGCTCTCGCCGAGTTCAAGATCACCGACCTTGCCGGGCATCGTGCAGCGAGCGCCCGGATGCAGGGTTCGGGCTACTCCAAATCGACTGACCTTGAGGACCTGCTGAGCTTTCTCGCCGACGAAGCGGAGGGGGCGAAGAACAAGAGGTCGGCTCTGCAGGTCCGAGCCGCGCGGTCAGCGGCCGAAGAAGCGCGTGCACGCGAGCGGGCGGAGCGTCTGCGCCGTGAAATGCCTTTGTATTCGGTGCAGCTGATTTGCATGGAGCCGATGGGCCACCTCGCCGAGACCATGATGGGGCATCTTGCGAACTCGCCCGCTGCATTCATACAGATCATGTCGTCTGGCAACGTCAGCAAGTTCTGCCAGCAGATGGCGCTCCCCGTATCCAATCCTGACGTGATTTCGCAAGCCCGAATGATCAGCCGGGACTCGGCCGGAGCGGAATACTACGTCTCGAAAGCACCGGATGGGCGGAGCATGCTGGGGCTGATCAAGCGCCGCGGAGGCTGAGCGAAGGGGCCAGGCGCATGGGTCCCGAGCGAGGAAGCGGGTATTCTTTTGCTCCATGCGGATTGCGGCTGACCGACCTCGAATCGGTCAAGCTATCGACTGCAACCCCCTTACGATCGGAATGCCCATGCCCATGTTACGTCCGGATCTAGACCGACTTCAGGCTGAGTTTTCCAGAGGCCGCCCAGCCCAAGCGATAGCCGCATGTGAAGCCTTGATACGAGCCCAGCCATCGGACATGGCCGCACTCAGGTTGCTGGCGATCATGCTCACGGCGACGGGGCGCTATACCGAGGCCGCTTTGAACTACGCGCTTTTACTCAAACATACGCCCGATGACAAGGACGCGTGCTTCAACCAGGCCCTTTGTTTTCAGCAACTGGGGAGCATGGTGGACGCAGCCAGCGGATATCAACGTTACACCGAACGATTCCCGCAGGAATGGGATGGCCACGTCGCGCTGGGCTATTGCTGCCTGATGCTCGGTCAGTTCGACTCTGCCATTGAAGCCGCTCGGGCGGGACTTCAACTCAATCCGGGCGCCGTCGAAGCCTGGACCATCCAGGGGAAATGCCATGCGGCTCAGGGCGCCAACGAGCTCGCACTCGATTGTTTCAACCGCTCCAATGCAATCGAGAAATCGACTGATGCGCTCATCGGAGCAGGCAATGCGCTCAGCCGCCTGGGCCGCCCCGGCGAAGCGTTGGTTGCCTTCGATGACGCATTGAACCTGAGCCCCCAAAGCGCTACGGCGCGCCTCGCTCGAGCCGAAATCAGCCTTCAGCTCGAGCGAAGTGAAGCGGCCATCGAGGACCTGGAGGCCGTTCTTCGAATCGATCCGAATTCGGAAATCGCGCTCAAGCGGCTGTCCACTCTGTTCGTACGCCTGAATCGTGCCCGAGACGCACTGACCTTGTGCGAACGGGCTCTCCAGGCAAATCCCAAAAACTTTACCGCCCGACTGGGCCGCGATTGGATCCTGAGCGAACTGGTGCCGGTCTGGCATGTCCCGATGATGAACGAGCATCAGCGCAACAAGGCCTACCATGAGGGACTGGCCGGAGCGACATTGACGACAGACACCCTCGTGTTCGAGATCGGCACCGGCTCGGGTCTGCTCTCAATGATGGCAGCGCAGTTGGGCGCCGGCTCGGTCGTGACCTGCGAGGCGGTCAGTCTGGTCGCAGAGACGGCTCGCGAGGTGGTCGCTCAGAACGGTTATGCAGACCGCGTTCACGTGATTGCCAAACCCTCGCAGCAGATTTCGATGGGCGCCGAGTTGCCCCGACTGGCGGATGTGCTGGTTCACGAGATTTTCTCAAGCGAACTTCTCGGCGAGCACGTACTGTCGGCGCTCGAGGATGCCAAGGCCAGACTGCTCAAGCCTGGCGCGAAAATTCTGCCGGCACGGGCCCATGTGATGGTTGCTCTGGTTGCGGGCAGCGATATCGCGGGCAACACGCGCATCGAATCGGCACACGGTTTCGACCTGTCTGCGTTCAACCGGATTCAACCTCGCCGAAAACCCCTCTACCGAGAAGACCTGTCACCGATCCTGCTGAGCGATGCGATACCCGTCTTCAGCTTCGACTTCGAGCACCAGTCCAGCTTTCCACCCGAGGTACGTGAGAGCCCGATCACCGCGAGCGCAGACGGGCGTTGTCTTGGCCTCATCCAATGGATCAGGCTCGACTTTTCTCCCACCGTACACTACGAAAACCATCCGCTGGACCGCAGGACGATATCCGGCTGGCAACACATCTTTTACGGTTTCGACCAGGCGCCCGATGTGCGCGTCGGTCAGACCGTTCGAATCAAGGCCTCGCATGATCGGAGCCATCTCTGGTTTGATTTCCTCGGGGTCGAGGATCGATCGTGATGCCGGAGCCTATCCTGGCCTGAACTCGGAGACCCGCCTGCGGCCATGCCCTTCGTTGCGAGTGGCTGCGCAGGCCGTCAGAATGAAAGAAATGTTCTAAACGCGCCTGACCCGTCGGCCCGAACAAGGGGAAACGAAATGCTCAAACACCGCCCGATATCGAATCCTTTCACCAGACTCGCCTTAAGCACCGCAGCGTTGGCGCTCGCATCGACTGCGGTGTTCGCTCAAGGCACCTGGCCCGAACGCCCGGTCCGACTTTTGGTGACCGTCGGTGCCGGTGGTGCCGCGGATACTCTCGCTCGAAATCTCGCTAACGGGTTCTCGCAAATCGGCACACCCCATCCGCTGGTCGTCGAGAACCGCCCGGGAGCGGGCGGAACGATCGCTGCGGGTACGGTTGCCCGCGAAAAACCCGATGGTTACACGCTGTTTTTGGCTGAGGTGGGCCCCAACGCGGTATCGCATACCCTGGCGAAGCTCACCTACGACCCGCACACGGCGTTTACGCCGATCGTACATGTCGCCAACTTGCCTGCCATCGTGCTGGTTCGGTCGAGCCTGCCCTATAAGACGCTGGACGAGTTCATTGCTGCTGCCAAGCAGCAGCCGGGCAAATTCAATTACGCCTCTGCGGGCCTGGGCAATTGGACCCACCTCTACATGGCTCACCTCAATAGCCTCGCCGGTATTGACCAGGTCAACATCGTCTACAAATCCGGGGCAGAGATGCTGACCTCTCTCATGCGGGGCGACGCGGACACCGCGATCATCACAGTGTCGACCTCTCTTGCGCAGATCAGGGAGGGCAAGGTGCGCCCGCTCGCCGGCATCTCGGCTCGGTCGATGAGGCAGCTCCCTGAGGTCCCCGCCGTCGCCAAATCCCTGCCCGGCTTTGATGTGAGCGTGTGGCACGGCATCGTCGGGCCGGCAGGCATGGAACCCGCACTGGTGGCCCGAATCAATGCGGTGTTCAACCAGGCGCTTGAGCACCCGGCCATCCGAAAAGCCATCACTGAGAGTCAGTCCGCCGATATCATCGGGGGCACACCACAACAGTTCGATGCCTTCATCAAGGACGAATTGAAACGCTGGCCCGAGGTGGTACGGGCGGCGGGCATCAAGCCCGAATAATCGCTTCCTTCGGACGAGCCCTCGAGCGTTCGTCGCCTCGAGATGGGCAGGCTCGGGGCCATGGAGCCTCAAACCCTCAGGGCTTTCGATCCGGCGGACCGACGATGCCCCGATTGATCAGCGATTCGATTTGGTCGTCAGGGTAGTCCAGGCCGGACAGCACCCTCCGAGTGTCAGCGCCGGTATCGGGACCGGTGTGGCGAACGCTGCCGGGCGTGCGTGAAAGCCGTGGGACCACTCCGGCCTGGACGGTATGTCCCAGCGTCGGATGAGCGACTTCCAGCAGCATGTCTCGCGCTCGGAAGTGCGGGTCGCTGAAGATGTCGGAAATCGTGTTGGCCCGCGCATTGGGCACCTCGGCCTGGCCCAACATAGCCTCAAGGGCTGCAGCATCGAAGCCCGATGTCCATCGGCCAATGAGGGCGTCCAGCTCCCTCATATTGTTGGGCAGCCCCCTCGCCCGGATCGTCGCAAAGCGTTCATCCTCGAGCAATTCGGGCATGGCCATCAGGCGCGCGAGCCGCGCGAAGATCACGTTGCTGTTGGCCGCGATGAGGACCCAGGCACCATCCGAACTCGGATAGATGCTGTTCGGGGCCATCGTGGGCAAATTGGGCCCCACCCGGCCGGGGACAGTACCGAGCTTTTCATAGGCCGGCACGTAGGGCTCCATCTGGGAGAAGGCGGTCTCATAGAGCGCGGTGTCGACGACTTGACCCAGACCGCTGCGGCGCCGCTCGTGAACGGCGGCCATCGCACCGAAAGCCGCATAGACCGCCGTGAGATAGTCCGTGGTGGCGAGGGCTACGCGGGCAGGGGGACGGTCCGGGTCGCCCGTCATGTGCCGCACGCCGCCCACGGCCTCGCAAATCGCGCCGTATCCAGGACGATCTGCGTAGGGTCCCGTCTGGCCATAGCCGCTGATCCGCACCATGATGAGACCGGGATTTGCAGCTGAAAGCGTGTCGTAGCCCAAGCCCAGACGCTCCATCACGCCCGGTCGATTGTTCTCCACCAGGATGTCGCAGCGACGGATCAGCTCGAAGGCAATGGCCCGACCCTCATCCGATTTCAGATCGAGCGCAACCGACTGCTTATTGCGGAGGATGGTGGCTGCATAGAGGGAGACGTCGCCGACGTGTCGGCCCATCTGTCGAACCCCGTCGCCTTCCAGGGGTTCGATTTTTGTGACGGATGCGCCGAAATCGGCCAGCATGCGGGCGCATGCCGGGCCGGCAATCGTATTGCAGATCTCGACAACCCGAAGATCGGCAAGGGCGCCCGACTGACCCGGGACAGGCTCAGATGAGGTGAAGTTTTCCATGAGACTCCCTGGGCCCCGACCGGTTCCTCAAACCCCCTGCTGCTTGAACCAGGCGAGGCAACGCTTCCAGCCGTCCTCAGCCGCCTCCTTGCGATAGCTCGGCCGGTAGTCGGCATGAAAGGCGTGGGGCGCATCCGGATAAATCACGAAGCTCGAAGCGCGCGCTGCCGCCGAACCTGCAGCCAGCCGCTTCTTCATCTCCTCAACGGTATCGAGCGGAATCCCGGTGTCCTGGCCTCCGTAGAGACCCAGCACGGGCGCATTGAGCTTCGCCGCAGCCGCGTAGGGATGCTCAGGGGTCAGCGCAGTGCTGTCCCCGGTCAAACGGCCATACCAGGCGACGCCCGCCTTCAAGGTCTTGGAGTGGGCGCCGTAGAGCCAAACAACCCGACCGCCCCAGCAAAACCCCGTGATGCCCACCCGCTTCAGGTCACCTCCCTGGGCACCCGCCCAGGCCACCGTCGCATCAAGATCGGCCATCACCTGAGCATCCGGAACCTTCGAGACGACATTCTTGAAAAGTTCAGGCACCGAAGAATACTTCGACGGATCACCCTGTCGTGCGAACAACTCGGGCGCAATCGCGTGGTAGCCGAGTTTCGCGAAGCGTCGGCAGACGTCCTTGATGTGTTCATGAACACCAAAGATCTCCTGAACCACCAACAGTACAGGGTGGCCGGTGCCGCTCGCCGGCATGGCCCGATAGGCCGGCATATCGCCGCCCGGCGCCGGGATGCGGACCTCTCCGGCATTGAGCCCCTGCGTGTCGGTGGTGATCGTTTGAGCCAAAAGGCTCCCGGTCGGCGCAACCGACGCGGCAAAGCCAGTGCCAAGCGCCGTAACGACAAAGCCGCGCCGATCCAGAGCGGATCGGCCAGGACGGAGGGCCTCGATCTCGCTGCGTACAGCGTCGAGCGTCTGGGAGGGGTGAGTCATGGGGAGTCCTTGTTGTGGAGGGTAACGAAGCGATGGTATCGCTTTGGATCCCGCTGGCATCAACAGTCCGATCGGTACGACAGGGTTTTGAGCTCGGCCGGTGGGGCCTGCCTGCTGCGCCCTGGTCAGCGTGCGCTCTGATGCGCGAGGGCAACTTCGGCGACAGCTCGGGCAATGGCGGTGGCGCGCTCCAAATCGATTGTCTTGGGCCACCGGTCCTCCGGCGCATGGAACCAAGGATTGGTGCCAATCAGCGAAAGATAGCGTCCCCCTCGCTGCTCGATTTCATGCGCCTCGCCGCCCGCCTTGCCGCCCGTGACCGCTTTGATCGCGTCCTTGGGGTATCCCTCGCGCATCAAGGCTGCCGACATTTGATCGGCGAGGCCCTCGACGTTGCTCCGTACGGTCAACGTGGGCTCAGTCGCGGTGCCCAGATTGGCACCAAGATGGATGACCAGCGATGACTCGTTGGCAAGTGAGGGCTCTGCGGCAAACGCCTGATGGGCACCGATGTGGCCCAGCTCGTGACAGCAGGTTGCAAGGCCGATCACCGGAGCCCGACAGGATTCCGACTGGGCGAGCGCCCGAAGCGCCTCGGCCCAGGCAAAAATGCCGCCGGCCCGCTCCGCGGTGCTGGTCCACCAGGAGGTCCGGGGCGTCAGGATCAGGAGGGGGGGGCCTTGCCCGCTCAGTTCGACCCGGACATTTCGCGAGATCGAGGATTCGCGGTGGCCGGTGACCATCACGCGAACCACCTCTGCCGACCGAAGCAGGCCTTCGACGCGCTCGGCATCGCGGCCCGCGATCTGGAGTACCGGGGGGCCGAAGGGCCGATCGAGATCGTGCGCATTCAAGGGCGCCAAGCCACCCTCGCGCGTGGTCAGGGCCACCACCATCGCGAGGTGACGGCTCGCCCTTCGTTCCCGGGCGAAGGCGTTGCCCGGAAGGCTCGCCATCGATGGTTCCATCAGGGCAAAGCCGATCGGAGCATCGCTGCCCAACGACCCCATGAGGCCTGACACACCTTCGGGCCCGGTCAACCCGCCGTCAAACAAGGGCAGCCCGTCGATCCGCCCGGCGTGCGCCTGCAGATAGGCCTCACCGGGCACGAAGCGCTCGAACGGTACATCGATCGAACGAACCTCGCCTCGATTAAGCTCGCCCATCAAGCCGGCCAGCCATTGCGCGGCACCAAGATCGCCCGGGCCGCCCGCCCGGCGCAGACCGAAACTGTCGTAACGGAAAAAGAACGCCGAGGCCTGGGCTGCAGTGATCATTCCGCGCGGACGCCCGAAACCGCGATGAGGTCTTGCAGCCGCTTGAATTCGCCGGGCCAGTCGGCCCGATACGCGGCCGGACTGCCGGACAGAACGATGGACCCACCCTCTGCAGTCAGACGGGTGCGCAGATCCTCATCCTTGGTCATCACCTGCGAGAAGGCCGACGAAATACGGTCGATGATCGGCGCCGACAGGCCCGCCGGACCGATGACCGACGAGCCGCTCACCACCACCGGACCGCCCTTCAGGGTCTCGGCAAGGGTCGGGACCTCCGGCAGCGCCGACATTCGAACCGAGCCCGCGGACACCAGAATGCGGACCCGTCCGATCTGGTGGCGGGGCAAGGCAATATTGCTGATGGCAAAAGCGAAGTCGACCTCGCCCTGCTCCACCGCGAGCGTGGCCTGATTCGCCCCCTTGTAGGGGACATGGATACCCTCGGCGCCGATCAGCTTGAGCATCGCCGCTGCGGCCATATGCGCGGGGGTGCCGATGCCCCCCGAACCGTAACGCAGCGCCCCCCCTTTGGCGGCGCGGGCCGCTGCAAACAGGTCCTGGATGTTCTTCCAGGGCTGATCGGCTCGCACGCCCAGCACTGCGGGATGTTCAGCGAGCATGACGATCTGGGTGAAATCCTTCATCACGTCATAGCCGGGGTTGGGCTGCATCACCGCATGGGTGATCGCCGTGCCCCCGCCCCACAACAGCGTGTAGCCATCCGGTGCCGCACGGGCGACACGCTGGACAGCGACCAGTCCTCCGGCCCCGGGCCGGTTCTCGATAACGAACTGACCGCCAAACGGCGCTGCCGCCCGCGAAGAGATCAGGCGGGCGAGCGTGTCCGACGATGCGCCGGCCGCAAAGGGGACCACCAAGGTCACCGGCCGGGAGGGGTAGGCCTGAGCCTGTACCGCAAGGGGAGCGAGCCCCAGCGCGCCCAGGGAGAGCAGTGAATCACGACGGTTCATGGCTAAATCCTCCTGATGGGACTCGGTCTCAATCCACTTTGGCGCCCGAGGCCTTGACGGCCTTGGCCCATTTCTCGGTTTCGGACTTGAGGTAGTCGGTGAGCTGCGCGGGCGTCATCACCATCGGATCGGTTCCGAGCGCGTCAAAGCGCGCCTTGATCTCCGACCCTTTCAGAATCTTGTTGATTTCCGAATTCAACTTGTCGACGATGGCCTGCGGCACCTTGATGGGCGCAGCCATCGCCACCCAAGGAACGGCGGAAAAACCGGGCACGCCACTTTCCGAAATGGTCGGGGTATCTGGCAGCGCCGAGGCTCGCTCGGCGCTCGATACTGCGATCGCGCGCAGTCGTCCGTCCCGAATCAGGGGCAAGGTGCCCGCCATGGTCTCAAACATCACGTCCATGCGGCCACCCACCACGTCGGCCACACCCGCCGGCCCGCCCTTGTAGGGCACGTGCTGCATATCGATACCCGCGGCCAGCTTGAAGCTTTCGGTCGCCAAATGATTGGTCACGCCGCTGCCTCCCGAGGCGTAATTCAGTTTGCCCGGATTGGCTTTGGCGGCTGCGACGAGATCCCGGATGTTCTTGATCGGCGATGACGGCGGCACGATGATCGCGTAGGGCACGATACCCAGGCCGGCGACCATGGCCAGATCGCGGGAAACATCGTAGGGCAATTTGCTGTAAAGCGACGGATTGACTGCCAGCGGGCCGCTCGAGGTCGCAAGCAGGGTATAGCCATCAGGCGTCGCCTTGATCGCCATTTCCGTGGCGATGATGCCCGCCGCGCCAGGCCGATTTTCCACCACGAAGTTTTGCCCCAAGGTCTTGGTGAGCTCGTTGGCCACAGCACGCGCGAGCAGATCGGTCGCCTGACCCGGTGGAAAGCCCAGCAGGATGCGAACCGGCTTGTTCGGGTAACCCTGGGCAGCGTCCGGCTGAGCGACAGCCTCTGAAACCAGGCCCGCACCCAGCAAGCCCGCAACAGCGATGGAAAGCACACTGGTTCTCATGAAAGTCTCCTCCTCGGTCGTGTTCCGAAATGGGATCAAAGTGTCGCACCCCGCGCGCTGATCGGCCAGAGGTCTTCCACCACTCCCCTCCGCACGACGACCAATTCGTCGTACAGATTCACGGTGGGGTCGCAGTGACCCGGGATCAGCATCAGTTTGTCACCCAGATCGAGGGCCTCGGATGAATCCAGCTCGATCACGCCATGCTCGTCGGACGCCTTCAGGTAGCGCAGGCCTGGCCGCTGCCACACCACAGGCATGCCGCTGTCGACACTGGACGCCTTCAATCCCGCGTCGACAATGGCGCGCTGCGGCCCCGGGCGGCTCATGACCGTGGTCAAGACAAAGAGCGAATGTTCGAAGCGCAGGTCACCCGCCCCGCTCGCGTTGTCGGCGTAGTCTCGATCCATGAAAATGTAGGAGCCCGGCTGCAGCTCGCCGAACACGCCCGAATCACGCTCATGCCAAAACGTTCCGGTGCCTGCGCCAGTAATCAAGGGGCAGGCCAGGCCACGGGATTCAAGCATCTGTCGAGCGGTCTGACCCGCTTCGCTTGCTGCAGCAATCGCCGCAGCGCGCTCCCCCGGACCCCTCATGTGTTGGGCGGGCCCGTGATAGACCTGCAGGCCGGCCAGTCGCAAGCCCGGAGCCCGAGCGATCCGGGAGGCAAGCGCGAGCATCTCGTCACCCACCGGAATGCCGCAGCGTCCGCCCACATTGATCTCGATATAGACATCGATCTGTGCCCGGCCACGGCCCATCGCCGCTGACAGGGCATCGACCTGCCGGGGATGGTCGACCAATACACCGATCCGAGCGCGGGTTGCGAGCGCCGCCAATCGATCGAGCTTTCGATCCCCGACCACTTCGTTGGTGACCAGCACATCCGCGATCCCAGCGTCGACAAACACCGCGGCCTCGCTGACTTTCTGGCAGCAGATGCCGATCGCACCGGCCCCGATTTGACGGCGGGCAATTTCCGGCGTTTTGTGGCTCTTCGCGTGGGGGCGCAAGCGAACCCCACGGTCCGACACCGCGGACCTCATGGCCCGCAGGTTCCTCTCGAACGCCTCAAGATCGAGCACCAATGCAGGAGTATCGATCGATTCAAAGGGCAAACCAGGGTGGGCGGCGGACCAGGGACTCATTGCAATACTTCCTTGAGTTTTGCCCAGTATAAGAGCCGCTCCGGCGGAACGACAAACCCAACAACCCCACTTTTTGGAAAGATCCGCGCCGACGGTACAAGCCCCAACCCCGACTGGGCAGAGTGTGTCGTGACCGAAGGCCCATGATAGGATCCCGCCGACTTTCGCCAGCAAGCGCCACGGATCCCAGAGCTGAAAAAATAAAGCAGCCGATTCCGGACGCCCGAAGTTTTCTTTCGAGGATGGGTAAGAACAATGCGCGCATTCAGGGCCGTCATTGAACAACGCGCGGGTCAAGCTGACCGCGAGTTTCAGATTCAACGCATGTACAACCTGGGATCGGCGACCCGTAATGCCGAAGTCGCTCGCCCCCACCAGGAAGAAGTAGCGGCGGCAGGGGTCAGGATTGCCCTGCACATTCCGACACCCCGCATCTATCCGATCGATCCCTGCATGCTGACCTCCAGTGACGAGGTCGGGGCCCATGGCGCACGCTCCTCGGGTGAAGTCGAGATCGTGCTGGTCAAGTCCGACCGGTTGTACATCGGTGTCGGCAGCGATCACACCGATCGCGACCTCGAGCGCGCCAGCATTCTCTGGAGCAAAGCCGCCTGCGCGAATGTGCTCGCGCCCCGACTCTGGGTATGGGACGAGATTGCAGAGCACTGGGATCGGTGCCGCATCCGCAGCCATGTGGATGGGCGGCTCTATCAGGATGTCGGCGTTGACGCATTCATTTCGCCCCCGGATATTCTTCGCATCCTGGAGGAGCGGGTCCAATTGCTGAAGGGCGATTTCGTCGTCTTTTGCGGCACGATCGTCGCACTGGCCAAGGAGTTGGGTTTCGGCAACCGCTGGTCCTTTGAAATGGATGATCCGGTGCTCGGTCGAACGATTCGCCACGCCTATTCGATCTCCCAGTTGATGACCGAGGTGCGCGAGCCCTGGCGTGTCCCTGTGGTGACCGGAACCCTCTGAGCGGCTGCTTGTCGCGGACCGCTGCTTGGGCGGATCCTCGAGAGCAACTGCATTGTCCCCCTGTCCGGCCTGCGCCGGGCTTCTTTTTGGAGAGAGCCGATGAGTATTCGATCGTTGATCCCAGTCTGGGCACGACATGCCCTGATCGGCGCGGCCTTCGCGGCAGCCACTCTGGCAACCTTGCCTCAGACGACACTGGCCAACACCATGGTGATCGCAGCCACGAGGACCCCGGGCGGCTTTGATGGAGACGCCCTCAAGCCCAACACGCAAAATGTTGTTGTTCAGACCTATGAGGGCCTGACGAAATATGGCTACAAGAAAAATCCGGCGAGCGGGCGGCTCGAAATCGACCCGTCCGACATCCAGGCTCATCTTGCGGAAAGCTGGACGGTTTCACCCGATGGCAAGACCTGGACCTTCAAGCTTCGCCAGGGCGTGAAGAGCCCGTTCGGCAACGAGATGACCTCGGCTGACGTGGTCTGGGGTTGGGAAAAATCACTCAACCAGAAGCGCACCGGGGCCTTCATCGCCCGGGTGTCGAGCGTCCAAAAAGTGGAGTCCGTCGACCGGTATACGGTTCGTTTCATCCTCGAGCAGCCGAGCAAGATCTTTCTGGCGGCACTGACGCTGTACACACCGAGCATCTATGACTCGACCGAGGTCAAGAAGTACGCCACCGCCGATGATCCCTGGGCCCTCAAATGGATCGACCGGAATACCGCGGGCTTTGGCGCTTATCACCTGCAGTCGCTCAAGCCCGGCGAGGAAGCGATCTTCATCGCCAATCCCAACTACTTTGGGCCCAAGCCCTACTACGAGCGGGTCGTGTATCGCGAGGTCCCGAACGCCGGCACGCGCTTCACCCTGCTGCGTACGGGCCAGGTGCAGTGGACCGAGGAGCTGACCCTCAAACAGATCGTTGAACTGAAAAAGGACAAGCGGGTCAAGGTCGAATCGGACGTCGGCACCGGGCACGCCAGCGCCCGGATCAACCCGACCCTCAAGCCCTTTGACAACCCGAAACTGCGCCAGGCCATGGCGTATGCCACGGATTATCAGGCGATCAACAAGGCAGTGTTTGAGGGCCTGGGCACTCAGGCGCGATCGATCGTGCCGCCGATCATCCCGGGTGCCGATGATGCCGCCTGGACATTCGCCACCGACTTCAACAAGGCCAAGGCGCTTCTCGCGGAGGCGGGATACCCGAACGGCATCGATATTTCGCTTGAGTACTCGGGCATCTTCTGGTTTGAGGAGCCACTTGCGATCCAGATCAAGGACAGCATGGCCAAGGCAGGCATCCGCGTCGCGCTCAAAAAGATCACTGACGCGGACATGCGTTCGCGCACTGCGATCAACCGTCGCGACTTGCCCTTCTTCACTTTCATGGACAATCCGATCGTCCTTGATCCGGTCTATGCGCTTTTTCTGAATGCCCACAGCCAGGGCGCTTCCAACCGCAACAACTATTCAAACGTCGACTTCGACAAGATCGTCGATGCCGCCCGGGTCGAACAGGACCCGGTCTTGCGTGAGCGCCTGGTGCGGCAAGCCCAGCGGATCCATACCGCGGACTCCAACTGGATCATGACGATGTACCCCGGGGTGCATGAGGCGATGGCGCCCTGCGTGGTCGGGTATGTCTGGCAGCCCGATTATCACGAGCGCTGGCGCGAACTGAGCTGCAATCGCTAAGGCAATGCGTGTCCGTGAGTCGCACTGCGCCTCACGGCCGAGCAGCTATGGAGCGGCCACCCAGGTAAGACGCCATGATCCACGGCTTTCAAGGCTTCCTGATCCGAAGGCTGATCGTTTCAGTCCCGCTGGTGATCGCGGTGCTGTTTGTCACCTTCATGTTGGTGCGTATCGGAGGACAGGATCCGGTGGCTCTGCTCGCCGGGCCGACGGCCTCGGCGGCCGAGCTTGCGGCGATCCGCGCCGAACTGGGCCTTGACCGGGCGCTGCTCGTTCAATTTGGTATCTACCTGGGCGGCGTTCTGCAAGGTGATCTGGGCACCTCCTGGCTTTCGAGCCGCGAGGTGCTCGACGAAATCCGGTCGCGCATGTTCATCACGCTCGAATTGCTGGGATGGGGCGTGATGATCGGCGCAATCGTTGCGATTCCCCTCGGTCTCAAGGCCGCTGCACGACGGGGCAGCGCATTCGACCAGGTCGTGCGCGCAGTTTCGCTGGCCGGATTTTCGGTCCCGACCTATTGGCTGGGGCTGATTGCAATTCTGCTGTTTTTTTATTTCCTGGATCTTGCGCCCGCACCGATGGGCAGGATCAGCGCGACGGTCACCCGACCTGAAGCGGTCACCGGAAGCTATCTCATTGACGGCCTGCTCGCGGCACAATGGGACAGCGCGCGCTCGGCCTTGTCTCATCTGATCTTGCCGGTCTGCACGATCGCAGTGGTCGCCTGCGCTCCGATCATGAAGCAGGCTCGGGCCATCGGCGCCGAGGTGATGGATAGCGAATTCATCCGATACGCGCGGGCGAGCGGCCTGGGTGAGAGACGGGTCAACCGCATGGTCCTGCGGAACAGTCTGGTGCCGATTCTGACCTTCATCGGGACCGAAATCATCGGGCTGCTGGGCACCTCTTCGCTGATCGAACTGATCTTTTCCTGGGGCGGAATCGGGCAGTGGGGCCTCCAGTCGATTCTCAACGGCGACTTTGCTGCGGTGCAGGGCTATGTTCTGTTTGCCGCCCTTCTGTCGGTCGTGGTGTTTCTGGTGATCGATATCGCAGTATGGCTGCTCGAGCCGCGGGGGCGGATATCCCCATGAAGGCAGTGATTCGCGGCCTGACACGGGACTTTCCCAGTGTCGGCATCGGACTGGGCATCGTGATGTTCTATGCGCTGCTCGCGGTCTTTGCCCCCTGGGTGGCCCCCGTGGACCCGATCGCAGCGCATGCCGATAAAGTGCTCAGTGCTCCGGACGCGCAGTTTCTGCTCGGCACCGACGGCAACGGCATGGATATCCTTTCTCGGCTGATTTACGGCGCCCGCTACGCCTTCGGGATCGCACTCCCGGCTGTGCTGATCAGTCTGGCGATCGGGCTGCCTGTCGGTCTTTGGGCAGGCTTTCGGGGCGGCTGGGTCGATGAGTTGTTGCTGCGGACCATGGACCTGCTGCGCGTCTTTCCATCCATCATCCTGGCCCTGGCCATCGTTGCGGCCACCGGCCAATCCCTGCTGAACGTCATCTTCGTGATCGGGTTCCTGGACGCACCGGTTTTTGCGCGGGTGGTCCGGGCCGAAGTGCTGGCGCTTCGCGGGAGCACCCTGGTCGAATCGGCCCGCGCGATCGGCAACCCCACCTCCCGCCTGCTGTTCGTGCATCTTTTGCCCAATGCGCTGTCGGGCACCATTGCACAGATTTCGGTACGGATGGCCTGGGCAGTGCGCGTCAGCGCGACGCTCGCGTTTGTCGGCGTAGGCATCCAGCAACCCACGCCTGAATGGGGAGCCATGATCCGGCAGGGCGCAGAGTTCATGGTGACCGGCGAATGGTGGGTCGCCCTGTTCCCGGGCCTGGCTCTGGTTTCACTGGTATTCGGACTCAACCTCGCCGGAGATGGTCTGCAGGACTGGTTGGGAAGGCGGAGGACGCGTCGTTGAAGCTCCTTGCTCTCGAAGACCTCACGGTTGAGATTCCCTCCCGGGATGCTGAGGGCGAGCCGCGCTCGGCACGCGTTCTGGACGGGGTACAACTGGCGGTGGCGCCCGCGCGCATCGTAGGACTGATCGGAGAGACCGGCGCAGGCAAGTCCATGACGGCCACATCCGTGATCGGCATGCTCCCAGGGGATGCGCAAATCCGATCGGGCAGCATCCGCTTCGAAGGTCAGGAGCTGGTCGGTCTCCCGGCTCGCGAGCTCGACGCCCTGCGCGGCAGTCGCATCGGCTATATCGCACAGAATCCCCGAGCGGCACTCGAACCGGTGACCCGGATCGGCGACCAGCTGGTTCGACTGGTCAGAGCCCACCAATCCCTGGATCGCGCCGCAGCCCGTGAACGTGCTCTCGAGATGCTGGCCGCCGTTGGGATACCGGACCCGGAGAGTCGCTTTCGGGCCTGGCCGCACGAACTCTCCGGCGGCATGGCTCAGCGTGTGGTGATCGCGATGGCCTTGATCAACCGTCCGCGACTAGTGATCGCCGACGAACCCACGACCGGGCTCGACCTGACTGTCCAGGCCCAGGTCCTCGACCTCTTGAGGGAACGGGTTCGAGAGAGCAAGGCGTCAGCCTTGATCATTACGCACGACCTTGGGATCGTCGCCCAGTACTGTGACGACATGGCGGTGATGTTCGGTGGGCAGGTCATCGAAGCGGGCCCCGTTTCCGGCGTGTTTGCGAGTCCAGCGCACCCCTACACCCGCAGGCTCATTGCCGCTTCAGCCGCCCGAATTGGAGAGCGCAATCGCACTGCGGCCTCTCCGCCCGATCTCTTCGCACGCAGCTCGGCTTGCGTGTATTCCGATCGCTGCGAGCTCGCTGACTCGGTCTGCCGAGCCTCACCCGGGTGGCGCGGCGTCATCGATACTTCGAAAGATCACCGGGTTCGTTGTCATCACATTCAATCTTTGATGAATACGCCCTCGATGGAAATGGCGCGTCCGTCATGACCGAGTCCACTGAAGCCCGTTCGGACCGCCCCCTGCTGGAGCTTGAGGGGGTCTGGCGTGAGTTCGCCACCGCCCGTGGCCGGGTTGTGACGGCGGTACGAGACGTCTCGCTGCGTATATTTCCCGGCGAGGCCGTCGGTCTGGTCGGCGAAAGCGGATCGGGCAAGTCGACCATTGCTCGGCTCGCGCTCAAACTGATCGACGCCACCCGCGGCCGCGTCCGACTTGATGGGCAGGATCTGGCTCAGCTTCCCGATGAGGCGCTCCGAACACTGCGGGGCCGCATGCAAATGGTGTTTCAGGATCCATGGGGTGCCCTCAACCCGCGCCATACCGTTGGAAGACTGCTGGAGGAGCCTCTGCTCCTCCACGCAAAACTCAGTGCGGGGCAGCGCCGCGCGCGGGCGACCGAGCTCGCCGAACGAGTCCAGCTCAGCGCCTCGATGCTCGATCGGTATCCGGGACAACTGTCCGGGGGCCAGTTGCAGCGCGTGTGCATTGCCCGGGCCCTTGCGACTGATCCCGACCTGCTGGTCCTCGACGAACCCACATCATCGCTCGACGTTTCCGTGCGGGCCGACATACTGGGTCTGCTCGATCGGCTGCGCCGTGAAACCGGCGTTGCAATGCTGTTCATATCCCACGACATCGATTCGGTCCAGGCGGTCTGTGATCGGGTGGTGGTGCTGTACCTGGGCTGTGAGCTCGAATCCGGACCGATCCGCCAGGTGCTCACTCAGGCGGCGCATCCCTACACCCGCGCTCTGCTGTCCGCACGACTGCCCATCGATCCCGAGGCGCGTCATGCCCGGGTTCAGCTGGAGGGCGAAATCCCGAGCCCTCTGGCGATCCCGCCGGGTTGTCCCTTCGCGAGTCGTTGCCCCACCGTCATTGACGACTGCAAGCTAGCGCTGCCCGGTTTGACGCGCCTGACCCCACGCCCACTGCCTTCCAATCCATCCGATGAGGAGGGCGCTTCGGCGACCGACCCGGAGTGGCGTGCACGATGCATTCGCATTGAATCCGATCTGATCCCGCCCTCTTCATCCGCGAGGAAAAATTGACGACTTCGACCATGTTCCCCCGACTGCTGAGCCCAGGACGCCTGGGCCGACACGAAACGAAAAATCGCGTGTGGATGACAAGCCACGCGACCCTTCTGGTCAAGGACCACCTCTTTACAGACGCCCACGTGGATTACTACGTCGAGCGGGCCAAGGGCGGGGTTGCGGTGATCACCATGGAAGCGATGGCGGTTCATGAAACCACGCAGCCCTACCCGGGCAAGGCCTTCGCGTTCGATCCGCGGATGGTGCCGCAATTCCGCAAAATTGCAGCGGCGGTCCACAACCATGGCACCAAGATCCTCGCCCAGCCCTGGCATCGGGGACGTCAGACTCACAGCGTGACCAGCAAGGTGCCCGTCTGGGCGCCGTCGGCCGTGCCCTGCTCGGTCTACCGCGAAATGCCCAAGGTGATGACGCTTGAGGATATCGACGAAATCGTCGAGGGCTATCGGCTTACGGCCCGCCATGCGATCGAAGGCGACCTGGACGGCATCGAGATCGCGGCCACCTCGCACGGCTATCTGCTCAACCAGTTCCTGTCGCCCGCCACCAACCACCGCTCAGACGAATACGGCGGCAGTCTGGAGAACCGCATGCGCATCGTCATGCGGATTGTCGATGCGACGCGCGCGGAAGCCGGGCCCGACGCGATCGTGGGGATCCGGATCAACAGCGATGACGGAATGCCGGGCGGCCTGGGTCCGGCCGACTGGGCCGAGATCGCGAAGCGGCTGGAGGCAACGGGCAAACTGGACTACATCTCCTGCACGCACGGGACTTACCTCAACCGGATGCTGATCTACGCCACCTCACCCGAGGATCATGGCTATCAGATGAAGGCGACGCGACAGGTCAAGGCGGCGGTCGGTCTTCCCATCGTCGGTGTCGGTCGGATCACCACACCCGATGAGGCCGAAGGCTTCCTGCGCGGCGGCGACTGTGACTTCATCGGCATGACCCGGCAATTGATCGCCGATCCGTTCTGGGTCCGCAAGGCGTCCAGCGGCGAGTCCGAGAAGATCCGGCCCTGCGTGGGCGCAAACTGGTGCATGGAGTCCATCTTCGCCCATGCGCCGATTGCCTGTATCCACAATCCAACGGTGGGCCGTGAACGCACCCTCTCGGAAGAAACCATTGAGCGCACAGAACAACCGCTCAATGTCGCCGTGGTCGGCGGCGGCCCGGCGGGCATGCGCGCCGCTCTGACCGCTTCGCGACGCGGACATCGCGTGACCCTGATCGAGAAAGGCCCCGAGCTCGGCGGTCAGGTCCGTTGGATCGCAAGAGCCCAAAGCGGCCGTGAATTGGCCGATACGGCTCGCTGGCTCGCCGCACAACTGCGGGACTCGACGGTGCAGGTCTTCCTGCAAAGCGAAGCCACTGTGGAGTTGCTGGCCGAAGGCGGGTATGACGCGATTGTCGTCGCCACCGGGGCGACGGGAATGCGCGACGGCTGGTCGGTTCTTCATCCTGCTCGATGGGGCGGCCCCCCGATGGTCGGCACGACACAGGACTGGGTCTGGAGCTACACCGATGCGATCGGGGACCCGGAGCCGCTTCGGGCCGGAGAAGGTCGGCAGGCCCTGATCTTCGACGGGATGGGTGCTCGACAGACGGTCCACACGGCCGAGTACCTTTCTCGGAATGGCTGGCAAGTCGAGGTGGTCACCCAACTCGGCCAGGGAGTGCCCAACCTCGCGGCCAGCCGCGACTGGGGCAAGGCCTACGGCATGTTGCGCAGACTGGGCGTTCGTTTCACGACAGACCACGAAATCCAGGCGATCGGCGACCACACCGTGACCCTCGTGGATGTCTACACTCGCGAAACCCAGGAACGGTCAAATCTGGGGGCGCTGATCTATGTCAATGGCGCTCGCGCCAATGACGGTCTGTACCACGCGCTTCGCGAACAGCTCCCGAACATGCCGGTGCATCTGATCGGTGATGCGGTCGCCCCGCGGCGCATCAACGATGCGA
>JBIKVK010000382.1:0-2957 GCA_044356835.1 Burkholderiaceae bacterium
ACATTCCCCGGAGCCCCGTCGTCGCTTCTTGTTTTCATCGGACGGACTAATTTACCGCCAAATGCATGGAATCCCAACCGGGATCGCCAGGGCCGCCCACGATGCTCCTCCCGAGCTCAGGGGCGGTGAGCGCTCGTAGACGGCTCTTCGAGGCCGCGCTTTGACGCCGCAGTCCGGTCGCGCGAGGCGAGCAGGACCGCGTAGCCCAGTGCGCACGCAATGCCGATCGAGTAGCCCACCCATTTGCTGGTGAACGAAAGGGCGGTCGCTGTTGCCAGCAAAAAAAGGCCGACACCCACCAGGCCGCGAGAAAATCCCAGAAGAAGCGCCCGGGCCGCCTCGCCTCCGTAAAGCGCCTGTGTGAAGGCGGGAAGGACCGAGCCGTTGATCGGAAACGTGAGCAACATCGCACTCACCCAGGCAGGGGAACGGTCGGCCGCCAGGATCACGGCGGCCGCCATCCCGAGGGCGGCGATCAGCCTCACCGCGATTTCGGTTGCCGGGATCGCGACCCGTCCACCCGCCGTCTGGCCGCGCGGCATCCAGCGCGACGCACAGAACACGATCACAAGCGACACAACCACCATCCAGTACAAAGGCAGCCGAGCCGCGAGCGCGCTCGCCGCAGCGAATGCAAGCCCCGCCAGAAGAGCGCTCTGCCACCAGCGAAAACGGGCAGCGGTCCACGCTGCGACCATGATGTAGGCGACGCATGCGGGCTGGTTGGCGACGGTCGCCCAAAGGATGGACGCAACCCGCTCACCGCTGAGATCAATCAACAGAATGCCGATGAGCGGCGCGAGAATCATCGGAAATCCGGCAACGATGCCTCCGACCTGGTGACCGAATCGGCGCGAGACTCCGGTTGCAATCAGCAAGCTCATCGCGACCAAAGAGAGCTTGGCGAGCAAGAGCATCAACGGTGACTCCGCCGCGTGGACTGGGCGAGAATCCAATCGCGAAACGTCCGGATGAACTCTGCGGCTGCGGGGTGCGGAGCCAACCGGGCCAAGGTTGTCACGCCCTGACTGGGCCGAGGAATGCGTTCTTCGATCCTCACCCGCATCAGATCGTAGGCACTGGAGTCGAGCATGGTCTCCGGGAGCAGGCCCACCATGTCCGATTGACCGATCAGGGCCATCATGGCGATGAAGGATTCACAGCTTGCGACGGGCCGAGGTACCGGAAGGCCATGTGCGGCAAACAACTGGTTGACCATGCGCCCCGGGCCTTCCTCGAGGCCCGCCACCACCCAGCGTGCATCGGCCAGCGACGTCAACGACGTGGCCCGCATCAGCGGATGCCCTTTCCGGACCGTGACGATCATCCGGCTTGAGAACAAGCGGTCAAAGCTCAGATCGGGCGGGCGCTGCCGGTCGGGAATCGGCCCGAAGTAAGCGTCGATCGCACCTTCTCGAATCCGATTCCAGATCGACGGGTAAAGGCCGTCCACCACCATCGGGTGCACCTCGGGGTGGCGGGCCGAAAAAGCGTCGACGAACAGAGGCAGATACCGGATCGCAAAGAGCGGCGCAACGCCGATCCTGACTTCGCCCGACAAGGTCGATGCCATGGGCTGGAAGGTTTGGTGAATCGAGGCCACCTCGCGCTCGATCAGCCGGGCCTTCGAAAGCAGGGCGCGGCCGGCCGGAGTCACTGAAACACCATGCACCGATCGGTCAAGCAGCCGCACGCCAAGTTCCCGCTCGAGCAAGGTCAGACTGCGCGACAGGGACGGCTGCGCGAGCCCCAGCGCTTCGGCGGCCTTGCGGATGCTGCCAGCGCGAGAGATCTCAAGAAACGCATTGAGCTGCTGCAGTTTGATCATTGAGCCAAACATGGGGGTGATAGAAAGATTCTATATCCCCAACGATTTGCCGAGACTGGGCATCCGCGGATCGGACATCGAAAATGCCGCAACAAACGGTTCTCGGGTATGCGCACCCACCGGACCGGAGGTCACTCGACTGGAGGTCCGCCGATGGGTTCCCGACTGATCTGCATGTCGCACAGCCCCCTGATGCTCGTGAAAGAACTGCGCCCCAAGGAGCGTGATGCGGAAAAACGTTTTTACGCGACGCTGCGCGGTTACCGCGAGCGCCTCAAGGCAGACCCGCCGGATGTGGTGGTGATTTTTTCGCCTGACCATTTCAACGGATTCTTCTTCGATCTGATGCCCTCGTTTTGCATCGGAACCGAGGCGCAGTCGACCGAGGACTGGGCTTTGCCCAAAGAGGATCTCAGGGTCGATTCGGCTCTCGCGGAAGCCTGTATCAGGCACCTTCATCGCCGCGGGTTTGATGTCGCGATGTCACGTCGAATGAAGGTCGACCATGGCATGACGATCCCGCTGATCAAGCTATTCGGCCGACTGCGCGGCGCAGCGATTGTGCCGGTGTTTGTCAACTGCGCAGGTGATCCACGTCCGACCTTCAGCCGTGTGCGTCGCTTTGGCTCAGAGGTCGGTCGTTTTTTTGCATCTCTTGATCTGAAGGTCCTCTACATCGGTTCGGGCGGCCTGTCGCATGACCCCCCCACCCCCCGCCCCGATGCGCCCCGAGAACTGCTCGCCCGGCTGATCGATCGGCACACACCGGAACACGCCGAGTATCGACGCCGCGAAGGTCGTGTCATCGCCAACGCCCATGAACTGGCCGCGGGCGTCGGACCGCTGCTCGCGCCCGACCGTCACTGGGACAAGACCTTCATCGATCGACTGTTGTCCGGCCGGCTCGCCCAATGCGACCGCTATCGCGATGCGCAGGTCGACCGCGACGCAGGCTTTGGCGGACATGAGGCACGGGTATGGCTAGCCGCCTTCGCGGCGATGCGGGCGACCAGCGATGCTCCCGCGACGCTGGACTTTTACCGCGTGATTCCGGAGTGGATCACCGGGATGGCCGCGGCCCAGGCCAATCTCGTTTCGGAGCACTGACTGCTTGCTTGAACCCAGGGGC
>JBIKVK010000383.1:0-2936 GCA_044356835.1 Burkholderiaceae bacterium
AAAGCTGTAGGTGATCACCTCCTGGTAGTCGCGGGCGGCCAGCGCGCGACGGATTTCGATCGGCTGACGGACCCGCTCGGGCTGAGGCCTCATCGGCGAAGGCGCAAGCGGCGGGCGCATCGGCAGTCGATCGAAGCCCCACATCCGCGCGACCTCCTCGATGAGGTCTTCCTCGATCAGCAGGTCGAAGCGCCAGGCCGGAGGCGTGACCACCAGGGCGTCGCCGTCTCGTTGCGGCTTCAGGCCGAGACGGGTCAGTTGTCCGAACATCTCGTCTGCAGCAATCGGAGCGCCTATGATCCGTTGGGCTCGCGCGATACGCATCCTCACGGGCGCCCGCTCGGGCAGGCCCAGAGTCTGATCGTCCACCGGGCCGGCCTCGCCGCCACAGATTTCGAGGATCAGGCGACTCAGGTATTCGATGTGTTCCACCGTGGTCGAAGGATCGACCCCACGCTCAAAACGGGACCCGGCCTCGGTCGCAAAGTTGTAGCGACGCGCACGGCCAGCAATCGCCACAGGCCACCAGAACGCGGCCTCCAAATAAATGTCACGGGTATCGTCGGAGACGGCAGTCGACTGCCCCCCCATGATGCCGGCAAGGCTCTCCACCTGGTGGGCATCGGCAATCACGCCCACATCAGGGGCGAGTTCGATTGTCTGCCCGTTCAGCAACTCGAGCCGCTCTCCGGCCCTCGCCCAGCGAACCATGAGCCCGCCGCGGTCGATCTTGCCCAGATCGAACACGTGCGAGGGGCGCCCAAGTTCGAGCATGACGTAGTTTGAGATATCGACGAGCGCGGAAATGCTCCGCTGGCCGGCACGCTCGAGCCGCCGCTTCATCCACTCAGGGGTCGCAGCCCGCGCGTCCACTCCGCGGATGACCCGGCCGGAGAAGCGGCCGCACAAATCCGGAGCCTCCACCTTGACCGGGAGCCGGTCGGCAATCGAGACCGGAACCGGTGTGAATGACAACGATCCGAGCGGCACGTCAGCAAGCGCCGCAAGCTCGCGCGCCACGCCGTAAATGCTCATGCAATGCGCGAGATTGGGGGTCAGCTTGAAATGCCACACCGTCTCGTCAAGCTCGAGATGATCACGGATGGAAACGCCGATCGGCGAATCCGGCTCAAGCACCATCAGGCCGCTGTGATCCTCGGAGAGCCCCAGCTCACGCGCCGAGCACAGCATGCCGGCGCTTTCCACGCCCCGCATGCGGGTAGGCCGGATCGAAATGCCGCCCGGAAGGGACGCTCCGGGCAAGGCGCACGGAACCTTCTGACCGGCAGCGACATTGGGTGCGCCGCACACGATCGTCGCAAGCCCCTGCCCGGTATCCACCTCACAGACCTTGAGCTTGTCGGCGTTGGGGTGCTGGGCCACCGTACGTACCTCTGCGACCACCACCTTGTCGAATGCAGGCGCTGCGGCCTGACTGTCTTCGACTTCAAGACCCGCCATGGTCAGCCGCTCGGCAATCCGCTCGGCACTCCAGTCGGTCGACACATAGGCGCGCAACCAGCGCTCTGGAACTCGCATGTCGTGAACCCTCTGAGGTCAGCGATTGAACTGCTGAAGAAAGCGCAGATCGTTATCGTAAAAGAGGCGCAGGTCGCCCACGCCATAGCGCAACATGGCCAGACGCTCGATGCCCGAACCGAAGGCAAAGCCAATGTATCGCTCCGGGTCGAGGCCGAAATTGCGCACCACGTTGGGATGAACCTGCCCGGAACCGCTCACCTCGAGCCAGCGCCCCGCGAGCGGACCGTCGGCAAAGCGGATGTCGATTTCGGCCGACGGCTCGGTGAAGGGGAAATACGAAGGCCGGAAGCGCACGTCAAGATCCTCACGCTCGAAAAAACGGCGCAGAAAATCCGTGTACACGCTTTTGAGGTCGGCAAAACTCACCTGTTCGTCGATCCAGAGGCCTTCGAACTGATGAAACATCGGTGAATGCGTGGCGTCGCTGTCAACCCGATAGGTCTTGCCCGGCGCAATCACCCGGATCGGCGGCTCATGGGTGCGAGCGTAGCGGACCTGCACCGGGCTGGTGTGAGTGCGCAGCAGCAATCCGCCCTCGACATAGAACGTGTCGTGCATCGACCGGGCGGGATGATTCTCCGGAGTATTGAGTGCGGTGAAATTGTAGAAATCTTCTTCGATCTCCGGACCGTCGGCCACATCGAAACCGATCGAACGGAAGATCGCCTCGATGCGGGCAATCGTGAGGGTGAGTGGATGCAAGCCGCCCTGCCCTGCGCCACGTCCCGGTAGGGTGACGTCGATCGCCTCTTCCCGAAGTCGGGCGTCCAATGCCGCCTGAGCGAGCGAGGCCTCTCGGTCAGCGATCATGGCCTCGATGGATTGCTTGAGGGTGTTGAGCTCGCGGCCGGCGGCGGCTCGCGCCTGCGCATCCAGGCGACCCAGCGCTTTCATGTGGGCCGTCAGCACGCCCTCGCGCCCCAGAAAACGGGCTTTCGCATTGGCGAGCTGAGGCGCGTCCACTGCGGCCTCAATCGCGCTCCGCGCAGACTCGAGCACTTCGCTCAGTGCCATCTCTTGCATTGCGGCTTCCGTCGGAAAATGGCCAGAACAAAAGGGGCCCGAAGGCCCCACGGAGCACCCGCGCGGGCAGCGCGGAACACTCCATCAGACCGGCCGCGCAGGCCGCGCAGCCGGAGGCTCAACGACTGGTGCTCAGCTCGCGAGCGAGGCCTTGGCCCGCTCGACGATTGCCGAGAACGCCGGTTTGTCGTGCACCGCGAGTTCGGCCAGAACTTTACGGTCCAACGCGATCGAAGCACGATTAAGACCGTTGATGAGGCGGCTGTAGCTCAGACCGTGCTCACGCGAGGCGGCGTTGATCCGGGTGATCCAGAGCGCGCGAAACACGCGCTTCTTGGTTCGGCGGTCGCGATACGCATATTGGCCCGCAC
>JBIKVK010000384.1:0-2931 GCA_044356835.1 Burkholderiaceae bacterium
GGCCGGCTCAAGCCACCGGGAACACCGTCGCGCAGCTTCATGTATTTGCTGGGCAGCGACGAGCTGGGGCGGGATGTGCTGAGCCGCTTGATCCACGGTGCGAGGGTGTCCCTCGCGGTGGCGTTCGCGGCTGCAATCATTTCCGGGACGGTGGGCGTGGCGCTGGGCATGCTGGCCGCCTACTACCGGGGCTGGACCGAGACCATCGTGATGCGCATCGTCGATGTGTTCCTGTCGATTCCAGCGATCCTGCTGGCCATCCTGACGGTGGCCGTACTGGGGCCCGGCATGTTCAATGTCATTTTGGTGCTCGCGCTCACCCGCTGGCCCAGGTATGCGCGCGTGGCCTATGGCCAGACTCTGGGCATCGTCAACATGCCCTACGTCCGCATCGCCCGCCAAATGGGTGCGGGCGCCCCCCGCCTGCTGCTGCGTCATGTCTTGCCCAATCTCATAGGAGCCGTCACGGTGGTGGCCACACTCGAGTTTGGCCTGATGGTGCTGTTCGAGGCCGGCCTCTCGTTTCTTGGGCTCGGGGTGCAGCCGCCTACGGCCAGCTGGGGGGCCATGCTGAGTACCGGTCGCAACTACCTCGAGACTGCCTGGTGGATTGCGACGTTTCCGGGGCTGTGCCTCTTCGTGCTGGTCCTGTCGATCAACCTGCTGGGCGACGAACTGCGTGACCGGTTCGACCCCCGGCTCAATTAGGAGCTCGTCCCATGGATCTGTTCTCTGACCTCAAAGGCCGCAGGGTGGTCGTGACCGGGGCCGATGGCGTGATGGGGCGCTGGATGGTGCAGGCCTTCGCCGAGGCCGGCTGCCCGGTGTGCGCGACCGATGCCCATCCGGTCAGCCAGATCGAACAGACCCATGGGGATGCCCTGGCTGATGGCGGCTTTGCCTGGTCGGCCGACCTGACGAAGGATGCGTCGATGCAGGCGCTGACCGATGAGGTCGCACGGCGCTGGGGAGCCCCTGACGTGGTCGTCAACAATGCCGGTGTGTATCCGAGCGGCTTCCTACTTGATATTGACGCCGCCGAGTTCGACCGCATCATGGGGATCAATCTGCGCGCGCCTTTCATCCTGACCCGCGCGTTTGCGCGGCAGATGATCGAACGAAAGATGAAGGGCTCCATCATCAATGTGTCCTCCGGCGCCTCCCGCAAGATGCGCCGTAGCGTGGTTCCTTACTGCACCTCAAAGACCGCGCTCGATCGACTCACCAAAGGGTTCGCCATCGAGCTGGCCGAGTTCGGGGTCAGGGTCAACACCCTCGAGCCTGGTTTTGCGCCGGGCAGCACCGCAAGCCCCCTGAGCGAGTCGCATGTTCAAAAGACCGCGGCCGCCATCCCACTGGGGCGCGGCGTGAGCTACACCGATCTGCGAAATGCCCTCTGCTACCTGGCGAGCGAGGCCTCGGCGTACATGACCGGGGCGACCTTCACGCTCGATGGGGGCAATTCCATCGGGTCGATGGAGGTGTTCCAGGACAAGAAGCGGCCCCTCTGAGGCGTCCCGCCTGCAGGCACAGAACGATCATCATCCACATGCCTTCCCGGACCTGTCCATGACGCACGCCTCAAACGACCGATCAATTCAGGCGCCGTGGCCGCCCTATGCCTGGCCTCAAGGCGTGCAGAGCGCGTTCTGCTTCAGCGTGGATGTTGATGAACAGTCGCCGCTCCTGTGGGGGCTGCGCGAGGGACCGCCCTCGCGCCTGCTCGGCCACGCCGAGCAGCGGGCGTTCGGTTCGCGGGTGGGCATTTGGCGTCTGCTCGACATGCTCGACCGGGTGGGTGTGAAGGGATCGTTTTATGTGCCCGCCGTGGTGGCTGAGCGTCACCCACAGCTGCTCCCCGCCTTCATCGAGCGGGGCCATGAAATCGGGCTGCACGGCTATTTTCACGAGCTCGCCCAGCACTCGAGCGATGCGGAATTCGAAGCGTCGCTGGAGGCTAGCCTGGACCTGTTCCAGCGGCAGACTGGGGAGCGGCCCGCCGGATTTCGTTCGCCGGCCTGGGAAATGACGCCCTTCATGTTGAAGGCTATTCATGACCGAGGCCTGTATGACTCATCGCTCGCCGGTTTTGATCACCCCTACACCCTGGCCGGGGTCGTGGAGGTGCCGGTTCAGTGGTTACTTGATGACGCGATCTATTTCAAGTTTCTGGGGGGCGGGGTCGATCACTGGCCGCCGTCTCCGACCCATGATGTTGCGCAGCTGTGGCGCGATGAGTGGCAGGCCCTTCACCGCTTTGGTGGGCTCTTCATGCTGACGGTTCACGACTGGATCAGTGGGCGGGCGCATCGGGTGTTGATGCTCGAGGGCCTGCTGCAAGAGGCGCGCTCGCAGCGGGGCTGCTGGGTGGCGACCGTAGGTGAGGTGGCTCGCTACCATGCCCAGTCGGTCAATCGGGACCGTTTCAGTGTCCCCGCCGCGGCCCCCGAATGGATCGGTCCGCGGCGATGGGGTCAAACTTGACCCGCTCCGGGCCCCTCCTCTCGATCGAAGGGCTGTCGCTGTCGGCAGGGTCGATCTCTTTGGTCGACCAAGTGAGTCTTGCCGTGGAGCCCGGCCAGATTCTCGCGCTCGTGGGTGAGAGCGGCTGTGGCAAGAGCTTGACCGCGTTGTCGGTGCTCGGGCTCCTGCCCCAGGTCATTCGAAGGACGGCCGGTCGCATCGTGCTGGATGGCCAGGAGCTCTCGGCGATGGGCGAGAACGGCCTGCGTGATATTCGTGGGCGGCTCGCTTCCTTCATTTTTCAAGAGCCTGTGGCCTCGCTCAACCCGCTGATGCGGGTGGGTGAACAGGTGGCCGAGGCCTTGCGGATTCACCAGGGGCTGCGCGGCCGTGCCGCCGAGGCGGCAGCCCTTGAGATGCTGGCGCGCGTGGGCATTCCCGATCCTGCGGTGCGTGCCCGGCAGTATC
>JBIKVK010000107.1:0-10588 GCA_044356835.1 Burkholderiaceae bacterium
CGACCGACGACGACTCGCCCTTGCTGATCGGGAGCCTGTCCGCGCCGCTGGGTTCGACAGAACGGGTCGTGATCTACAGAAACGACGTCGTCGTGGGCGATGCCATCGTCACCGACAAGATCTGGACCTTTCAGGACGGCAATGGTGCTTCATCCCTTCGCCGGCCACTTGCCGAACTTCCGGCCGGCCTCAGCTATGTCTACCGTGCCCAAATCGAGGTGCCGGGTGCCGCGCCCCGCACATCGGGCGATCTGGAACTGATCCTCTCCAAGAACCCGATCGCGCTCGCAGCGCCCGAAACCTCGGCCGGGGCTGATCGGATCGCGGTGTGGCGAGAAATCGACGAACAGGGAGGGATCCGTCTGATCTACGACCTCCCCGATCGTGCAACCTCCAGCGATCGGCTCTCGGCCGTGATCACCAACCCTCTGGATCAGAGCCTCACACTCTCGTTATTGATTTCCGACCAGCACCGAAGCAGTGATTCGGCCGTTCTGATGATCCCGGAATCTTTTCTCAACCGGGCGGGCGCCTATCGTATTGCGAGCCGGTATACATCGGCCGCGAGCGGTCTGGCCTTCGACGCTGAAGACGTCACGCTGGTGGTCAACCTCGAAGCGATTCAGGTCCGCAGCACGCCGCTGGATGACTTGATGATCGGAGGAGACCTGCCGGTCAATTACAACGGGGGGCTCGGTAATGACACGCTGATCGGTGGCTCCGGAAACGACACGCTGGATGGCGGGCCGGGCACCGATCTGGTGCTGGGCAATGGCGGCGATGATCTGATCTACGGGAGCGACCTCGACATACTCGGCGGAGGCCCAGGGGAGGATCGTTTTGTCGTTGTCTCGCCCAAGAATATCCAGATCGAGGGCGGCGAGGGCACGAACACCGTCGATTTGCTGGGCGTCGTTGACGCTCCAGCCGAGTTGCGTGTCAACGGGACGGGTGGCTTCGTGGTGACTCTGGTGGGCGAGCAGGTCATGAACGGGTCTGGCGTCTACCGATTCCTTCTGGGCGTGCAACCCTGGACGATCATCGGCAGCGCGCTGAACGACCCCTACCTGATCGGTGGCAGCAACAACGACACCATCTTTGGCAATTTTGGTGACGATACGATCGACGGCGGCGCCGCGGGCATCGATCTGGCTGACTTCCGCGACGCAAAGGCCGGCGTCAATGCAAGCCTTGCGACCGAGCGCACCAGCGGCGGCGACGGTAACGATGTACTGGTCAGCATCGAGCAGCTCGCGGGTTCGGCCTTCGCAGATACCCTCGAAGGCGGAACTCGAAACGACACGCTGACCGGCCGGGACGGCGAAGATCTGTTCGCGATTCGCGGGGGCACGGATATCGTCACCGACTTGGGCAGGGGGCGAGACATTGCTCAGATTCAGCCTGGTGCGATCCTCCAGGCGGAGTTGGTTCAGGCGTGGACGGCCAGTTCGCTCAGCCGAAACGACGGCCAAGCGGACATTAAGACACCCGGTCTCGCCGTCGACCTCGGCGAGATCACGGGTGGATCAGGCTGGAAAGTCACCAATACGGGACAGGCTACCCGCATCGTGGGGTCCGGACTGAACGACACCCTGCTCGGGGGCAGCGGCAACGACACCTTGCGGGGCGGCGCGGGGAACGACAGCCTCGTGGGCAGCATTGGGGATGATGTGTTCGAGATCGACGCAGGCACCGATACCATCGATGACCTGGGCCGGGGACGGGGTGACATCCTCAAGGTACAGGCGGGAGCGACCGCGATTGCCAATGTGGTCGATGACTGGTTCGCCGGTGCGGGCTCGTCCAATTTCGGTACTGTGGACCTGCGGGTCAATGGGCTGGACATCGACCTCGACTCAATCGTCAGTGGTCAGGGCTGGCAAGTCGTCAATACCGGAACGGCGGCGCATTTTGTCGGCTCACAGCTCAGTGACACCTTGGAAGGCGGCGAGGGCAATGACACCCTGACCGGACGCCTGGGTGATGACCGTTTCGTCGTCAAGGGGGGAACGGACGTCATCACGGATGTGGGACGCGGCCGTGATGCCATTCGGGTGATCAGCGGCGCCACCGCTCAGGCGACCGTGGTCGAGGCCTGGACGGCCAGCCCGGACAGTTGGAACAATGGCACGGCCAACGTCGAAACGAACGGATTCGCGGTCAACCTTGCCGAGATCACCGAGGGTGCCGGATGGCATCTCAGCAATTCTGGCGCGGGCACCACGCTGATCGGATCCCGGTTGAATGACATGATCGAGGGGGGAGAAGGTCGGGATACGCTCAGGGGCGGGGGCGGTACTGACACGATCACGGGTGACTTCGGCGACGACACGTTCGACATCGATTCGGGTGCTGCAACCGTTACCGATCTGGGTCGGGGAACCGCAAGCGCCGGCGGGGCAGATGTCCTGATCGTCCGTTCAGGAGCCTCAGCCTCGGCGACCGTGGTTGCCCACTGGACCGCGGGCTCAGGTTCGGTCAACTACGGCACGCTCGATCTGGAAGTCAATGGCTTCAACATCAACTTGAATGCGATTGTGGACGGCTCGGGCTGGGAGGTCACCAATACCGGTACCTCCGCGATCTTCACCGGCTCACAACGCAACGATGTCCTCACCGGCGGGACGGGTGACGATACCTTGATCGGTCGGGCCGGTAACGACACGCTGAGCGGTGGTCTGGGCATCGACCTGTTCGATGTGGATGTGGGTTCAGACACCATCACCGATCTGGGACAGGGCGCAGACATCCTCACCATTGCCGCGGGGGCGTCTGTCGCCGCAACCATTGTCAGCCCGTGGACTGCGGGCCTCTCGTCGCGCAACCTTGGAGGCGCATCGCTCCAGACCCTGGGTCACGCGGTGGACCTCTCCGCAGTGGGACAGGGCAACGGCTGGAATCTCAGCAATACCGCAGCCACCGGCACCTCGCTACGGGGTTCAGGTCTGGCCGACACGATCGTCGGCGGTGCCGGCAACGACTCGATTCGGGGGGATCTGGGCAATGACCGTCTGACCGGGGACGCGGGAGCCGACCTTTTTCTCGTCGATGCAGGCACCGACACGGTGACTGATCTCGGGAAAGGTACCGCCCCAGACATCCTGCACATCACGTTGGGCGCGACGGTTGCAGCCACAGTGGTACAGGCCTGGACAGCGGGCTCGGCCACCGTGAACTACGGTACCGCGTCGTTAACGACCGACGGCCATGCGATCGATCTCTCGGCCACCACCGCCGCGGTCGGCTGGACCCTGTTGAACCAAGGCTCGGCCACCCAACTCACGGGCTCGGGCGGCAATGACACCCTGACCGCGGGTAGCGGTGGGGACACCTTGACGGGCGGTGCGGGTAACGATCGGCTCACCGGCAACAGCGGCGCAGACACTTTTGTGATTGACTCAGGCAACGACATCCTGACCCATCTGGGTCTCGGGGCCGACGTGGTCAAGGTCATGAGCGGGGCAACGCTTCAGGCGACTGTCGTGGCCGGCTGGACTGCAAGCAGCAACAGCCAGAATGATGGCGGGGCCCAGCTGACCACGGGTGGCTTCTCGGTCAACTTGGGCGCAATTTCTCAAGGTCTGGGCTGGCGGGTCAGCAATGCGGGCTCAGGCACGGGCATCACGCTGGTGGGTTCAGCAGGGCACGACACCCTGCTCGGCGGGTCGGGTAACGACACGATCGCAGGCCTTGCCGGTAATGACTCACTCGTGGGCGGTTTGGGCGTCGACCGGCTCGACTACTCCAACGCACCGTCGGGAGGGGTCAATGTCAACCTGATGCTGGGCACGGCCACAGGCGCAGCGGGCTCTGATACCGTGACGGGCTTCGAGGAGCTTATTGGCTCCGCGTTCAACGATACCCTCGCAGGCGGCAGCGTCAACGAGACGCTCACAGGGGGCGCAGGGGCAGACCTCTTCAAGGTGGCGGGCGACACCGACAACGTCACTGACCTCGGCAACGGAGCCGATGACCTGGAGGTCGTAAGTGGAGCGGGAAATGCCACGGTCGTCAGCGGCTGGACCGCCACCGCTCTGAGTCGCAACAACGGGACCGCCACGCTGACCACCAATGGATATGGCGTTGACCTCGGCCTGGCTTCCTCCGGCTCAGCGGGCTGGACCGTCGTCAACATCGGTACCGGCGCGGCCTTATCCGGTTCGGCGCTGAACGATACACTGACGGGTCATTCAAGCGCGGACACCCTGACCGGAGGCGCAGGCAACGACTCCCTGACCGGCAATGGCGGGGCGGATCATTTCGTGGTCGATGCTGGTATGGATCGCGTCAGCGATCTGGGTGCGGGGGCCGATGTTTTGATCGTTTCAGTAGGCGCCTCGGTGGACGGCATCGTTGCGGGACCTTGGACGGCGTCCGCCGATTCCAGTAACGAAGGTAGCGCCACGCTGCACACCCCCGGTTACGCGATTGATCTGACCCTGATCAGCCAAGGGACGGGCTTCACGATCAACAACACCGGCGGGGCAGCAGCAGTGAAGGGATCGCAGCGCGCCGACACGATCATCGGTGCCGGCGGCAACGACACGATTGCGGGCCTCGGCGGAAACGACTCTCTGGTCGGAGGGCTGGGCATCGACAGGCTCGATTACAGCGCCGCGCCTTCGGGAGGCATTCAAATCGATCTGGCCCTGGGCACCGCAACCGGCGCAGCCGGTTCGGACACCGTTTCGGGCTTCGAAGATATCCTGGGTTCATCGTCCAACGACACGATCCAGGGGGGCAGCGGCAGCGAAACCATCTCGGGCGGTTTGGGCATCGACACCTTCCAGGTCGGCAGTGGCGGCGACGTGGTCCTCGATCTCGGGCTCGGGGGCGCAGATATCCTCCAGGTGACCCCAAACGGAACGGTCGACGCTACGGTCGCCGCAGCGTGGACTGCAAGCGCAGACACTTCAAACCAGGGTGTGGCGCGCTTGAGCACTTCAGGGCTGTTCATCAACCTCATGCTGGTCAATGGGGGTCGGGGATGGCAGCTGACCAACACAGGGACTGCGACCCTGCTCGCCGGTTCGGCCCTCAACGACACATTGACCGGAGGCTCGGAGAACGACACCTTGATGGGCGGCCTGGGCGCCGATCTGTTCTCGGTAGCGAATGGCGCGAAGACCGTCGATGACCTGGGCACGGGACAGGATGTGCTCGTCGTATCCAGCACGGGCGCCGCAAACGCGACGGTCGCCGCGCCCTGGACCGCGAGTTTGGCAAGCCGCAATGATGGCCAGGCTCATTTGATCACCGACGGAGACAACGTCGATCTGCGGTCGATCACTCAAGGATCGGCAGGGTGGCAGGTCACCAATACCGGCACTGGCGCCCGCTTGAACGGGTCATCCAGGAACGACACCCTCATCGGCGGGGCCGGAGCCGACACTCTGGATGGACATGACGGCAGCGACGTGATCGATGGCGGCGACGGCATCGACATCGTGAGCTACGAGCTGTCGACTTCCGCCCTCACGGTCAATCTTGCGCAAGGCACCGCATCCAATCTGCAGGGATCGGACACGCTCCTCAATATCGAGTGGGTCAAGGCGAGCGCGCAGGCCGACACCCTCACGGGCAGCGCAGGCGATGACACCTTCACCGGCGGCGATGGGTCCGATGTGTTCAAGATGACCGGGGGAATCGACGTCATTACGGATCTGGGCTATGGCGCGGACACCGTCGAAGTGTCTAACGGGGCCATCCTGTATGCGTATGTCAGCGCCGGGGACAGCTGGACGGCGACCTCGGCAAGCGTCAACCGCGGGACCGCCCAAATCAACACACCCGGTCAAACTGTTGATCTCGTCAGTATCCTGACGGGCAACGGCTGGACCATCACCAACACCTCAGGCTTGGGCGCCTCGCTGGGCGGTTCCGCGAGAAATGACACGCTGATCGGCGGCAGTGGCCAGGACACACTGACCGGTAACCTGGGCAACGATCTGTTCCAAATCCTGGCGGGCGCCGATACCGTGACCGATCTGGGCCTGGGCGGAGATATCGTGCAAATCACGCAAGGGGCAACCCTCCAAGCGACGGTCGGTACGCCCTGGACCGCAACCAGCGAGTCAAAGAACGATGGCACGGCTCACCTGAGCACCCTCGACCTAACGGTCAATCTGTCCCTGATCTCGACCGGTCTCGCCGGATGGTCGGTCACGAATTCCGGCACCCTTGGTACGACCCTCACCGGTTCAACGCTCAATGACACGCTCACAGGCGGTTCGGGGAGCGACACCCTCTATGGTCTGGCGGGCAACGACTCGTTAACCAGTGGTAACGGCGCTGATCTGATCGCGCCAGGCGCCGGAGCGGATCGGGTCCACCTGGGCGCGGGCAATGATGCCCTCATGGCCGATGCAACATGGCTGGGCGATACCTTAGCCGACACCATCGATGGCGGGTCCGGCTTTGACAGCCTTCGAATGGTCGGCGCTGCGGCGCTGCTTGATCTGACCGACGGCTCCCGTTTTGGCGACAACCTGATCGAGAGCTTCGAGCGGATCGATCTGGGCATTGGCGATTTCGCTCGAGAAGTCAGGTTGGATCCGGCGATGGTGCTGGGGCTGACTGACCGGGCTGCGAACCTTTCGGCCTTGGTGATTGATGGCGACAGTGCGGACCGTCTGGTCGCGAGCACCTCGTTCGGATCTCTCGTCACCCCAGGGGCCTCCGTCTTGGTCGATGTCAATGACAACGGATCTTTAGCCGATCCTGAGGATGACCTCGGCCCGGCCGACGCCAGCAGCAGGATTACCTACGACTTCGGAGGCGGTGCCGGACCCCAGACTTACGTCGTCGGCACCAGCGCGAACTATGGCCTGCTGCTCATCGACGTGGACATCGCGCTCTTGGTCGCTGGGCCAAATCCACCCCCATTTTGGGTCTGAGGCGGGGGCACGCTTCGCGAAGGGGCCCCACACCCCCGGCACAGCCCGCGACGAATTCAAGAATCTTCCGTAAGATCACCCGCTGCTCGCACAACAGCGAACGACCCGGAATCTGCGGCCGAAAGAAACGGTGCGGCTGCGTTCATGATCGACTGATGAAGGAGGATCGCACGATGCCCAGCCCCGCTCACCCGCCGCACAACCGGACCCTCATTCGATTGACCGCAGTCCTTGCAGCGCTTGGACTGACCGCAGGTGCGGCCTTGGCTCAAAGCTTTCCGAGCAAGCCCGTTCGCATGATGGTGGCCTATCCACCCGGGGGCGCAGTGGACGTCGTGGCCAGACTGATGTCCGAGCGCATGGGTACGGATCTGGGTGTCCCGGTCGTCATCGAGAACAAGGCGGGTGCAGCGGGTCTGATCGGCGCAGAGCAGGTCGCGCGCTCGCCTGCGGATGGCTATTCAATCGTGATGAGCACGGTGAGCAGCCACGCGATCGCTCCGTCCGTCTATCGCAAGATGCCCTACGACCCCGTAGCCGATTTTGCACCGATCACCCTCACCGTGCTGACGCCCTACATCGTCACGGTCAATCCTCAGGTCCCGGCGCAGAATCTATCCGAGCTGATCGCGCTCGCGCGCAGCAAGCCGGGCACGCTCGCCTTCGGATCCTCCGGCACAGGCACGACTCCCCACCTCGCGGGCGAGCTCTTCAATACGCTCGCAGGCGTCAAACTCACTCATGTGCCGTACAAAGGCAGCGCACCGATGGTGAATGACCTGATCGGCGGGCAAGTTCAGGTGGCCTTTGACAATACCGTCATTCCCCACATCCTGAGCGGTCGGCTGCGCGGACTCGCAGTCACCGGAAGCGCTCGGCTCGCCTCGGTCCCGGCTATTCCGACCCCGGCAGAAGCGGGCTTGCCCGGTTACGAGGCGGTCGGCTGGATGGGCCTGATGGCTCCAAAGGGCACGCCCGCCGTGGCCATCGACCGCATTCAGGCCTCAGCTGCACGAGCACTCGATCATCCTGAGGTCAAAGCTCGGATCGAGTCGATGGGCTTTCAGGCCGCCACGGGCAGTCCCGCAGCGTTTGCGAAATTCTTGAACGACGAAATCGCCAAATGGGCGCGGGTGGTGCGCGACGCCGGCATCCAGCCCGAGTGAACGCAATGGCGTTGCCGAGCTTCGATACGGTGGACGTGCATGCCCATGTCCTTTTTCCCGAGGTCATGGGCCGCTGCGGCGCGGCGGGCCCCGAAATGGGCGTCCGGGACGGTGTGTCGTTTTTTCGGTCTGCGGACTATGTGTTGACCGGAGTCCGGTTCACCGGTTCGCCGTTTTCGGATCTCGACCTGCGGCTGCAGGCGATGGATCGACTGGGGATCAACCACCAGATCCTGTCGCCCAATCCTCTGACCTACTTCTATGCCCAGCCTCGCGACATCGCCGCTGAATTCTGCGCAGCCCAGAATGACGCAATGGCCGCCGCCGTGCGCGCACACCCCTCGCGGTTTTCAGGCCTGGCCCAATTGCCCATGCAAGCTCCGGACCTTGCAGTGGCCGAATTGCGACGCGCGGTCCTGGGTCTGGGCCTCCTGGGCGCATACATGGGCAGCGACTTCGCAGGCGTGGAACTGAGCGCAGCAGATCTGGACCCGGTCTGGCAGGCCTTGTGCGACCTGAATGTCCCGGTGGTCGTTCACCCCGCGCCCGTAGATGTCGAGCGCCCAGCGGCTGCTCAGCATGGCGCTCGCCGCTGGGACCTCGACATCGTGATCGGCTTTGCGGCCGACGAAACAGCCGCTGTAGCGCAATTGATCTTCGGCCGGGTGCTTGACCGTTTCCCAAAGCTGAGGGTGCAGATCCCCCACGCGGGCGGTACGGCGCCCTACCTCAAAGGACGGCTCAAGACTGCACTGGCGCGTCGACCCTGGGCACGGGGTCTGCTCGGGCGGCCTTTTGAATCGCTCTGGTCCCAGCTGAGCTTCGATTGCCTGGCCGGGACCGATGAGGCCATGCGCTTCGTGATCGCAGCGGAGGGGACCGACCGGGTCATGCTGGGCACGAACTTCGCGGGCTGGGATCAGGAAGACGACATCGTCGCGCGAGTGGCCGGGCTCGGGCTCGAGCCGCGGCAGTGTGCCGAAGTGATGGGGGGTTCGGCTCGGCGCTGGTTTGGCATCAGGACCGCCTGAACGGGCACGGTCATCCGCCCCAAACCTGGCGCGCCACGCGCTGCATGTTGGCGCCCATCACCCGGTCAGCCTCATCCTCTCCCATGCCCGAGGCCAGTAGAGCCGGACGCAGAGCCCGCCAGGCCGAAACAGGCGGGTAGGTTGTTTTCGACAGTCCCTGGTCATAGCCTGCCGACGACGGCCACCAGAACCCGGGGTCGAATTCACCTGGAGGCGTATCGTCAATCGCAGGCTGCCGAAAGCTCAGATCAAGACCGATCCCAACATGATCGATCCCCACGAGATCGGCCACGTAAGCGGCATGCCGCACAACATCCTCCGCCGTCGGCGGGGACCGGTCTAGAAAACGCGAGACTCCACTCACGCAGACCACACCTCCGGTCGCTGCGCATCGACGGATCTGTTCGTCAGAGATGTTGCGGCCGTGCTCGACGAGCGCAAGTGGGTTCGCATGGCTGAACACCACCGGTGCACTCGATACCTCCATAATCTCGAGCGAGGCACGTCGGCCGGTATGCGAGCAATCCATCAGGACGCCCGCGCGGTTGACCGCCTCAACCATGCGGCGTCCGAGGGCGGTCAGGCCTTGGTCCTGATCATGGCAACCACCGGCCACTTCATTGTTCCGGTTGTAGGCAAAGTGGATTTGCCGGACGCCTAGGTCTCGGAACAGGGCCACCATCTCGGGCCTGGAGCGCAGCGGAATTGCACCCTCCAGGTCGAATCCCACCGCAAGACGCCCTTCAGCGGCCGCCAGTTCGATTTCGGCGACGGTACGGGGCAGGACAAACCGGTCCGGATGTTCGAGCAGCCTTGCCCTGAACGCCGCAATCACCGGCAAGATCTGCTCGAGCGGATTCATGTCCATGCCGATATTGATGCTGCAGTAGTGCACTCCACAGGCACGGTATTCCTCGAGCGGAGAGAAATCGGCATCGGGATGAAGCGGCAAGCAGGTGTGTGCTTCCCAATTGAGCATCATGATCGTCCCCGGTAGGTCTCGGTATGTTCAGTCGAAGCTCGTGAGGCGCGAGGCCGTGTCCCGGTCGAATCCACGTGAGGCGAGCAGCAGTTGGCGGGTGTAGGCCTCGCGAGGCGATTCGCGCCGCAAGGTCTCGACGTCCATTTCTTCGACCACCCGTCCGCGATTCATTACAGCCAGCCGATCACACATATGGGCCACGACCGCGAGGTTGTGACTGACGAGAATGAGTGTGAGCCCTTGAGACGCTCGCAGCCGGACGAGGAGGTTCAGTATCTCCGCCTGAACGCTCACATCGAGGGCGCTGGTGGGCTCATCGAGCAGTAGCACTTTCGGCTCCAGCATAAGCGCACGTGCGATCGCGACCCGCTGTCGCTGGCCTCCCGAGAGCTGGTTGGGAAAGCGAAAACGCAAGGCTGGATTGAGTCCGACATCAGCCATGGCCTGTGCCACGCGATCGGACACATCTGCGATCTTGTGGATCTCCAGGGGCTCCGACAGAGCGCGGTCAAC
>JBIKVK010000108.1:0-10552 GCA_044356835.1 Burkholderiaceae bacterium
GCCCGGTGTCCGCGCCCAAACGGTCCCCCGCCGAACCATCCGCTTGATCGTGCCCTACCCGCCGGGCGGGTCCACCGACATCCTTGCGCGATTGATCGCAGAAAAGCTGAGTGCGAGTCTCGGCCATCCGATGGTCGTCGAGAATCGGGCGGGCGCCACGGGTGCGATCGGCGCGGAAGCGGTCGCTAAATCACCTCCCGATGGCTACACGCTTTTAATGGGCGTCAACGGCCCGATCACCATCGCCCCGGCCGTGCGTGACAATTTGCCGTACAACAGTGCCAAGGACTTCGCGCCGATCATTCTGGTCGCGGATGCCCCCAAACTGCTGGTGACCCATCCGGGTGTTCCCGCGAATACTGTCCAGGAGTTTGTGGCGTGGGCCAGGGCGCAGGCGAATCCCCCAAGCTTCGCCTCTGCAGGCGTGGGCACGACCGGCCATCTTGCCTCCGAGATGCTCTGCCAGATGGGCGGGTTCAAAGCCACCCATATTCCCTACAAGGGCGGTGCGCCTGCGGTGACCGACATTATTGGCGGGCATGTCCAGTTCATGTTCGAGGTCATGCCCCAGTTGCTTCCGCATGTCCAGGCGGGTCGGTTGAAGGCTCTGGGTATCTCCAGTACGAAACGCTCCTCTGCGGTTCCTGCCCTGCCGACCATTGCGGAACAGGGCATGCCCGGCTTCCAGTCGTCGACCTGGTTCGGTGTGCTCGCCCCGGCCGGGACTCCTGCGCCGGTCGTGCAGCGTCTCAATCGCGCATTCACGACCGCTCTCAAACTGCCCGATGTCTCCGAGCGCATTGTGGAACTCGGAGCCAGCTTCACGGACAACTCGCCTGAGGAGTTCGCCCAGTTCTTGCAGGCGGACCTGACCAAGTGGGCGCGCGTGGTAAGGCAGTCCGGTGCGAAATTCAACTGATTCCGCTGACCCTCCCGATTTGCCTTACGGCCACCGGGCCAAGATCGGGCTGGTCATTCCGTCCAACAACACGGTGATCGAGCCCGAATTGTGGTCGATGCGCCCCGCCGGGGTCACCGTCCATGGTCACCGCATCCAGGCGCGGGGCAATACGCCCGAAGGCATCGTCGAGATGGAGAAAAGCGCCGATCGTGCTGTGGGCGAGCTCGCGCACGGCCGGATGACCGCCATCATGTACGCCTGTCTTGCGACCAGTCTGGTGAAGGGGCTGGACTGGACTCGGTCGGTCGCCGCACGCATTCAGACCTCCACTTCGATCCCCGCCGGGACCGCTGCGGGTGCCACATTTGATGCCGTGCGCTCCACCGGGGCTCATCGCGTTGCAATCGCATCGCCTTATCCGGATCGAATCCAATCTTTGTTGCCCCCTTTTGTTGCCGAGTACGGGCTCGAACTGGTCAGTGCACGCAACATGGGCATTCAGAATTCGCTCGAGCTTTGGAAGATTTCGGGTGACACCCTGCGCGAGTTCGTTCGCGCGGCCGATCACCCCAAGGCCGAGGTGATGTGCATCGTCGCGACCGACTTGCCCACGGTGGTCGAGATTGCCACGCTTGAGCAAGAACTCGGCAAGCCGGTGATCACCACGAACCAGGCGATTCTCTGGAAGGCGCTTGCCTTGTGCGGAATAGATCAGCCGATCCAGGGATTCGGCCAGCTTTTGGAGAAGGCGCGCGCATGACCGTCCATATCCACCCTGAAGATGCAACCCGCCTTGGTCAAGCGATTTCTGAGCCCCGGCTCTGGGCCCGACACGAGGCCATGGGCGCGATCGGCGCCACGCCCCGCGGAGGCGTGAAGCGTCTGGCGCTGTCTGATGAGGATGCCCGGGCCCAGGCCTTGCTCTGCCAATGGGCCCAAGCACGCGGCTACGATTGCGCTCGGGATACCGTCGGGAATCTCTGGGTGACCCGCCCAGGCACCTCACCCGACGCGCCCTCGGTGGTCAGCGGATCCCATCTGGACAGTCAACCGACAGGCGGCAAGTATGACGGCACCTACGGTGTGCTCGCGGCCCTCGAGGTGCTCGAAGCCTTGGACGATGCCGGTATCAGCACCCATCGTTCCATAGAGGTCGTGGCCTGGATGAATGAAGAGGGCAGCCGTTTTTTGCCTGGCGCCATGGGATCCGGTACCTACGCGGGCGTGTATTCGATGGAATCCTCGCTGGCGCGCACCGACGCCGCGGGCGTCAGCGTGTCGGACGCATTGGCGGGGCTTGAAGCGTCGATGCCTCTGCCGAGGCGCGCCCTGCCTGGAATGGTGCCCTTCGCCTACCTTGAGGCCCACATCGAGCAGGGGCCGATCCTCGAGAATCAGCGAACCCGTATCGGAGTAGTCACCGGAATACAAGGCATCCGCCGCTTTGTCATCGAGGTCCTTGGGGAGGAGGCGCATGCGGGGACAACACCGCGTGCCCATCGACAGGATGCGGTGCTCACCGCGGTCGCCCTCATCGCCGATCTTGAGCGCGCCGCCCAAGACGATGAGGACAAGCTCCGATTTACGGTGGGCCGCATTGAGGTCTTGCCCAATTCCCCCAATACCGTTCCATCTCGGGTCATGTTCACGATCGACCTGCGTCACCCCGATGACGAGGTCCTTGAGCGCTTCGCTGTCTTGATTGAACAGCGAGCCGCGTTTCATGCCGAACGGCGTCGATGCCGCGCGAGTGTCAGCCGGGTCTCCACCGTGAAGCCGGTTCGATTTCCGACTCCGGTGACCGATTTGTTGCGCAGTTGCGCCCAAGCCGAGCAGCTGAGCTGGCTTGAGCTGCCTTCGGGGGCGGGGCACGACGCGATGCACATTCATCGGCTCTGCCCGACTGGGATGATCTTCGTCCCGTGCCTGCGCGGGGTGAGCCACAACGAGGCCGAGAGTGCCTCCGCGACGGATCTGGCCGCCGGTACCCGTGTCCTGGCCCGAGCGCTGCTCGAGCTGGCCAACCGGACCTGAGTTCGGCTGTCGGCCTCAGGGCGCGAGGGCGAGGGAGCCGTTCAGGCGGGTCGAGCCGAGGGCGGTGCCTGGATGCGAATCAGTCGAGCTGAGATTCCCGCTCCGGACGATTGGCATAGCTGTCCGCCGGATGAGGTCCCGGAGCGATATGGACATGGTCGACCTTGCCGGAATAGCTGCATGTGCCGGCCTGTCCGTACGCTTCGCTGACCCGCTGTTTCGTATCGCGCCCGATGTCGAGTCCCTCGCCGACCCATCCCAGGATGAGTGTGGGCGACATGTCGACCCGTGATTCTGCGGTTGCGCCATTGAGCTCGATCCGCCCTACGCCTTGCCTTTTGCCCTGAGCCTGATGGGTCAGCTTGAAATGGTTTTCGCCGAGGCGCGGCGACATCGGGGCAACCACCGGGCGCACGCCCGTGCCACCGTGATATTCAAAGTGCAGACGTGCATCCCGAATGTAGAGTGCCATGCCTGCAATGGGATCGCCGACCGCAAAGAGCACTCCGGCCTCGGACCCACCGTACTCGAATGTGCAGTGGAGCTCAAAGTCGCGATCCGCGAGCATGGGTCCGACAATCGGAAGCGGGATGGTGCCACCGCCCGGGTAGAACGTGCGCGGCAGGGACAGATTTTTCTCGAGAAAAGGTGGCACGGCGAGCGCCCTGCGGATATCCCGATTGTCCAGGGGGTAGACATAGTTCGCTGCCGCGTCCGTCTCGAATGCCGCGACGAGGTCGGCCAGGACTTTCGGCTCGAGTTTTGCCAGGTCGGTTGTTTCGGTCGGGTCAGCTTCCAGATCGAACAGCATCCAGTTGTCCAGATTGATCGCGGCTCCCGGCGGCTGCAATGAAACGATCTTCCACCGACCCAGGATATAGCCGCGATTGCCGGCGAGTTCATAGTGTTGTCCCCGTTGCGGCCTTTTTGCAGATTCATCGCGAAGCACGCCCAGGAAGCTCTGGCCATCCAGCCCGCGAGTCCGGTACCCATTGAATGCGCTGGGGTAGCTCGCGCCGATCATCTCGAGAAGGGTCGGAAGGATGTCCGTGACGTGCACCCATTGATGTCTGAGTCCCGATCCGGCGGGCAGTCCCTTGGGCCAGTGCATCAGCAGCGGCACACGGATGCCTCCGTTCATCGTCGTGGTCTTGAACATGCGGAAGGGTGTGGACGAGACATCGGTCCAGCCTAGAGGGTAAGTGGGCCAGGTCGTATGGTTGCCCAGGCTTCCGGATTGCATGACCCGGGCCACCATGTCCGGATCTTCGGACTTGGTCAATCGCTTTGAAAGGTTGTTGACCGCTCCATCCAAACCGCCAATGCCATTGGCGCCGTTGTCTGAGGTCAGCAGAATCAGGGTGTTGTCGAGAATGCCCTCGCTTCTTAGGAATTCGGTCACCCGGCCCACGTTCCAGTCAATGTTTTGGACGATGCCTGCATAAAGCTCCATATAGCGGGCCAATTGAAGCTGCTGCTCTTTGGGCAGTGAATCCCATGGGGGCACACCCTGGCTGCGCGGGGCCAGTCGGATCGACTCGGGCATCAGGCCAGATTCGATCTGCCGCTGCAGGCGGGCTTGTCTCGCTGCATCCCAACCGGCTGCGTATCGCCCGGCTTGTCGTTGCAAGTCATCGGCCTTTGCATGGAGAGGCGCATGGGGTGCGTTGTGGGCCAGATAAAGGAAGAACGGCTTGTCAGGGGCCGCAGCCCGATGAGCCTTTAGCCAATGGAGGGCCTTGTCGGTCCAGTCATCGGTGCAGTAGTAATCGGGTGGGTAGGCCTCGAGATCGAGGATCGCGTTGTCTTCAAACAGTTGGGCCGGCGCGAAATAGTGTGCCTCACCTCCGATAAAACCGTAGAACCGGTCGAAGCCGCGTTGCAGGGGCCAAGACCCGCGGTCGCCGGCCGGCGTGATGTTGAATTCCGCCGTGTTGTGCCACTTGCCCACGGCATAGGTCGAGTAGCCCTGGGCCCGAAGCAATTCCGGGATGATCGGCGCGTCGAGCGACATTTCTCCGGCGCCGTAGCCGGGAAAGCCGGGCGAATTGAACGTGAGCCATCCGCACCCGACCGAATGCGGGTTTTTTCCGCTCAACAGGGCCGCCCGAGCCGGTGTGCACATCGGCACCGTGGTGTAGTGGGTGAGCCTCAGTCCGCTCGACGCGAGAGCGTCAATGTGCGGGGTGTCGATCTCGGATCCGAAACAGCCAAGGTCTGAGAACCCGAGGTCGTCCAGCAAGATGATGACAATGTTGGGAGCCGCGTCCGGGGCTTGGGTGCGTGGGGCCCACCAAGGGGTGGACTCGCGCAGGGTCTTGCCTGCCACGCCCCGCCAATCCCGGCCGGGATCTCCGGACTTCAGGCCTGCGGTCTTAGCGTCATCCACGATTCAGCTCCCAGCTCAGTCTGTCTCGAGGGCTAGCTTGCTCACGACCTTCTTCCATCGGGCCACATCTTCGCGCATGAACCGGCCGAACTCCTGCGGAGAGCTGGGCTTCGCAACATCCACCCCCATGCCCTGCAGCTGGCTCCGCAGTTCGGGAGATTGCAGCGCCTTGGTGACCTCTGCATGAACCCGTTGAACGATTGGAGCCGGCGAATTGGTGGGCATCGCGAGGCCGAACCAGGTCTGCATGATCAAATCAGGCAAACCGACTTCGGCTGCACTGGGTACTCCAGGCAGCTGGGGGTGGCGTTGTTCATCGAGGAGAACCAAGGCCTTGAGTTTGCCGGCTTTGATCTGTGGCTCAGCAAGCAACAGGCCCAGAGCCATGAAGTCGACCCGTCCGGCGAGCAGGTCCAGCATTGCAGCGGGCTGCCCGGCATAGTTCACCATCACCATCTTCAAGCCCATATCGTGCATGAAGAGCTCGGTCGCGAGGTGCACGACGGTGCCCCGTGCGGAACCTGCATAGGAGAGCTTGCCCGCTTGAGCCTTCGCATGAGCCACGAAGTCCTTGAGGGTGTTAGAGGGGGCTGAGGCCGGCACTGCAAAGAGGAAAGGGCTGGTGCCGATATACACCACCGGTTCAAAGTCCCGAATCGGATCGTATTTCAATGTTTTGGGACGGATGCTGGGCTGGATGGTGGTCGGTGGGCTGACGGCAATCCAGGTGTAGCCATCCGGCGCGGCCCGAGCGGCCATTTCGGTCCCGATGTTGCCATCGGCGCCTGCCCTAACATCGACGACGATCGGCTGGCCGAGTGCGGGGGAGACGCGTTGCGTCACGGCCCGGGTCACCACATCGAGCACTCCGCCCACCGGGAACGGGACGATGACTCTGATCGGTCGGGTCGGCCATTGATTCTCGCTTGCGGCTCCGGGCAGAGCCGCTGTCAACAAGGCTGCACTCAGTGTTGCGATGATCCAGGTCTTCATGAGCGGTCTCCTCTTCAGGGTTCATTCAAGGTGTGCGTTCAATCGCCGGGTTACGGATGGTGATTGAATCCATGAGGTCGCACGACGGGGTGTACAGGCCCGCGCAGCCGCTCCAGCCTTACTGGGATCGGACGGCTGCATCCCAAAGCGCGGCGATGGCTTCAGCATTCTGGTCTCCCAGTTCGATTTCAACCCGATCGATGTCCCCGGTGAACCGGTAGGGGGCTTCGTATCGGGGCGAAACCGGCGAGGGTTGATTCATTCCGCACTGGGTGCTGAGCAAGCCGAACCCCGCCGGGAAAGCCATGGGCAGATCCGACTCGGCAACGCTCTCCTGATCGACGGTCAGACTGATGCGAGCCGAACGCCCAGTGATCGAAAGCTGGCACCCCAGAATATGCTCGCCGACGGGTAACGGAGAGCGGGACTCGATGAGGGTGTGTTTGCCCGCAAGGTTGTAATGAAAATACAGGCGGTCTTTCTGCACGAACAGGGAGAATCCGGCGGCGCGACGTCCATAGGCAAGGAGAACACCCTCGGCCTCATGTGTGGTTCGCCGAGTGAACGCCCGGATGCTGAAGCCGCGTAGCGAAAAATTCGGACCCGTGACCGGGGTCAGCAGCCTCGACCCGGGATAGAGAACGAATTTTTTTCGCGATGATGTCCGTGGGTCGCGCGCGAATGCCCGCGCCTGGGCGCGATCATCCAGCGGCAAGACCCTGTAGGTCTCGGCCTGTTGCCACCAAAGGGCAATCATCTCCTGGAGTCGCTCTGGCTCCCTCTCGGACAGATCGACCGTTTCCGAATAGTCGCTGGCGAGGTCATAGAGTTCCCAACGGTCGTTGTCGTAGTCCTCGCCGCTCACATGACGGGTCACCGCCTTCCACCCATTGTGGTAGAGCCCGCGCTGACCGCCCATCTCGAAGTATTGGGTCGATCGCCGCGAGAGGGCCTTTGAATCATCAAAGGTATAGGCGAGCGAGATGCCGTGCAGATCCGCTTGGGGCACCCCCTTGTAAATGGTCGGTGCCTTGATGGCCGCCAGCTCGAGCATGGTGGGGGTGAGATCGATCGCATGATGGAACTGATGTCGCAGGCCCTGTCTATGTCCCAGTCGTGCTGGCCAGTGGACGATAAGGGGGGCCCGAACGCCACCTCCGAACGTGTATTTCTTATAGAACTTGAGCGGCGTGCTTCCCGCCTGGGCCCATCCGGCAGGGTAGTGGTTGTGGGTCCACTCGGAACCGATCAAGTCGATCTGTTCAAGATTCTCTTCCAGGGAGTCGGGCAGCCCCAGGAAATACCGATACTCGTTGATCGAGCCATAGTCGCCCCCCTCTCCGCTCGCCCCGTTGTCGGAAAGGACCACGAATATCGTGTTGTCCATCTGGCCGCGCCGCTCGAGAAAGTTCACCAGCCGACCGATCTGGGCGTCGGTATGCTCGGTGAAGCCCGCAAATGCCTCCTGCAAGCGAGCGGTCAATCGTTTGGCATCGGTGGACAGGCTGTCCCAAGGTGCAACACCCGGGTTCCTCGGAGCGAGTCCGGTGTGTTCGGGAACGATGCCCATCTCCTTCTGCCGATGCAGCACCTTCTCCCTCTCTTCATCCCAGCCGTGATCAAACCGCCCCCGGTACTTTTCAAGATACTCTTTGGGCGCCTGGTGCGGCGCGTGACACGCCCCAAATGCCAGGTAAAGAAAAAACGGGCGCTCATGCTCGGCTGTCAGATGATCCGAAAGAAATTCCTCAGCGCGATCGACCAGGTCCTCGCTGAGGTGATAGCCCTGGCGCTGCACAGGCGGTACATAGTGCTGGTCGTACCACAGTTCAGGGGCCCACTGGTCCTCTTCACCGCCCAGAAAACCGTAGTACCGGTTGAAGCCCCGCTGGGTCGGCCAATTGACGAAGGGCCCCGCCGGGCTGCACTCGGATGGCGGTACGAGATGCCACTTTCCGAGTGCATAGGTTCCGTAACCGGCCGACTGGAGCATTTCGGCGAGAGTGGCGGCTCGGGCGGAGATGGCGCCACGGGCATTGTCGTGACCGGTATCGAAATCGGCCAGATAGCCCATGCCGACGGAGTGATGGTTGCGGCCCGTCAGCAGGCAGGTCCTCGTCGGTGAGCACATCGCAGTGACATGAAAATTGGTGTATCGAATACCTGCGGCCGCAAGCCGGTCGATCCCGGGTGTCTGGATCGATGATCCGTAGCACCCCAGCTGTGCGAAGCCACAATCGTCCAGGACGATCCATACGATGTTCGGCGCAGAAGCCCCAGGGGTAGGTCTCTGGGGCCAGTGTGGTGTGGATTCGAGTACGGTCCGCCCGACTGGGGCTGACTTCTCGGCTGCAGGTCTGGTCACGTTCTCAGCCTCCCTGACTGAACACAATGGCCGTGAATTGGGGCCGTGCCTGATCATTGTCTTCACAAGGGGTCGGCGTGCGCAACCTTGTTTTTCCCGCTGCAAAAAAGTATCACCCGGTTCGCAGCTTTGTGTCGGTGCCAGGCGAGGTGCTCGCGGGAGGTCCTGCGGACGCTGCGCTGCGTGCTAGCATCAAATCGATCATCGTCAGATCACGCCCTCGACCAAGGCGTCAGTCGTCAGGGGCAGCAGTCGGTGAGGGCGGGTACTGCGTCCAGAGGATGTGCGGTTTCCGCCAGCCTGTCCAGGTGTTTGCGCTGACGGTGATTCGGGTGGGGCTCGGTTTGCTTGGGGAAAACCGGAGCTCCGGGGCGACAGCGAATCTGGGGTGGCGCTTATGAAATCCATGGAAGGGAAAGTCGCGGCGATCACCGGTGCCGCGTCGGGGATCGGCTTGGCCTGCGCGCGCGCTCTTCTTGCGGAGGGCGCCAGGGTCGTCCTCATTGACCGGGCCGCTCAACGCCTTGAGCAACTTTGCTTGGATCTGGGCAGTCAGGCCATCCCGCTGGTCGTTGACCTGCTCAACAATGCCGAGGTTTCGACCATTCTGCCGCGCATCCTGGAACGTGCGGGCGGGCTCGATATTTTTCACGCGAACGCCGGAGCCTACATCGGCGGTCAGGTGGTCGAGGGTGACCCCGACGCCTGGGATCGGATGCTCAATCTCAATGTGAACGCCGCCTTCCGTTCGGTTCATGCGGTGTTGCCCCACCTCGTTTCGCAGAAATCCGGCGACATCATTTTCACGAGTTCAATTGCGGGCGTGGTCCCCGTGGTCTGGGAGCCGATCTACACCGCCTCGAAGTTCGCAGTTCAGGCCTTCGTTCACACGACTCGGCGCCAGGTGGCAAAGCACGGCGTGCGTGTTGGAGCGGTGCTCCCGGGGCCTGTGGTCACAGCCCTGCTCGATGACTGGCCCAAGGCCAAAATGGACGAAGCGCTTGCCTCGGGTAGCCTTATGCAGCCCGAGGAGGTCGCCGCCGCAGTGCTGTTCATGTTGTCGCGTCCACGCAATGTGACCGTTCGCGATCTCGTCATCCTTCCGAACAGTGTCGACCTCTGATGGGTACGGTGCCAAAGAAGTATCTCATCGGCGTTGACGTAGGCACCGGGAGTGCCCGCGCGGGCGTGTTCGATGCCTCCGGCCGAATGCTCGCGTCTGCAAAGCAGGACATCAGCCTGTTTCAGAGCGACGGCGCCATCGCAGAGCAGTCCAGTCACGAGATCTGGAGGGCCGTGTGCACTGCGGTGACAGAAGCGCTCGCTCGGGCCGAAGTCGCGCCCGAACAAGTGGCGGGCCTGGGCTTTGATGCTACCTGTTCTCTGGTCGTCCTCGGGGAGAAAGGTCAGCCCCTTCCTGTGGGCTCGTCAGAGGACCCTGAGCGAAACATCATCGTCTGGATGGATCACCGCGCCGTCGCCCAGGCGGAGCACATCAATCAGAGCGGCCATGACGTGCTTCGCTATGTCGGTGGCCGGATCTCACCGGAAATGGAAACCCCGAAGCTGCTCTGGCTTCTTGAGCATCGACCCAGGCAGTTTCATGCGGCTTGGCAATTTTTCGATTTGGCTGACTTCCTGACGTGGCGCGCCACCGGTGATCTCGCCCGATCAACCTGCACAGTCACCTGCAAATGGACCTATCTCGCCCACGAGCAGCGTTGGGATCCCAGCTATTTTCGCCAGGTGGGGCTTGGCGCTCTTGCAGACGAGGGCTTCCAGCGGATCGGACTTAGGGTGGTTGTGCCGGGTTCACCGATGGGCTCGGGATTGACCGAGCAGTCGGCCTCCGAACTGGGTCTCGTTCCGG
>JBIKVK010000385.1:0-2909 GCA_044356835.1 Burkholderiaceae bacterium
TATTTGGCCCAGGTACATGACCGCGACCCGATCAGCCACATGCCGGATCACGGCCAGGTCGTGAGAGATGAACAGGTAGGTGAGGGAGAGCTCTCGCTTGAGTTGGTTGAACAGGTTGAGAATCTGCGCCTGTACAGAGACGTCCAAGGCGGACACCGCCTCGTCGCAAATCAGCACCCGGGGTTCAAGGCCGAGCGCGCGCGCGATCCCGATGCGCTGGCGCTGGCCTCCGGAGAAGGCATGTGGATGAGCCTCGGCCATCTCTGGCTGCAGGCCCACGCGTCGAAGCAGTTCCGCCACACGGTCTCGCGCTTGATCCTGCGATGGGGCCAGGCCGTGAGTTCGAAGGGGTTCGGCAATCGCCTCGCCGATGGTCATGCGCGGATTCAACGAAGAATAGGGGTCCTGGAAGATCATCTGGACCTGTCTGCGAAACGTTTTGAGCGCGTGACCTCGCATCTGCTTCAAGGGGGCGCCGTCAAATTCGACTTCGCCCCCGGTTTCGACTTCGAGGCGCACCAGCGTCCGGCCCAAGGTGGACTTGCCTGAGCCTGACTCGCCGACCAGGCCCAGAGTCTCGCCGGCGGCAATATCGAGATCGATGCCGTCCAGCGCGCGCACGAATTGCCGCTTTTCCCACGGGGCGGAGCGGACCGGGAAATACTTGCGCAGTCCACGGAACCGAACAAGGGGTTGCGCCCGCATCTCAGAGCTCTGCCCAGCAGGCCACCGCATGTCCCGACGAGCGCTCCACCAGCGGGGGTACCTCCTGCTCGCAGCGGTCGCGCTTGAGTGTGCAACGCGGGGCGAATCGGCAACCCCGACCGAAATGTTCGATGGCAGGCACTGCGCCCGGAATCGAGGGCAGCTCAGTACCGCGGGTGCCCTGGGCCGGGAGAGAGTCCATCAGACCCCGCGTGTACGGATGCAAGGGCGCTTCGAAAATCTGTGCTGCTCGGCCCCGCTCGACCACTCGTCCGGCGTACATGATGACCACGTCATCGCATACTTCGGCGACCACTGCGAGGTCATGGGTGATCAAAAGCATGGATCCGCCTCGCGTCTGCTGCAGATCGCGGATCAGTTCGAGGATCTGTGCCTGGATCGTTCCGTCGAGCGCCGTGGTGGGTTCGTCGGCGAGGATCAGCTTCGGGTTGAGGGCGATCGCCATGGCGATCATGATGCGCTGGCGCATACCGCCCGAGAGCTGGTGGGGGTACTGGCCAAAGCGTTGGGCAGGATTGGCAATCGCCACCTGATTCAGGAGGTCGATGACTCGTTGCCGGCACTCCGCCTCATCGATTCCCGGCTGATGAATCCGAAAGACCTCTCCGATCTGGCGACCCACCGTGTGGACCGGGTTCAGGCAGGACATGGGCTCCTGGAAGATCATGGCAATCTCTCGGCCGCGAATCTCCTGCATCTGCGCCGAGCTTCGGGCGAGCAGGCTCTCGCCGTCGAACACGATGTCGCCACCCTGATGCACAGTGCCCCCCGGCAGCAGGCGCATGGCCGAGAGGGCGGTCAGACTTTTGCCGCAACCCGACTCACCCACCACGCCGAGGATACTGTCCGGCTCGACCCGGAAGGACAGTCGGTCCAGCAAGTTGTGAACGCGACCGCCGGCACCCTCAAATCCAAGGCTGAAATCCCTGAATTCGAGGACCGGCCTCGCCGAATCGGATACCTGCACGACCACGCCTGCGGGTCGCCTGAAGGGGATGCCGATTACTTCCAGACTGCCTGCAGTACCCGCATGATGTTTCCGCCCATGACTTTGCCGATGTCTTCATCGTTGTAGCCGTGGGCGACCATCCAGCGGAGCAGGTTCTTGGAACTCTCGCGGGGGTTCTCGACGCCTTTGACATAATCAACGCGCGGGAACTCTTCGGTATTGCGGGTCTCGGCGTTCGAGAGAAATTTCGTGAACATCCGGTGCAATCCAACGTGGTCACCCCAGTTCGTGTCCGTCCCGAAGCAGACATGGTCGATACCGACCAGGTTCACCACGTACTCGAAATGCTCCATCACCGAATCGATGTCATGGGTGCGCCGGTTGTAGGTAATGGTGGTGTGCGGTGCCGCCTCGATGCCGACCACGCCTCCGGTGGCCGCCACCGCCTTCATGGCCTCGTCGGTGGCCAGTCGCTTGGAATTCCAAAGGGTGCGGGCGCCCGTGTGTGACATGCAAATCGGCACTGACGTGGTCTCGGCCGCATCGATCGCGGTGAGCGTGCTGCCATGCGAAACATCAATGAGCATCCCAATCTTGTTCATGCGCTGAACGCAGCGCTTGCCGAAGGCGGTGAGGCCGGCATCTCGGTGTTCCTTGAGACCCGTGCCCAGGGCATTGGACTCCGAGTATGTCAGTCCAAGCAGGCGGACGCCGAGCCCATAGAGGATGTCGATCCGGTCGATCTCGTTTTCAATGGGCATCGCCCCTTCGATGCAGCCCACCCAGGCAATTTTGCCTTGGCGCTTGGCCTCGTAGATGTCCTCCACCCGGCGGGCGTGAATCAGGAAATCCTGATGGGCCAGGTCGCACATGCGCATGCCCATGTCATGGATGATGTCGGTCCACTTCCAGCCGGTGTGAGAAGTGATGCAACATGACCCGTTCATCATGTTGTCGAAGGTGACATCGAGATAGGACTCCGCCAGCCCCTCGTAGGCACAGAACGAGCGGCCCCGGTGACGCTGCGGCAGGTATTCCTTAAGGTCGGCCGGGTTGTACACCGGATGTTCATGCATCGAAATGATCAGCTTGTCCTCGGCCAGCTTCAGGGCTCGGGTCTCCTGCTCGGAGCTCAGAGGCACGAGGTACTCGGGCACTCGATCCTTATGGGTCAGCTTGAACTCGACATAATCTTCGCCCGGGGTCAGATAGTCGTAGGCCTTGTATCCCTTGT
>JBIKVK010000386.1:0-2899 GCA_044356835.1 Burkholderiaceae bacterium
CGTGTCCTGGTGGCCCTGTTGTTTCTTCCGGCCGGTCTGTCCAAACTGATGAATTTTCACGGAACCATCCAGGTTGTTGGATCGACGGGTCGCGCCTTTCCCGAGCTCTATGTCGTCGCTGCAATTGCGATCGAGCTCATTGCGGGATTTCTGCTGTTGATCGGTCTTCGCACGAAAGCGGCTGCGGCATTCCTGGCGCTGTTCACCTTCGTTGCGTCGATGCTGTTCCATCCCTTCTGGGCCATGCCTGCCGATCAGCAGTTCGTCCAGCAGTTGCTGTTCTTCAAGAACATTGCGATCGTTGGGGCTCTGATGATGATCGCATCCCTCGGCGGTGGGGCTTGGAGCATGGACGCTCGTCTCGAGCTCCGGTCGCAGCGGGTCTGAAATGCCGTTGCCGACTGCGGTCGGCGGCAGTACGGGTCTGAATCGCCATGGACTCGCTTTCGCAAATCGCCCTGGGGGCCTCGGTCAGTGTTGCGGCGATGGGCAGCAGGGCCCCCCTGGGACGGGTCGTCCTCTGGGGTGCCATCGCGGGTACGCTCCCCGACTTGGACGCCTTCATCGATTATGGTGACGCCGTCCTGAACATGACCCGGCATCGCGCCGAGAGTCACTCGCTGCTGTACGTGACCCTTGCGGCGCCCTTGCTTGCCTGGCTGGTCAGCAGAATCCACCGCGAGCCGCACCTGTTTGGACGATGGTGCCTGGCCCTCTGGGCGGCACTCTTTACCCATCCCATCCTGGACTGGTTCACGGTCTATGGCACGCAACTGTTCCAGCCGTTCACCGACCGTCCTTACGGGCTGGGCAGCATTTTCATCATCGATCCCCTTTTCACGCTGCCCCTTTTATTCGGCCTGTTCGCAGCGGCGCTTTTCCGAAGCCCTGCCGGGCGGATGCGGGCCAATGCGATCGGACTTGCGCTGGCCCTCTTCTACCTCGGCGGATCAGCCGTAACTCAGTACCACGTGACCACCGTCGCACGGAAGGCCTTGCCGGACGAGGCCAGGGGGCAAGCGCACCGGTTGCTGGTCACGCCCTCGCCCTTCAACACGGTGCTGTGGCGGCTTGTACTGGTCACTGAGGAACGCTATTACGAAGGATGGTATTCGCTGCTCGACCGGGAGGGTGCAGCCCCGGTGTGGCGCGGATACGATCGCGGGGCGGGCGTGATTTCGCGTCATGGTGCAATCGACGGCGCCGCCCGCATTGCGGCCTTCAGCCATGGCTTTTTCAGCATGGACGAGCGGGACGGCCGGGTGTATGTCACCGACCTCCGGATGGGGCAGGAGCCGTTCTACACCTTCAGATTTGATGTGGGTGCGGGCGAAGGACACGCTGCGATCGCTCGGCTGGAGCGGAGCCGCCCGCCTGTGGATCGCGCCCTGCCCTGGCTTTGGGCGCGCATGCTGGGAGATTCAAGCGCCGACTCGCAGACCTTTACGGTCGGAGGCCGAAGTCCTTCACTGCGCTGACAAGCCCTAGACCACCGCTGCAGCGTCCGCCGCATCAAATCCGGCGCGCCGCCACCAACCCATGATGAGATTGAAGCTGATGAGCCCGGAAGGCCCCGCCATGACGCAGTGAGGGGCATCCTCCAGAAGCACGTGCTCGATGCCAAAGGCTTCGGCCACAGCTCGGTCTTGACCCGGGGGATGCCTGACGGGGTCGTCCAGCTCACATTCGATACACAAACCGGGCAAACCGCGAATTCGATCGAACGCGACGGGGATTCTGAGCGCGTAGCGATCGTTCTGTGCGGCAGGCGATTCCGGACACAGCCGACGCGCCCAGGCTTGAAGATCCGGAATGGCCAGACCCCCCAAAAATCGCGAGGCCACCTCGTCATCGGACGGTGGCGCTCGGAGTTGGTCGATGGGCACCTCGGGCACTTTGGCGGCGCCGGGCAGATTGCCCGGCGGAGAGGGTGCAAGCAGGATCAAGCCCGAGACCGGCTCAACGGCCGCCGCTGCGGCAACCACGAGGCCTCCCAGGCTATGGCCCGCAATAACCGGGGCCAAGCCGCGCCGCTCTGCGAGCCAACGCAAAGCCGTCACCGTGTCAGCCACATAGTCCAGAATACCTGTGGCAGGAGACAATCCTTCAGCCCTGAGTTGGCCATGCCCACGCCAGTCGAGCGCTGCCGCGGCAACTCCGGACTGATCGAGCGCGTCCAGATAGCCCGCGTAACACCAGGCACCGTGGAACGCGCCCGGCACCAGGAGAAAAGGGGGTGAGGTTCGGCTGGGGCCCATGATGAGGGCTGTTTCGTTCAGCCACAGGCCGGCGGATCCGAGGCGAACGTAACGATGCGGCTCGGGATCGCGGAGGTTCCAACCAAAAGCTTCCGAACTGGAGCCCGACGGATCGGGCTCGACACTGGGCGCCATGCACCTTTCCCCTTGTTCAGCGTCTGAGGGAGAGGATTGTGCCACTCCCCTCAGGCCATCGCCATCTCGCCCTTGCGCTGAGCCCAGCCCGTGACTCTCGACTCGAGCCAGGCCGAAATCAGATAGAGCGTGACCCCCATTGCAGCGAGGATCACTAAACCGGCGAAGACCAGGGGAACGTCGAAATTTCCGCTTGCGATGATCATCACGTTGCCGATGCCGCGGTTGGCCGCAACGGTCTCGGCCAAGACAGTCCCCACAAAGGCCAGCGTGATCGCGATCTTGAGCGAAGCGAACAGGTAGGGCATTGCGCGGGGAAGACTGACGTTCCACAACACGTCTCGCTTGCTGGCCCCGAGCACCTTCAGCACGTCCTCGAGCTCGGGTTCGGTACTGGCCAGTCCGGTCGCAACGTTGACCACCACAGGAAAAATGCTGATCACCATGGAGGTCAGAATGGCCGGTACCGTGCCGGCACCGAACCAGACCACGAAGATCGGGACCAC
>JBIKVK010000387.1:0-2883 GCA_044356835.1 Burkholderiaceae bacterium
CGGCCCACCTGCCTCCCATCCACACCACGCTTTGGGATAACCTCGATATCACCCGCCGACGCTACCCCGACAAGGACGCCGTTGTCTTTCTCGGCGCGCGGATTGTCTATCGGAGTTTGTACGAGCGCTGCGAGCTGCTGGCGGGTTGGCTGCAGCACCGGGCCGGCGTGCGACCGGGCGACCGCGTCGTGCTCGCCCTGCAGAACAGTCTTCAGTACGTCGTCTCTTTTTACGCCGTTCTGAGAGCGCAGGGGGTCGTCGTCACAGCCAATCCGATGGCCCGACGCAGTGAGTATGAGCACTACGTTCGTGATTCGGGTGCGCGGGTCGCGATCTGTGCCGCCGATGTGCTGCCGCAGCTGTTGTCCGCCGACGTCTCACTGGATGCGATTCTTGTGGCGCGCTACACCGAGGGGTTAGAGGCGCGGGGTGGGGCCGAGCTCGATATCCCGCCCCAATGGCGTAGCTGGCTGGACACCCGGCCGGAGTCGCTTCCGCCCAATGCCCACGGGTGGGCCGATGCGCTTGCGGCCGAATTGCGGCCAAACCCGTATCAGGGGAGAGTCGACGATCTGATGCTGCTTGGGTACACCTCCGGGACCACGGGACAGCCCAAAGGTTGCATGCATTCCCACCGCAGTGTGGGGCACAACGTTGTGGCGGGGCCGCTCTGGAGCGGTGCCTGCATGGCCGATGTCGTGTTGTCGGTGCTGCCGCTTTACCACATCACGGGGATGCAATCCGGGATGAACATTCCCATCTACACCGGGGGCACGATGGTTCTGATGCCCCGCTGGGACCGCGATGTGGCGGGTGCTCTGATCTCGCGTTACCGCGTCAGTTCATGGGGGTCGATCTCAACCATGCTGATCGATCTGCTCGCCGCTCCGGACAGCGCCTCGTTCGATCTCTCCAGCCTGCGCTATATCGGCGGTGGCGGTGCAGCGATGCCGCGCGCGATTGCGGAGCGATTGAGGGACCAATATGGCCTCAACTACATCGAGGGCTATGGGCTGACCGAGACGGCCGCGCCTTGCCACAGCAATCCGCTGCAGGCGCCTCGGCCCCAGTGTCTGGGTGTGCCCTACATCGGAGTCGTTGCGCTTGTCATCGATCCAGACACCCTCACGCCTCTGGGGCCCGGCCAGACAGGCGAGATCGTGATTCACGGGCCTCAAGTCTTCAAGGGTTACTGGCAGCGACCCGCGGAGACGGAAGAGGTGTTCATCGAGATCAACGGAAGGCGATTTTTCCGAACCGGTGACCTGGGACAGTACGACGACCAGGGCTACTACACCATGGTCGACCGCTTGAAGCGGATGATCAATGCCAGCGGGCTTAAGGTCTGGCCAGCCGAGGTCGAGAACATCATGTTCGCCCACCCTGCGATCCAGGAAGTCTGCGTGATCGGTGCCCGCGATCCCTATCGCGGCGAAACCGTCAAGGCTTTGATCGTTCCGAGGCCAGGCCGCGAGGCCGAATGCTCGGCCGTTGCGATCGAGCAGTGGGCCCGGGAGCGCATGGCGGCCTACAAGGTGCCGCGCCAGGTCGAACTGGTGCCGTCCTTGCCCAGATCACCCGCAGGCAAAGTCCTGTGGCGTGAACTCCAGGAGCGTCAGAACCTGGCTTAGTCCGCGACCGTCTCTTCGCCCAGGACGGCGGGCATGGATGCGTAGAGGGCAGGCAGCCCGCCGGTGTGCAGAAAGAGAACGTTCTCGCCTTTTTTGAGTTCGCCCTGACGCGCCAGCCCGATCAGGCCCGCCATGGCCTTCCCGGTGTAGGTCGGGTCGAGCAGAATCGCCTCGGTACGGGCCAGCAGCTGAACCGCCTCGACCATGCGGGCGTTGGGCACCGAATATTTGGGGCGCCAGTATTCCCCATTGGTGACCACGAGGGATGCGGGCAATTCGCCCCTGAGGCCAAGCAGCTCGGCCGTCTGCTGAGCCTCGCGCATCACCAGCGGGACCTGCTGTTCCGGGTCTCGGCTGACACCGATGCCGATGATCGGGATGTCGGCGTTGTACGCATGAAGCCCGACGGCCATGCCTGCATGGGTGCCCGAGCTGCCTGATGCCAGCACGATCCGGTCGATGCGAAGCCCTTTCTCGAAAGTTTGGGTGAGGAGCTCCTGGGCCGCGGCGACGTAGCCGAGCGCTCCGAGTGCGTTCGATCCGCCGCCCGGGATGATGTAGGCCTTGCGCCCCTGCCGCGCGAGATCTTCGGCAAGCGACTGCATTGCTGCGCGGATATCCGAACCTCCGGGCACCACCTTGACGAGCTCGACGCCCATCAGACGGAACATGAAATTGTTGCCGTTGGCATGGAGGTCGTAGCTGTTCGCAACGCGCTCTTCAAGCACCATCTGGCACTTGAGCCCCTCGCGCACCGCGGCAGCCAGGGTCAGACGACAGTGATTGGACTGCACGGCCCCGCAGGTGATCAGGGTGTCCGCGCCCTGCGCGAGCGCATCGGCGACCAGGAATTCGAGTTTTCGGGTCTTGTTTCCGCCTGGGGCCAGCCCCAGCATGTCGTCGCGCTTGATATAGACATTGGGTCCGCCCAGCGCGCGGGTGAAGTTGGGCATGAACTCGAGCGGGGTGAAACCTTCGGTGTAGCGACGGCGGGGAAAGCGGGCAAGATCCATGGGGGACTCCGGACTCGAGTTGGGTTTCAGCGGGCCGCAGCGACCGCGCGAGCGGCCAGTATGTTGATCAAATGGGCCCGGTAACGGGCCGATGCGTGTAGGTCGTCCATCAGTTCGTGGCGATCGATTGCGACCCCGTGACAGGCCGCAGGGGACCAGCGGGCACTCAGGGCCTGCTCGAGCGGGGCGCATCGGAAGACCCCATGACCGCCCCCGGTGACGGCGACGCGCACGCCTGA
>JBIKVK010000109.1:0-10423 GCA_044356835.1 Burkholderiaceae bacterium
CGTCTATCACGCCGGGCGCATCGTCAGTTACACGCTGGCCGGAGCCATCGCAGCCTCGATCGGTTCGGCTGCCATGCTCGCGGAGCGGTTACTTCCAATGCAGCAGATCGCTTTTGTCGCAGGGTCGTTCGTCATGGCGGCGATGGGGCTGCATATGTTGGGCGTCAGGCGCGTCTCCGAAGCCCTCGAACGGATCGGTCAACGGGTTTGGCCGATGGTTCGACCCCTCGCCCACGCCGCACTGGGCAAGCAGGGCCTTAGGGGGGCTTTGGCCACCGGTCTGGCCTGGGGTTGGGTACCGTGTGCCATGGTCTATGGCGCGCTTGCACTTGCAATCGTCAGTGCTCATCCGTTGTCAGGGGCAACCATCATGCTGGTCTTCGGCCTGGGCACCACCCCGGCTCTGGTTGGCCTGTCCTGGGCCAGCCGCATGGGGATCGCCCGCCTCGAATCGACGACTGCGCGCCGGGCGGTGGGGCTCGCGATCTTGCTCTTCGCATCGGCCGGCCTCGCGAGGCTCGATCCGGTCGGACGCATTCAGCAGCTGGGTGAACTGTGCCTGAGCTGGGTCCGGTCATGAGCGAGCTCGAATCCTCGCCTCCTGCAGCGAATCGTTGCTGGCACTGCGCTCGGCCCTTCAGCGGGCCCTCCCGCTGGCCGGTCAAGGTCGGCCAGTACGTGCATGACACCTGCTGCGCGGGCTGTCAGGCGGTCGCCCAGGCGATCGCGAGTTCGGGTCTGGGCGACTACTACCGTGTGCGTGATGCTGCCGCAGCTCAGCCCATCCCAGACACCGCCTCCGACCCGTCACTCTACGACCAGCCCGCGGTCGCAGCCCGCTTCGTGCGCGACAGCAAGGGCGGCTCGGAAACGACACTGCTGGTCGAGGGTCTGCGCTGCGGCGCATGTGTATGGTTGCTTGAGCAGACCTTGGGTCGCCAGACAGGCGTGACAAGCGCACAGGTCAACCTGGGCAGCGAGCGCGCCCTGTTACGCTGGGATCCGACACAGACGACGCTCTCGACTCTCATCAGGGCAGCCCGTCGGGTCGGCTATGAGCTGACCCCTTACGGCGCACAAGAACGTGAACAGCACCTCGCGCGACACGCGAAGGCCCGGCTGCGGCGCTTGTTCATCGCCGGTATCGCCATGATGCAGGTGATGATGTATGCCGTACCGGCCTATCTGGCTGGGCCGGGCGGGATCGAGGCCGAATTCGAGGCGTTGATGCGCTGGGCAAGTCTGGTGCTGACATTGCCGGTCATGCTTTACTCGGCTTCACCATTTTTTTGGGGTGCTTGGCGAGACCTCCGCTCTCTCAGCCCGGGAATGGACACACCGGTGGCCATCGGCCTGGCAGCCGCCTTCGCGGCCAGCCTACAGGCCACCGCGACGGGCGAAGGCGAGGTGTGGTTCGATACGATCACCATGTTCGTGTTCCTGCTGTTGGGCGCCCGTCATCTCGAGTGGCTGGCGAAGCGCCGAGCCGGCTTGGCTCTCGACCGGCTGACCGCAGCCCGCCCGCAGATGGTTCAGCGGATCTGCGGTCAGAGCGGGCTGACCGAATCGATCCCGGCCTCGAGCCTTTCACCCGGTGACCTGTTTCTGATCGGGCAGGGCGAGGCGCTTGCCGTCGATGCGGAGCTCCTCACAGGACCTGCGCAATTCGATCGATCCCTGCTTACCGGTGAATCGGCTCCAGTGACCCATACACAAGGCGCGACCGTCCCAGGGGGCGCCATCAATCTCGATGGCCCCATGCGCATGCGCGCAACGAGTTCCTGGAGCGACAGTACCCTGTCGATGCTCGAGCGGCTCGCCGAGGGTGCGAGCTTGAATCGCCCCAGAATCAAGGCCCTCACGGATCGCGTGGCGCGCAGGTTCGTCACAGGGCTCCTCGCGTTCGCAGCCCTGACCGCACTGGTATGGCTGCAGATCGATCCCTCCCAGGCGTTTCCCGTCGCAATCGCCGTGCTGGTCGTGTCCTGCCCCTGCGCGCTATCGCTCGCCACGCCCGGGGCCCTCGCCGCTGCGGCTGGGCAGGCCCTCGCGCGCGGACTGGTGCTCGCCCGGGCCGACGTCCTCGAGTCCATGGCCTCGATCACCGATGTGGTATTCGACAAGACTGGGACGCTGACCGAGAGCGAACCTTCGATGCTCAAGGTCGAGGTCTGGGATAGCCCCGGAAACGTTCAGGCGCATGTTTCGGGCGATCAAGCTCTGGCCATAGCTGCTGGGCTTGAACAGGGCCAGAGTCACCCCGTTGCACGAGCGTTCATGCGGGCCGCTGCCGAGCACTGCCTGGCTCCCGCGCCGATCTCAGGGTCGCAAAGCTATCCAGGCCAGGGCGTAGAGGGGCTCTTTGAGGGTCAGCACTACCGGCTGGGACGAGCCGAATTCACGAACAGGATGTCCGTGCACCTCAGCTCGGCCGGGACCGCAGGCAACGCGGTAACGTCGACATCGGACCCAGCCGAACAGATTGAGGTCTGGCTGTCACGAGACGGCTTGCCACTTGCCCGATTCAGCTTCTCGGATCGTGTACGTGAGGAAGGAGGGGCGCTCATCGAGACGCTGCGCGCACGAGGCCTCGAACTTCATCTGCTGTCCGGGGATCGGACCGAGCGAGTCACCAAGGTCGCCGCGGCCCTGGGTATACCGAACGCGACGGGTAATGCCAGCCCCTCGGACAAGCTGGCCTACGTGCGGGCCCTCCAGGCTCGAAAGCGCACGGTTCTGATGGTCGGTGACGGCATCAACGATGCGCCGGTGCTGGCCGGGGCCGATGTCTCGCTGGCACTGGCCCAGTCAAGCATGCTCGCCAAGACCTCGGCTGATGCGGTGCTGCTCGCCGGTCGACTGGGTCAGGTGCTCGAGCTTTATGAGCTGTCGCTCAAAACACGCCGCATCATCGCCCAGAATCTAGGCTGGGCGATGGCCTACAACGTGGTCGCGATCCCGCTCGCAGCTTTGGGTGGAGTGTCGGCCTGGGGCGCAGCCCTCGGCATGTCGCTCAGTTCCCTCCTGGTCGCGGGCAATGCGATGCGACTTGTCGGAGAGCGACCCGCTCAGCCCGAAGCCCCAGCGCAGGCGGGCTTTGTGCGCACCCATGGCTCAGGCCTGATCCAAGCAGGGGTCACCGAAATCCCAGCCGTTGAGCACGAGGCGCAGTCCTGGTGCCCGACCCTGACGAGCCCACGCTGATGGAGGCCCTTTATCTGCTCATTCCACTGAGCGTGATCCTGATCGCCGGCGTTTCATGGGTCTTTCTGCGCATGGTTTCGCAGGGACAGTTCGACGATCTGGACAGCCCAGCACAGAGCATCCTTCTGGATGATGATGGCTTGGTCGGAAGCGGGCTGAACGAGCCCATCCCGCTTTCACCCAGGCGGGAGCAAGGGACCGATCCGGCCGCTGATGCAGCCCCGCGACCGCAAGCCGCGGTCCGCTTCTGATCCTCGACAAGCTTTCTCTTGCGGCCTTGACGCAGCGCAAGTTCCCGAGCCCTCGGTCGGCGAATAATCCCTCCATTGAATGGGGGCTTTCATGACCAGCGTCTCGAATTCGGCGGAACGCTACCACTACACGGTGGTGAGGCAGTTTTCCGTGATGACCGTCATCTGGGGCTTCGTGGGCATGCTGGTGGGCCTTTGGATCGCCATGCAGCTGACCTGGCCGGCGCTGAATTTTGACCTGCCCTGGTTCAGCTACGGACGACTCAGGCCCTTGCATACCAACGCCGTGATTTTCGCCTTCGGCGGCTGCGCGCTCTTTGCGACGTCCTATTACGTGGTGCAGCGCACCTGCCAGGTGCCGCTCTTTGCGCCCTGGTTGGCCAGCTTCACCTTCTGGGGGTGGCAAGCCGTGATCGTGCTGGCCGCCATCACGCTCCCTCTCGGTCTGACCAGCGGTAAAGAGTACGCCGAACTCGAGTGGCCGATCGACCTGCTGATTGCGGTTGTATGGGTGTCCTACGCGGTGGTGTTTTTCGGAACGATCGCAAAGCGCAAGACCGCCCATATCTACGTGGCCAACTGGTTCTTTGGGGCGTTCATCATCACGGTGGCGATCCTGCACATCGTCAACAGCGCTGCCCTGCCGGTCAGTTTCACAAAGTCATACTCGGCCTATGCCGGAGTACAGGATGCAATGGTGCAGTGGTGGTACGGCCACAACGCGGTCGGATTCTTCCTCACCGCGGGCTTTCTGGGAATCATGTATTACTTCATTCCCAAGCAGGCCGAGCGGCCGGTCTATTCGTACCGACTCTCGGTCGTGCACTTTTGGGCCCTGATCTTCACCTACATGTGGGCCGGGCCGCACCATCTTCACTACACCGCACTGCCCGACTGGGCGCAGTCGATCGGCATGCTGTTTTCGCTGATCCTTCTTGCGCCGTCATGGGGTGGAATGATCAACGGCATCATGACCCTGTCGGGCGCATGGCACAAGCTCCGCCAGGACCCGATCCTCAAGTTTTTAGTCGTATCGCTCTCGTTTTACGGCATGTCGACCTTTGAGGGTCCGATGATGTCGATCAAGACCGTCAATGCGCTGTCGCACTACACCGACTGGACCATCGGCCATGTGCACTCCGGAGCACTCGGCTGGGTTGGCTTCATTTCGATGGGGGCCATCTACTACCTGCTGCCAAGGCTCTACGGCAGGACACAGATGTACAGCACCCGCCTGATCGAGGTGCATTTCTGGATCGCAACCATCGGCATCGTCCTATACATCGCCGCGCTGTGGATCTCGGGGGTCACCCAAGGCCTGATGTGGCGCGCAACCAACCCCGACGGGACGCTTACGTATGCGTTCGTTGAAGCGGTAAAGGCGTCCTATCCGTACTGGACGATCCGAGTGGTGGGTGGGCTGCTCTACCTCGGCGGGATGGCTCTGATGCTCTACAACATGCTGATGACCATGCGCAGTGGCCAGGCGGTCGACGCTCCAGTGCCCGCCGTCGCGGCTCACGCCTGAACTGCGTCCAACGGGAGACCCTGATCATGCGCGCATTCAGTCACGCGATCATCGAAAAGAGCATGCCTTTGATGATCGTTCTGATCATCGTGGCTGTCAGCTTCGGTGGGCTCGTCGAAATCGTTCCGCTCTTTTTCCAAAAATCCACCACCGAGCCGGTGGCCGGCCTCAAACCCTACGGCGCCCTGCAACTCACCGGTCGCGACATCTATGTCCGCGAGGGCTGCTACAACTGCCACTCGCAAATGATCCGACCGTTTCGCGCCGAGACCGAGCGCTACGGCCACTACTCGGTCGCGGGCGAGTTCGTCTACGACCGGCCTTTCCAGTGGGGCAGCAAGCGAACGGGTCCGGATCTGGCTCGGGTGGGCGGACGCTACAGCGATGAATGGCATCGCGTGCACCTGATCAATCCGCGCGACCTGGTGCCCGAGTCGAACATGCCTGGCTATCCGTGGCTGATGACGGCGGCGGCCGATGACGGAAGCATCCGAAAGAAGATGCAGGTGCTGCGCACGCTGGGCCATCCGTATAGCGATGAGGAGATCGCGACGGCCTCCGAAGCGCTCAGGGGAAAGACCGAAATGGATGCCTTGATCGCGTATCTGCAGGGCCTGGGTACCGTGGTGCGAACGCCGACGCGATAACTGGGGGACCGAATATGGATATTCATACGGCACGGGGGCTTGTCGCTGCACTCAGCTTTGCCCTCTTCATCGGCATCGTCCTCTGGGCCTGGAGTCGCCACCAGCGCCCCCGATTCGATGAGGCTGCACGCCTACCGTTTAACGAAAAGGACTGAGTCCGAAGGATTCAGGGAGCACGATCATGGCCGACTTTCTTCACTCGGGCTGGAGCCTGTACATCGCGATCGTGACGGTCGTATCGATTCTTTTCTGCCTAGGGCTTGCGCTCACCATGGCCAAGGGCAAGGTGCCCGGCGAACAGGTGGGCACCACGGGTCACTCCTGGGACGAGGATCTCCAGGAGCTGAACAACCCGCTGCCCCGCTGGTGGCTATGGCTTTTCGTGATCACCATCGTGTTCAGCATCGGCTATCTGTGGCTCTATCCGGGGCTCGGTTCGCGGCAGGGCATGCTCGGCTGGTCCCAGGCCGAGCAGTACGAGCGGGAGGTCAAACGCTTCAATGCCGTGACCGAGCCGCTCTACGCTAAGTTTCTCGCGATGGATCTCAAGCAGGTCGCATCGGATGCGAACGGTCGCGCGATCGGAGAGCGCCTGTACCAGACTTATTGCGTGCAGTGCCATGGGGCCGATGCGCGGGGCACGAAGGGCTACCCCAACCTCGCCGACAACGATTGGCTCTGGGGTGGTGAGCCCGCAGTGATCAAGACCACGATTCTCGAAGGCCGTATGGGCGTCATGCCGCCCATGGCCGCGGCCGTGGGATCGGCCTCAGAGGTCGAAAACCTGGCGCATTTTGTGATGTCACTCTCGGGCGGCGGACACGACGCCACCAAGGCGGCACTGGGCAAGGAGAAATTCGAGGTGTGCGCGGCCTGTCACGGCGCAGACGGAAGAGGTCTCGCCGCGATGGGCGCACCTAATCTGAGCGATCGCATCTGGCTCCACGGCGGCGGCGTCGCTTCGGTCATCGAGGCCATCAACAAAGGGCGCGCAGGGGTGATGCCCGCGTTCAAGGACTCGCTCGGTGAAGGCAAGGTTCATCTCTTGGCAGCCTACATCTGGAGCCTGTCGAACCGTCCGGGCGCGAACTCAGGACAGCCATGAGTTCGGGCGGGCACGACGCCCCTGCCGACGGCCAGGCCAGGCCGGACACCGAACAGGCACTGTTCGAAGTCCGACGCAAAATCTATCCCCGCGCAGTGTCGGGGTGGTTTGCGCGATGGCGCTGGACGCTGGTCTGGGCCACGCAAATCCTCTTCTATGGTCTACCCTGGCTTCGCTGGGGCGATCGGCCCGCGGTGCTTTTTGCGCTTGAAGAGCGGCGCTTCTTTCTGTTCGGTTTGGTGCTCTACCCTCAGGATTTCATCTACCTGACCGGGCTCTTGATTGTCTCGGCCTTATCGCTCTTTCTGTTCACGGCGATCGCGGGTCGGCTCTGGTGCGGTTATGCCTGCCCGCAAACGGTTTACACCGAAATTTTCATGTGGGTCGAGCGGGTCATCGAAGGTGACCGAACCGCCAGGATGCGACTGGATCGGGCCCCGCTCAGCGCGGCGAAACTCATCCGGCAGGGCGCAAAGCATGCAATCTGGGTATCGATTGCACTGTGGACCGGCATCAGCTTCGTCGGCTATTTCACACCGATCAGCGATCTGCTAAGCGAGTTAATGCGGTTGGATCTCGGTCCGTGGGAGACCTTTTGGGTCCTGTTCTACTCATTGGCCACATGGGGCAACGCAGGCTTCATGCGCGAGCAGGTCTGCAAATACATGTGCCCGTACGCTCGATTTCAGAGCGCTATGTTTGACCGGGACACCTTGATCATCACCTATGACGGGGGACGCGGAGAGCCACGGGGCTCCCGTTCGCGCAAGGTCGATTCTCGCGCTCGCGGGCTGGGCGACTGCGTGGACTGCGGAATCTGTGTGCAGGTGTGCCCCACGGGGATCGACATCCGCAAAGGTCTTCAGTACGAATGCATCGGTTGTGCAGCCTGCATCGACGGCTGTAATCAGGTCATGGACAAGATGAACTATCCGCGGGGCCTCATCCGCTACAGCACAACGCACGCGATCGAGCAGGGGCTTGACTCGGCCGCAATGTGGCGCAGGGTCATCCGGCCGCGGGTCCTCATCTACGGTGCAATCCTGCTCGCCATCGTGATCGCACTGGGCAGCTCGATCGCGCTGCGCACCCCCTTCAGGGCCGATGTCATTCGGGATCGGATCTTGGGCCGTATCGTCGAGGACGGATTGATCGAAAACAGCTACAGCCTGCAACTGATCAACTCGGCCGAATCCATCCGGCGCTTCAAGGTCAGCGTCTCCGGCTTGGCGGGCGCGCAGATGGCGGGGGACTCCGAATTCGAGGTGGGCCCAGCCGGCGTGAGGATGGTGCCCATTCGGGTGCGGCTTGAGCCGGGGCACGCCCAGGCGGGTTCGAACATGTTGCAGTTTGATGTGGAGGCGACTGACGCGCCCGGCCTGAGGGTCAGCGCCCACTCGACCTTCTATGTCCCCCGTTGAACCTCACGGGGGCATGGATGAGCCCTCCAAGGAGAAGCGATCGATGTCAGCCCTGAAACCTGCCCTCCCCTGGTATCGGCATCCCGAACCGTGGCTCTTGCTGATGGCTCCACTGGCCGCGGTAGTGGCCGGCTTGGTCACCGGGTGGCTCGCGATCAACGCCAACAATTCGCTGGTCGCCGATGACTATTACCGCGAGGGCCGTGCGATCAATCAGACCTTTGAGCGCGAACGTCGAGCCGTGCAGCTGGGCCTGAGCGCACACTGGGAGATGGACCTCCTGCAAGGCCGGGCGCGAATTGCCCTGGTAGCGGCATCCGGGCCGTTCGATCGGCCAGAGCGGCTCGTGGTTCGGCTGATCCATGCCACCGAGGCGAGCCTAGATCATCGGGTCGTGCTCACAAGAACGGAGACGGCCGGCTGGGAGGCGCCCTTTGCTGCGCCGATGAAGGGGCGCTGGACGATTCAGATTGAAGATGAGGGGCGGACTTGGCGGCTGACCGCGAATCTCACCGATCCGGCGGCAGCGCTCGATGTGCTGCCCGCGCACAGGGTCGGTCTGGGCCGCGAGGTGGTCGAATGACGCAGGCGGAAGGCGCAAGGGAGGCCGAAATGAATCCACGCAGGCCGATCGGCGACCGGCGCTCGGGTCGCTTTCTGATGCAGGTGCTTTGGCCGTCCTTTCTGATGGCGGTCGTTGCCATGGGCGTGTTTTTTTCGATCGTCGACCCGCTCGAGCTGACGATCGTCGCGCGATATTTGGGGGACAGTCGCGATGCCGCCTACACGATCGGGTTTTTTGTCTTCTGGGGCCTGCTGGCCGCATCGAGCACAATCACCTGGCTATTGCTCGACTCACCGCCGGCAGCCCGGCTCGAAATCGACGAGGGCGTGCAACGGCCTCGGGACAAGCCTACCGGAACAACCTTCCCGGATCCTGGGGCGGCTGGTTATCACCGCCGCCGAAAGGATTGAACGAGGGCATACCTCCCCCGCTCTGCTCAAAGGGGTTGTTCTCGATACGGATCTCGACCTTGGACGGATCGACCGCCGGCTTGTCGCCCTTGTAATGCGTAACCAGACCGGGGAAGGCGAGCACGATCGCCACCATCACCAGCTGCAAGCCGATGAATGGCACCGAACCCCAGTAAATCTGTCCGGTCGTGACCGGAGCAATACGCCGGCGAGCGACTTTGTCAAAGTACTCGCTGCGCGGTGCGACCGAGCGCAGATAAAAGAGCGCGAACCCGAAGGGCGGGTGCATGAAGGAGGTCTGCATATTGACCGCGAGCAGCACGCCAAACCAGATCAGATCGATGCCGAGCTTGTCGGCCACCGGCGCCAGCAAGGGCACCACGATGAAGGCAAGCTCGAAGAAATCGAGAAAGAACGCGAGCAGGAACACCACGATGCTCACCACGATCAGGAAACCGGTCTGCCCGCCGGGCATGTCGACCAGCAGGTGCTCAACCCAAAGGTCGCCGTCAATCCCCCTGAACGTGAGTCCGAACACCGTCGAGCCAATCAGGATGAACATGACAAAGCAGGAGAGCTTGCCGGTCGTGTCCATTGCCTGCTTCAGAAGGCTGATCGAGAGGCGGCGACGAGCCACGGCCATCACGATCGCGCCCACCGCGCCCATGGCACCGCCTTCGGTCGGCGTGGCCACGCCGATGAAGATCGTGCCCAACACGAGAAAAATCAGGGCCAGAGGAGGAATCAGCACGAAGGTGACGCGCTCGGCGATCTGCGACAACAAGCCCAGGCGCGCGATGCGATTGACGATCGCGATCACGAAGGCGGTCAACCCCCCGGCGAGCACCTGGATCACGATCCGTTCATCGATGGGCGATTTGTCCGGAATCAGAAAGTGGTTCACCAGGGCCGCTGAGCACACCGAGATCAGAAGGAGCACGATCAGCGAGCGATTGCCGGTGCTGCCCGACGGCTCGACGAAGCTGCGGGCCTCGGGCGGCAGCGCCGGGGCGACTGCCGGACGAAACCATGACAGCACGAACACGTAGACGAGATAAGAACACATCAGCAAGATGCCAGGGATGAAGGCACCTCGATACATATCCCCGACGGACCGCCCCATCTGATCGGCCAGGACGATCAGCACCAGCGACGGAGGGATGATTTGCGACAGCGTGCCTGATGCCGCGATCACACCGCTCGCAAGTCTTCGGTCATAGCCGTAGCGCAGCATGATCGGTAACGAGATCAGGCCCATCGAGATGACCGAGGCGGAGACGACACCGGTCGTG
>JBIKVK010000388.1:0-2872 GCA_044356835.1 Burkholderiaceae bacterium
GCTCGCGACATTGCCGCAATCAGGGCAGCCGATGCATCAAAAGCGATTCTGACCTGCCACGATGAATATCTTCTGGCTTCGATGGTTCAGGGCGTGGACGGGGCCCTGGTCGGGTTTGCAAGCTTCATTCCGAATCTGATCAACGACCTCTGGAATGCAGTCAAGTCCGGCGACCTCCACCGCGCAATCAGTATCCAGAACCTCATCACGCCTCTCAAGGATGCGGTCTACGGCGCGGGCGAGCCCACCGGCGAAGCGCACGCTCGCATGAAAGCGGGCATGTATCTCGCGGGCGTGATCGACGACCCAACGGTCCGACCGCCAACCCAGACACCCGGTTCCGACGAAATCTTGGCGCTCCGTGCGGCGCTCTCGAACGCCGGGCTGCTTCGCCGGTAGGACTGTATTGAAACGCAAGACTTTTGTTGAGGAGACAACGATGTTAAAGCAACGAAGAAAGCATCTCAGTGCCTGTGCGGGTTTGGTCGCATCCGGCCTCGTTGCGATGCTGATCACATTACCAGTTCAGGCTCAGACCTGGCCGAGTCGAACGGTCCGGATGATCATCCCTTTCCCTCCCGGCGGCACCTTAGACACGGTCGGTCGCCTGCTGGCCCAAAAGCTCTCGGACCAGATGGGCCAGCCCTTTGTCGTCGAAAATCGCCCTGGCGGAAATGGCATCATTGGTTCGGACCTGGTCGCCAAGGCTGTTCCGGACGGTTACACCCTGCTGTTCAATGCCTCGACGTTCGTCACGGCACCCATGACCATGTCGCAGGTGCCGTATTCAGTGATCAAGGATTTCACGCCGGTCGCGCTGGTCGCCAAAGCGCCCTTATCGGTCGCCATCAACCGAAATCTGCCTGTCACGGACGTCAAGTCTCTGATCAGCCACGCCAAGGCTCAGCAGGGCAAGATGACTTTTGCCGTGGGATCGATCGGCTCGGCCGGCCATCTGGCCACCGAGTTGTTGAAGCGCAGCGGTATGGACTACACCGTGATTCCCTACAAGGGCACGGCGCCCGCGTTCCAGGACCTGATCGGCGGGCAGATCGATGGCTTCATCGACCCCATCCTGGGTTCTGTTCAGCATCACAAGGCGGGCCGGGTTCGCGTCGTAGCCGTCACTTCGCTCACCCGCGTCCCGAATCTTCCCGATGTCCCCGCAGTCGCCGAGACCCTACCTGGCTATGAGTTCTACAGCTGGTACGGCGTCTGGGGGCCGGCCCGTTTGCCCGACGGCATTCGCGATCGCCTCAATACCGAGGTCAACAAGGCGTTGACGGGAGAGATGAAGGAGAAGCTCACGCCTCAGGGATTGCTGGTGACTCCGGGGTCGGTGTCCGACTTTGTCAAGTTCCAGACCGAGGACATGCAACAAGCGCAGCGGCTGATCACCGAAGGCAAGATTCGTGTCGAGTGACGATCAGGGTCCACGGCGAGCGCTCGTCACCGGCAGCAGTGCAGGCATTGGCCGCTCGATCAGCGAGGTGCTGATCGATGCGGGCTGGCGGGTCCATGGAATCGATCAATCGGCGTCGACGCTGGAGGCCAGGGGCTATACCCACCAGCTGTGCGACCTGTGTGCTCTGCGCCCGGATGAGCTCCCGCCTTTGGGCGAGCTAGGCTTCGACGCTTTGATCCATTCGGCCGGCATGATGTACGCAGCCCCCCTCGGAGCGCTTGACCCCCTGGCGGGCGAGCGCCTGTGGCGAATTCATGTTCAGGCCCTCGAGACCCTGGCCAATGTGCTTCTGCCTTCGATGTCGGCGCGTCGATGGGGCCGCCTGGTGGTGATTGGCAGCCGGGTATCGGCCGGTCTGCCCAAGCGCAGCCAGTACGCAGCCACCAAGTCTGCTCTCCTCGGACTCACACGCAGCTGGGCGAGCGAGCTCGCCCCCAGTGGAGTGACGGTCAATGTGGTGTCTCCCGCGGCCACCCGAACCGCCCTGCTCGCGGACCCGGCTCGTAGTGTCAGCGCTCCCCGGGTGCCCCCCATGGGTCGTTTGATCGAGCCGAGCGAGATCGCAGCGCTCGTCGCCTTCCTACTGTCCGACAAGGCTTCGGCGATTACAGGACAGGACATTGCCATCTGCGGAGGGGCGTCGCTACCCGCTTAGGTCAGCGCACCTCGAGCCCCCCTCAACCACTGCAGCGACGGATTACGAACAACATGCGCATCACCCACGTCCTCGAATCCACCCGTCCCATCCGTTCAGCGATCAGGAATGCTTACATCGATTTCTCGAAGATGACGCTCAGCCTCGTCGCCGTGGTCACAGACGTGATCCGGGACGGTCAACCCGTGATCGGCTTCGGTTTCAATTCGAATGGACGCTACGGCCAGGGCGGATTGATCCGTGATCGCTTCATACCGAGGATCCTCGAAGCTCCGCCCGAGAGCTTGCGTTCGGCCGATGGGAGCAACCTCGATCCGCATGCAGTCTGGTCGGCCATGATGATCAACGAGAAGCCGGGTGGACATGGAGAGCGATCCGTCGCCGTGGGTACGATCGATATGGCCGTATGGGATGCGGTAGCGAAGATTGCCGATGTCCCGCTCTATGAATTTTTGGCCCGGCACCATGGTCATGGGCCGGCAAACCGCCGGGTCTTCGTCTACGCGGCGGGTGGATACTACTATCCCGGCAAGGGCCTCGACGGTCTTCGCAGCGAGATGGCCTCCTACCTTGAGCGCGGTTACAACGTCGTGAAGATGAAGATTGGCGGGGCTGCGCTCAGAGAGGACTGCGAGCGCATCGAGGCGGTCCTCGCGATGCTCGGGCCAGGCCAAAGCCTTGCCGTGGACGCAAACGGGCGTTTCGACCTGCCGACTGCACGTCAGTATGCGGACGCACTCGCACAGTACCCG
>JBIKVK010000389.1:0-2858 GCA_044356835.1 Burkholderiaceae bacterium
TGTGGCGTGAGACGGGGCATGCGCCGGGACCGAAGGCTGTAGCGCCCATTGAGCGGGAGTTCCGCTATGTCTATGCGGCGGAGGGTCCTGCCGAAGGCAAACCCATAGCGCTCGAGCGGCATCCGCACAGGGGGACTCCCCAAAGCTCGCCGCGGATCACTCGCCTGGTCTGGTCCGAGCAGCGCGCCCTCGAGGCCGTCCATCACCCCGGGGCGATCGTGCACACCGTTCGCCGCGACGCCCTGGCACGTCCGGTGTTCGAGGCCTTGCCCGACGGCAGTCGCATCGAGCGGGCATTTGACCGCGGGGGTCGGATCCACCGACTGCGCAACGCCGAGCACGACCTGCAGCTCGCCTGGCATCCCACCGGCGCGCTGCAGTCCGTCGCCTTTGCCGATGGCGAGCGTTGGCAGATCGAGCGCTCCGCACATTCGGTTCGGCTGAGTACGGCAGGGGGCCGCCGCCATGAGTGGTCGATCGCGGCCCCAATGCGGGCCACGCCGGTGTCCGCGCCCATGCCGTCGCGCCCATTGGCCGAGGCGGTCACGGTGGTCGATCGCACTGTGCGGGTGATCGATGCCGATGGCCATCTTACCGAGTACCTCCGCGACGACTTTGGTCGGACGGTCGCCGAACGCTCCAGCCGGATCGGTGCGCGCTGGTTCATCCATGATCACTGGGGACAGTTGACGCGCATCGAGGAAGAGGGCGGGCGGCAGATTCGGCTCAGCTATGACGCCGCGGGTCGTCTGATCGAGCGTGAGGAGCGCCTTGGCGAGGACAGCATTCGAACCCGGCTGAGCTGGACAGGGCTGCGGCTGACCCGGATCGACCATCCCGAGGAAACGATGACGGTCGAATACGACGACTGGGGGCGCCTGATGGCGATCGATCGGGTCGACCGCGAGGGTTATCGGTTGCGCACCGCCATCGAGCGTGACCCATTGGGCCGAGTGATCGGGCGATCCCTCGGGGATGGCCTTGTGCTGCGTTACGAGTATGACCGCACAGGGCGATTGCTGCGCATGGGCCTCGCCGAGCGGGGCGAGGCCACACCCAACTGGTTGATCGAGCGGCAGTGGAATGAGGACGGCACACTCGCGTTGGAATCCCTCGGGCAGGGTCGGCTGCAGCGCACCGAGCGCGCCGATGCGACGAAGAGCGAGACCGCATGGAGGGGCCGAGCCCAGGGTCCGACACTGGCGCACTGGGCGATCCGCCGCAATGAGCAGGGCGCCATCACCTCGATCGCCCATCACCATGGGGTGGACCGGTTTGCCCACGACCCCTGGGGTCGCCTGGTTGTGCGCGAGTCCTCTGATCTGGGCCCGGAGTATTTTGCCTATTCGCCCGGGGGTGATGTGCAGGCCCGCCGTGACCCGCAGGGCGGCACCGAGAGGTCGGGGGGAGCGCCGCAGGACGGGCTGGGGCGGCCTGTTCTTCGGGACGGATGGGCCTTGCATTATGGTGCCGCCGGCCGCCTCGCGCGCGCCGAACGGCTGCATTCCACCGGCCATGCCCGCGGGCTGAGCGCCTCCGCTGCGGCCGCTCGGGCGGTCGAAGTCCGACTGGCCTACAACGCGCTCGGCGAGCGGGTCCGAAAGACTGTCCTAGAGGCAGGCGGGCACGGGCAGATCACGGGCTTTGCCTATTTTGACCAGCGGCTTGTCGCCGAGCTGGATGCGCAGGGGCGGGTGGTGCGCCATTACCTCCACTGGCAGGGCCGCCCACTCGCTGTGATCGATATCGATCCGCGCCGGCCGGGCCGGGTTCAGTCGCTCCATCATCTGCTCACCGATCCGCTGGGCACGCCCCATCGGGCGATCGATACAGCGGGCCGCATCGTCTGGGATGCGCGTTATCAAAGTTACGGCGCGATCCAGCATGCCCGGGGTACGTTTCGCCAGCCGCTTCGACTGCCCGGCCAATATCACGATGAAGAGACCGGCCTCTACGACAACTATCTGCGCACCTATGATCCGCATCGGGGCCGCTACCTCGAGCCGGATCCGCTGGGTCTGGCGGGGGGGCTCAACCGGCATGCCTATGTGAACGGGCGGCCGCATGCGGCCTCTGACCCTCTCGGGCTCATCCTGTTCGCCTTTGATGGCACTGAGAACAGCCGCCCTGCCCGGGCCCCTGACACCCTGTCCAATGTGGCGAGACTCTTCAGCCTGTATGAGGGCGATGATGGCCACTACATGAACGGGGTGGGGGTGGATGATCCGGCCACCGGCATCCGTGCCACGCTATTCGATCGCTATGACGCGGGCAGCGCACGCGCCCGTGTGGACGCGATGCTCGAGGCGCTCGACCGGGCGCTGCGCGCCCTCGGCACCGCAGGCGAGGAGGTCACCGTGGATGTGATCGGCTTTTCGCGCGGCGCCGCGATGGCTCGCGACTTCTCCAACAGCGTCGCAGCGAGGATTCGCACGGGCCACTACGCCCGGCTGGATCGTTGCGTCAGCCTGAATTTCGTTGGGCTGTGGGACACGGTAGCCCAGTTCGGACTCAACGGCCTCGCAAACGATCGCTGGAACCTGTCCATCCCGGATGAGGCCAGAGTCGTCGTGCATGCGGTGGCCGCCAATGAACACCGACGATTCTTTCCGCTCGAGTCGATCCTTCGGTCGCCGACGGCCGACTCGGGCCGTGCCGTGACGCGCCCGGGCGCGCACGCGCGCAGCCCGAGCGGCCGAGTGCGGGTGGAGGAGGCCTTTGTGGGCGATCATGCGGACATCGGCGGCAGTCATGGCGAGGGCGATCTGGCCGATGTGAGCCTTGCCTGGATGTATCGGCATGCCAAGGCGGCCGGGGTGGATCTGGCCGCGATTGATCCGCAGTGGGAAGTGGTCTCT
>JBIKVK010000110.1:0-10323 GCA_044356835.1 Burkholderiaceae bacterium
CGAGGAAGGCGTTCGGATCGACAACGTCCTCCTCGTTGAAGGGGACGGACGAGGCTCGGGGAGGCTTCGCGAGCGCGAGATCTTGGACCTCCTCGGATCCGGGCCCTACCCGGCCCGCAACCCCCAGCAAAACCTCGCAGACCTCAAGGCCCAGATTGCCGCGAACGAGAAAGGCGTCCAGGAGCTGCGGCGCATGGTCGAGCAGTTCGGCCTGAACGTGGTCAGCGCCTACATGGGCCATGTGCAGGACAACGCAGAAGAGGCCGTCCGAAGAGCCATCTCAAGCTTGGGTCAGCGTCTCAAGATGGGGCGATTCACGGTCGACCTCGACAACGGCTCCGCCATCCATGTGGCGGTCAACATCGATGCGCAACGGCGCAGCGCGGTGATTGACTTCACCGGCACCAGCCCACAGCAGCCGAACAACTTCAACGCTCCGCGGGCCGTGTGCATGGCGGCAGTGCTTTATGTGTTCCGGGCGCTCGTCGATGACGACATACCGCTCAATGCGGGCTGCCTCAAACCTCTCGAGGTCATCATTCCAGAAGGCTGCATGTTGAACCCGCAGCCGCCCGCCGCGGTGGTGGCTGGAAACGTTGAAACCTCGAGCTGCATCACCAATGCGATCTTTGGCGCGCTCGGCGTCATGGCTGGAGCCCAGCCAACGATGAACAATTTCACCTTCGGCAATGACCGCTATCAGTACTACGAGACGGTCTCGGGCGGCAGTGGCGCGGGAGGCCACTTCGACGACAACGGTGCTTTGGTGGGCGGTTTCAACGGCACGAGCGTTGTCCAGACCCACATGACCAATTCCCGTTTGACCGATCCCGAGGTGCTGGAATTCCGCTTTCCTGTTCGCTTGGAAAGCTACGAGATTCGCGAGGGCTCGGGCGGTCGCGGCCGATGGCGCGGAGGAGACGGCGGTGTGCGCCGGGTCCGTTTCCTCGAACCGATGACCGCAGGCATTCTCAGCAACGGGCGTGTGCATCCCGCGTTCGGCATGGCGGGGGGCGAGCCGGGCGCGCCAGGCATCAACCGGGTGATCCGCGCCGATGGCCGGGTGGAGTCACTCTCGCACATCGGCGAGGTCCAGATGGCAGCGGGGGACCTCTTCGAAATCGCATCGCCCGGTGGAGGGGGCTTCGGCCGGCCGGCTTGAGCCTTCAGTGCCGTCGCCGGAGAGTGGCCCGTTCCTCGATACGCGCTCCGGCGAACACGATTGCAAGCGCAGCCAGAATGAGCGCAGTGCCGACCCACTGTAGGGTCGTGACGGTGTCGCCGAGCCACACCATCCCGGCGAATACGCCAATGACCGGCACGCCCATGCTGAACGGACCGACTCGACTGGCCGGGTAGCGTTTCAACAGGACCGTCCAAAGGCCGTAGCCGATCAGCGTCGCACCCCACGCCTGATACACGATCGAGATCCATCCGGTACTTGTCGCCAGAGTCCAGTTGGCGCGAGTTTCCGGATCATCAAAGGTGAGCGAAGCGATCAGGAAAAACACCGCCGAAACCGCCGCGCCCCAGACGACGAGCCCCAGAGCATCGTAGCGATAGCCCTCTGCGGCCAAGCGTCGCACCACGATGTTGGACGCTGCCCATGAGGCAGCAGCCCCCAGACTGAACAGAATGCCCAGGAGCGTGACCGACTGGGTATGGTCGGGCTGCATCGCCTGAACGAGAAAGCAGGCGAGCCCCACCGCAGCAACCGCGAAGCCGACGCGAAGTGAAAAGCCCCATCGCTCTTTAAGCCAGATGACCGCAAAGAGGGCTGTAAAGAACGGCTGAACCTGCGCAATGACCGAGGCTAGAGCCGAGCTCATCCCGACCTGCAGTGCCAAAAACAGGAGTACAAACTGCCCAAAGCCCTGCAACAGCGAGTAAAGGACGAGGTAACGCCAAGGGACCGCCGGTCGTGCGATCAAGAGGATCAGCGGGAAGGCGGTGAGCGCAAACCGGCCCACACCCAGCTGAAGCGGGGTGAACTCCTGCAATCCCTGGCTGATCAGGACAAAGTTCAAGCCCCAAAACACAATCACAATCGAGGCCGCAAAGAGATCGCGGGTCCCCATGGTCGGGTCCGCCCCCGGCCTTGGATCAGCACTCAAAACGAACGCCTAGGATCCGTTGAGTCGGGGCGGACGCGCCGGCTTGGGTTAAGACTTAAGCTCACTTGGACAAGGTGTCGTTGATGCGCTTCCACATCACCGAATCCTCTGCGAGAAACCGGGTGAAGGCCTGCCGATTCAGGAATGCAGCCTCGCCACCCGCCCCCACCAGCTTGTCCTGCACTTCAGCGCGCGCGACCGCCGCACCCATTGCCTTATCAAGCCGATCCAGGACCGCTGTCGGGGTTCCGGCAGGAGCATGCAGTCCGTACCATGAAATGACCGTCATTTGGGGATAGCCGGCCTCGGCCACCGTGGGAACGTCAGGAAGTTGCGCCGACCTCGTTGAACTGGTGTTGGCAAGGGCACGCAGGCGCCCGTCCTTCACAAAAGGGTAGGACACGCTAGAAGGCACGACACCAAACGCCAGACGACCTGCAGCCAGATCGAGCGCGGCCGGGGGCGCTCCCTTGTAGGTGACCGGCTCGAACTTCACACCGGTCGCCGCGGATAACATTTCAACCGCCATGTGCTGGGTGCTGCCGGCCGTGGTGCCATGCTGCAGAATGGGATTGGCCTTGGCGGCCATGTCCATAAACTCTTTCAGGGTCCGGGCGGGCGATCCGGCTGGCACCAGAAAGTAGCTCGGGCTCAGAGAAAACCGGCCAATCGGAACGAAATTGTCCGGGGCCCAGCGCAGCTTCGACCCCTCGAGCAAAGGGTTATTGATGATGAACGGGGCCGACACCATCAAGGTATAGCCATCGGGAGGCGCCTTCGCCACAGCCTCAGCGGCGATATTGCCGTTGGCTCCGGGGCGCGCCTCGACGACGATCGATTGACCCAGCTCAACGCTGAGCCCAGAGGTCATCGCCCGGGTTTGAACATCGACCACGCCCCCCGCCGGATAAGGCACGATGATGCGGACCGGCTTGGCCGGATAGGTCTCGGCGGATATTTGGGACGCGGTGAAGGTCATCGCTGCAATGCTCAAAAAAAGGCCACGTCGCAGTGCGGCTGAACAGAGCCTCATCGGTCATCTCCTTGGTGGTGTGAGCAGGTTCTGAAACGGTCTTGCGATGCTACACCGGACGATGCTCCCCGCCCAGCAGTCTGCGGCTTGCTGGAGACCCGGGCACAATGCGAGTATTCCGATCGACCACATTTTCCAACCCCAGGGCGGCCCGTCATGAGCTATCGCGCACTTTGGATCGAGAAGGACGAGCAAGGCTATCGCTGCACGCTTCGTTCGCTTGAAACGGATCAACTGCCCGCGGGCGATGTCGAAGTCACGGTGGCTCACTCCACGATCAACTTCAAGGACGGACTTGCGATCACAGGACGATCGCCGGTCGTTCGTCGGTTCCCGATGAGCCCCGGTATTGATCTCGCCGGCACAGTCACCCACAGTGATCATCCTCGCTTCAAGACCGGCGATCAGGTTGTGCTGAACGGCTTCGGTGTGGGCGAAACCCATTCCGGCGGACTCGCGCAACGAGCCCGTCTACGCGGTGATTGGCTCATCGCTCTACCCGCTGCTCTGAGCACTCGCCAGGCGATGTCCATCGGAACAGCCGGCTATACCGCCATGCTGAGCGTGCTGGCTCTGGAACGCCATGGGCTGTCGGCATCGTCCGGGGAGGTCCTCGTGACCGGCGCCGCCGGAGGTGTCGGCAGCATCGCCACCGCGCTGCTCGCCCGCCACGGTTGGCGGGTCATTGCTTCGACCGGTCGGCCGGCCGAAGCCGACTATCTGCGGGCGCTGGGCGCATCCGAAGTCATCGACCGTTCTGAATTGTCGTCGCCGGGCAAGCCGCTTGCGCGAGAACGCTGGGTTGCGGTGGTCGATTCGGTAGGCAGTCACACCCTGGCCAACGCCTGCGCGGCCACGCGCTACGGAGGAGTTGTTGCAGCCTGCGGTCTGGCGCAAGGAATGGATTTCCCGGCCACGGTCGCGCCGTTCATCCTGCGGGGGGTGACGCTGGCCGGTATCGACAGCGTCATGGCGCCTCTGGCGCTCCGTGAGCAGGCCTGGGCGAGACTCGCCCAAGATCTGGACCCGGAGCTGATCGAGCGGGTCACGACGGAAATTGGTCTGGGCGATGCGATCGGTGCCGCAGAAGAAATTTTGGCGGGCCGAGTGCGGGGCAGGCTCGTTGTTGATGTCAACCGCTAGAGCCCAGAGTCCGAACCATTTTCAGTGGGGGCGGCGAGGTTCCGGATTCGAATCGAGTGGTCTGGTGGCAGGCGATCTCAGGCCTTGTTCGCTGAAGCCCGAAGCTCCCTTCTGAGGATCTTGCCCATCGAGTTTCTAGGCAAGCGCTCGATCGGGTTGAAGACCTTGGGCACCTTGTAGGGCGACAACTGGGATCGGCAAAGCCGTTCCAGTTCGTCGGGCGAGACGCTCTCGCCTTCACGAGCGACATACCAGGCCGTCACAGCTTCCCCCCAATAAGGGTGGGGTACGCCCGCCACTGCGCATTCAACGACCCCGGGATGCGTGAGCAGTATTTCCTCAACCTCGCGGGGATACACATTCTCGCCGCCAGAGATGATCATGTCGTTCTTGCGATCGACGATGTAGACATAGCCCTCGTTATCGATCCGCGCCAAGTCACCCGTGACAAACCAGTCTCCGCGCATCGAACGTTCGGTGACCTCGGGTAGATTGAGGTACCCCGAGAAAAGGTAAGGGGATGCGACTGCGAGCTCCCCCACCTCGCCCGCAGGACAGTCCCGGCCCTCCTCGTCCAGAATGCGCAAATGCGTCGCCGGGAGCGGCTGCCCGACACACGCAATCTTGCGGAGCTGATCGCGCGGGCGAAGCGCGCAGGCCACATTGGTTTCCGTCGTGCCATAGCGCTCATAAAGACGATCTTCACCAAAGAAGTCGACGATTTTCGCCTTCATGGATTGGGCCAGAGGCGCAGTACCGGAGATCACTGCCTTCAGGCCGCTGACGTCAAAGCGACGGGCCCGTTCACCCAGCGCAAACAGTGCGGCGAAGTGGGTCGGGACCATGTACGCACTGGTGGCCCGCGTGTTGGAGACTGCCTCCAGCAGCTGCTCGATTTCGAACTTGGACATCAGGGACACCGTGCCGCCGAAGAAGATCGGCACAAGGGCCATCAAGAAGCCGGCGCCGTGAAACATGGGGGTCGTCGCGATGGCTCGATCGTCGGGTCCGTAGCAGCCATGCTCGGCCGCCATCGCGTAGCACGCGAGGACCCGCCCTCGGTGGGACAGCATGACCCCCTTGGGCCGTCCAGTCGCGCCGGACGTATAGGGCACACTGAATATATCGTGCTCGGTGACATCGACCGGACAGCGCTGGGCCGAAGACGAGGCGAGCAGAGCCTCGTAGTCCCGCTCGATGATGATGACCCGCTCCACCGAGGACGGAATAAACGCGTGGGCCTGCTCGGCGAGTGATCTATCGACAAACAGCACCCGGGCCGATGCATCCTCGCAAATGAACCTCAGTTCCGGCCCGGCCGCGGCGGGCCCCACCGTCGCACAGGCGACCCCGGCCAGGGACATCCCACAGACAAGCTCCATGTATTCATGGCGATTACGACACTGGATCGCGACGCGGTCGCCCTTGCGCAAGCCGAGGCCGACCGCAAGGTTGGCAACACGATCAATGCGCTCGATCAGCACCCGGTAGCTGAGCGAACGATCGCCCTGCACAATGGCAGCTTTGCTAGGGGTTCTAGCCGCCGCGGCGCGAATGCCGTCGGAAATCAGAATGGACTGCGAGGCCCCTCGGCGAATGCTGTCAACCATCAATCCGTCCACCTATGCTGAAAGCGCCGATAATAGTCGAAACGTTTGTCACGCACGGTGCCCGCCCCATGCCCGACCTGACCCACCTCAGCGCGCTCTTTTCGGAAATCGTCGGCTCGGCGCATGTCTCGACCGATCCGGATCAGCTTCGACGGGCGAGTCACGATCTCTTTCCGTTTCCGCAGCCGGAGTTGGCCGCTGTCGTGGTGTGCCCCGGCACCACAGCAGAAGTATCTCAGGTGGTGGTCGCCGCGGCCGGCGCGGGCGTGGCCGTCGTGGCCCGGGGGGCGGGGCTCTCCTACACGGGAGGCCTCTCGAGTCGTCAGCGCGCCCTGGTGCTCGACACGCGGCGGCTCAATCGAATCGAAGTTCGGCCCGATGACGCCTACGTCGTGGCCGGCGCAGGTCTGAATTGGGACGCGCTGTCGCAGGCGCTCTCGCCGTACCGACTCCGCAGCCAACTGCCAGGACCCGTCTCAGGCTCCGTCAGTACCATCGGGGGTGCGATTTCGCAGGCGCTGCCCGGGAGCATGGAGGGCGTGATCGGGCTCGAAGTCGTGCTCGCGGACGGCACGATCGCCCGGACCGGGTCGTGGGCTTTGAATCAGACTCCGGCGTTCATGCGCCAGTGCGGCCCGGATCTGACCGGAATGTTCATTGGCGACGGCGGGTCGCTGGCGGTCAAGACTGCGGTCGTCTTGCGCCTCGTGCCGGAGCGGGACCTGTCGTTTGCCTCGTTCTCGTACGCAAGCCCTGAGCAGTTAATGGCCGACCTCGTTCGGATTCAGCGCCTCGGCTGCGTCACCCGGCTGCTCGCGCTGGACCGCCACAAGGGCGAGCAGGCCCGAAAAGTCGACACCGCAGAGGCGATCAAGGTCGCAGGCGCGGTAGCCTCCAAATCTGGATCCGCCCTGCAGGCGGTCCGACATGTGGCCTCACTGGTCAGGGGACGCCGGGATCTCGGCCGGGCTCAGTGGACGCTGCACCTGACCGCCGAGGGAGAGACGCCCGACATCGCCCGAGCCCGGATAAATCTGGCGCGCACGATCTGCGGTGAGAACGCAGAAGAGATCGAGGACCTCGTCCCGAGGGCAAGCGCAGCGCGGCCGTTTTCGATCCGGGGTTTTCTGGGGCCGCAGGGCGAACGCTGGGTGCCGATCCACGGCATCGTGCCACTCTCGCGGGCTTTTGCAACACTCGCGGCCCTGAAGTCCTACTTTGATCGGATTGCCGACGAGCTCAGCGAGCTGGGCATCGAACGATCGATGCTCATGTCGTCTTCGGGCGCCTTCGTCACCATCGAACCCATGTTTCTGTGGCCCGATGAGCTCGACCCGATCCACTTCGAGCATCTGGCCGATCGCCATCGGGAGCGGTTCGGTGGGCGCCCGGCCAACCCGCAGGCGCGCGCCGCGGTGATGCGCTACCGCAGCGACCTGCGGGCGATCTTCGAACAACAAGGCGCAGTTCATGTGCAACTGGCGCGGTTTTATCGATATGCCGATCGCCTCGACGCAGGTTCGCTCGCGCTCCTCAAGCGGCTTCAGAAAGCCGTCGACCCAGATTTCCGACTCAATCCAGGCGCTCTGGGGCTGACCCTATGACCATCAAAATTTCCCGGCATTTCGTCACGGTGGGACAACGTCGCGTGCACTATGCACGAGCGGGCGAGGGCCCGGTCGTCGTTCTATTGCACGCATCTCCCGTGTCCTTCAAGGCGACCGAGACGATCCAGCGTGTGTATGCGGAACACTTTACAGTCCTCGCATTCGACACACCGGGCTTTGGCCTGTCCGACCCGCTTCCGGTCTCGCAGCCAGAAATCGAGAGTTTCGCAGACGCACTCGCCGAAACCCTGACCGAGCTCGGCATCGACCGGGTGGCAGTCCATGGGCGCCATACCGGAGCGCAAATCGCGGTTGAATTCGCAGCAAGATACCCTGCTCGATGCTCAATGGCGATCACCGATGGGTTTCCGATTTTTCCCGAAGAGGTTCGCCGCCACCGACCCGACGCCTATCTGCTGCCGATCATTCCGAGCTGGGAGGGCAGCCATCTGCTGTGGCTCTGGTACCGCTACCGCGAGCAGTATGTGTTCTGGCCCTGGAACCTCCACGATGCCGCTCATCGTGCCGACAGCGAAGTACCCGACCCCGCGTTCATTCACCGAGGCGTAGTCGAGTTTCTGGAAGCTGGTGATGGCTACCGCATCGGTTACGCCTCGGCCTATCGACACCGCGGCCTCGCAGCCCTCGAAGACCTGAAGGTACCGGTGTGCTTTGGCTGGCGACCGGGCGACAGCCTGTTCGATCATCGATCACGCCTGCCCCAGGACTGCTGGAGCGAGGTGTTTCCGCGCGAGGCTGAAGCCGCCGCCCGCGCCGAGGTGGCCTGTCTGCTCAAGCACCCGGCGCAGCGTGGGGCTCCGTCCGCTCCGAAGTGCGCCTCGCTGCCCAACCGCAGCACAACCGACTACGTCGATGTAGGAGAGTACCGCGTCCTGATGCGACGATTCGATCGCAGCATTGGCTCGTCGACGGAGCGGCCGATCGTATGCCTGCATCCAATCCCGGGCTCAAGCGCACTCCTGGACCCGCTGATGCAGGCGCTCGCGGCGCAGACCGGTCGGGAAATCATCGCTTTCGACCTGCCTGGCCACGGTGAAACGGTGGCCGCAGGGGGCGCAGCGCACAGCATTGCTCAAATGGCGGGCGCAAGTCTTCGCGTGATCGAAACGCTGCTGAAGGGACCCGTCGACCTTGTGGGTGTTCAGGGGGGCGCCGCCGTCGCAGTTGAACTGATGCGGCTCGCGCCGAACCGGATCCGCCATACAATCGTCGTCTCTCCGGTTTGCCTAACGCCGCAGGAGCGTGACGCAACCGCGGGTGCCTGGCTCGACGCGCTCGGAGAGACCCGTCCCGACTCCGACGGATTCCACCTGCTTCGACTCTGGCACATGCGCCGCGATATGGCGTTGTGGTGGCCCTGGCATGACCGCCGGCGCGAGAGCATTCGGCCCGGGGCCCTGGCGATCGCCCCCGAACAGCTGACGATCGAGGTTCGAGAAATGATCAAGCAGCCCGAGCATCTGGGAGCGGCCTTGGAAGCGGTTCTGCGCTACCCCATGGCGGAGCATCTCTCAGGGCTGCCCCGCAAGCCAGGGCTCGTCGGCCGCGCGGACGACCCCTGGGCTCCCTGTCTGGCCGAGGCGGCCCAAGCGCTCGGCCTGACGCAAGCCGAAACCGTCCGCGACGACGACGAGCTCGTCCAAACCATCGTCCGAGCGCTCGGCAACTAGCGGCAGTCCTCTGAGCGCCGTTGGGCCACCGAAACGGCCCGGCGTTTTCCCATCTACTGAGGCTGGATCTTGGCCGCCTTGATCAGTCGATCCCACCGCTCATAGTCCGTCTTAAGCCAGGCCGCCAGCTGATCGGGGGTGGATCCGACCGGTACCGCGCCCAGACCGCGCAAGCGCTCCTGAAACGCAGGCTGGGCGACGATATCCCTCACCGCGTCTGACAGCTTCGCGATGACCGCGGGCGGCGTGCCGGCGGGGGCGAGGTAGGGCAGACCCGGCGAGATGCGCCGACCCGCCGTGCCCCGCCGACCCGTAGTTGATCTGCCCAGGCTTGGCCTTTGCCTGAGCCACCAGGTCCATGATGTTGTTGATCGGCGAGTTGAAACCGGTGACAGCAATCATCGGCACTGTAGCGACCAGACTGATCGGCGCAAAATCCTTGATCGGGTCGTACTTGGCGTTTTCCGGAGACAGTATCCGGTTGATATTGTGGGCCAGGGTGGTCGCAATCAGGGTGTAGCCATCGGGGGCTGCGCGCATGAGCTGATCGGTAGCGATCATGGAATTTGCACCGGGCCGATTTTCAACCACGACCGACTGACCGAAGCGGGTCGTCAATTCGGCCGCGATGAGGCGCGCGATGACGTCGGTCGGACCGCCGGGCGCAAAGCCAATGATGATCGGGACAGGACGCGTCGGATACTGTTGAGCCTGCGCGGCAGGGGTCGCCCAGGCCAGAGCGCCCGCGGCGGCCACAAGCAGTCGTCTCCGGGTGTGTCGATGGACGTCCTTCAGGATCGTCTCCTCTCGTTGTTAGGATGGTGCGCCGATCACCGCCCAGCGGTCGAGCTGCGGAATTCGAACTCGGGCACCGCTTTTTGCTCGGCTATCCACCAACGACCGCCACTGAACTCGAACACGATATCGAGCAGAAGTAGACGAAGCGGCCCTTCGATGGTCTGTGGGGCGGGCTTTTTCACCCCCTCGTCCGCTTTGTAACCGATCATGTAGGCCGTCAGCCGAGCGGTATTGTTGGTGCGCTCGGCAATGAAGGGATTGGTGATCAGGTGACGGATACGCTGCGACGCCGGGCGCTCGTTGAGCGCCGCATGCACCTGATCTCGG
>JBIKVK010000390.1:0-2844 GCA_044356835.1 Burkholderiaceae bacterium
TGGCAGGCAGCCACCGGCTCGACGGCGCTTCGGATTTCGAGCCGGGGCTCAGGTCGAGCCGAGGGGTCCCCCTTCGCGGCGACGATGAGTCAGCAGCGGTCAGCCACCGTGCCGTCTGGGGTCAAACCCTATGTGATCCAGTCGGGCGATACCCTGAGCCAAATCGCGCTCGATCGCTTGAAGGCCTTGGGCCGCTCGCACTCCGGGCCCGATATCGCTAAAGCAGTGGACGAACTGGCGCACGCGAATGGGCTGTCCGATCCCAATCGCATTCGGGCGGGGGAGTCCCTCCATCTTGAAGTCTTGGGTCAGGTGCCCTCGGGGTTCCCTCGATCCCCGATCGTGTCCTCGGCCAGCGCGCCGCAGGCGCAACGGTGGAATCCAGCGCCGCCCTCATCGCGTCCCGCACCTTTCCCGTCACCCGCCGGACGCCCGCAAGCTGTCCTGTCGGGTGTGCGTCATCCGGTGCTAGAGCGGACGCTCGATCGCGCCGTGGAGAATGAATACATTCCCCGCGCCGATCGGCCCATCGTTCGGGAAAAAATTATTTCGATGGCGCAGAAGTACCGGTTCTCGCCGGATGACTTTGCGACCGTGGCCCTGATGGAAAGCGATGGACTGAACCCCAAGGCTAACAACGGTCGGTGTTTCGGGATCATCCAGTTTTGTGGCGGCCCACAGGCGGGCGCTGCCGCCGTCGGGCTTGCCAGTCAGGCCGAGCGCATTGTCGAGCGGCCCGTGATCGAGCAACTCGACCTGGTGGATCGCTATTTTGAACATAACGGTTTGCAGCGCTTACCCCAGGTCGGCCTGGTCGACCTTTACCTCACGGTGCTGACTCCGGCCGCGCGCCGCGAACAGGGGCCTGCCGCGCCGTTACCCATCCCGGGCACGCAGGCCAGGATGCTTCACGAAAACCAGGATCGCAGTCAGCCGATTACCCGAACGTCGATCTTGAGCGGATTGCTTGATCACGCCCGTCAAATGTTGGCGGGTCTGCAGTCGACCAGCGGCAATCCCTCTGGCAAACCGGGCGGCAAAAACTTGCCGCTCGCCAGTACGGGCGCCCAGGGTCCGGGGCGTAGACCTGGCTGATCGCGATTGGCACGAAGTTTGCAGCCTTGGTCTTGTCCTGTTGCTGAAGTGTCGGCAACTGGTCAGAAAACTTGAGGCTTCAAGGAGAGGGTGATGAACCTGCTGTCTAACGCATTTGGCGTTCATGAACATGCGCTTCCCCTGCGGAACAAGCGCATGCAGATGATTTCCGAAAATATCGCGAATGCCGACACCCCCCACTTCAAGGCCAAGGACCTGGATTTCGCGAAGGTCTTGGACGCCCAGCGTTCGGCGCCGATGCAGGCGACCCATGCCTCGCATTTCAAGATTGGAGCGCTTCCGAATGCGGACGGTGTTTTTTACCGCACCCCGTTGAACGCTTCCGCGGATGGCAACACGGTCGAGCTGACCGTCGAACAGGCGCGATACGGCAAGTCGGCCGGGGACTATCAGGCGACCTTATCGTTTCTTGAGAATCGTGTCAGTGGCATCCGCAAGGCCCTGCGCGGGGAGTAACCCATGATTGAAAACATCTTCGGGATTGCCGGAACCGCTCTGAACGCACAGCTGGTGCGCATGAATGCGACCGCATCCAATTTGGCGAACGCGGGAACTGTCGCCGGTACCGAACAGGAGGCCTTCCGCGCCAAACGGCTGGTATTCAAGGCCCTGGTGGACAAGGAATCGACCAATGCCGGTGCACCGCATGTGGGGGGGGTCAAAGTCGACCGCATCGTCGATGACCCGTCACCGATCCGAAAGCTCTACGCACCCGGCAATCCATTGGCCGACGCCGAGGGCTATGTCCATGGATCGAATGTCAGCGAGGTCATGGAGATGGTCGAAATGATGGCCGCGGCGCGCTCCTATCAGAACAACGTTGAGGTGGTGAACACCGCCCGCGAGCTGATGATGCGAACGCTTGAAGTCATCAAGGCCTAAGGGAGGTTAAAGAGATGGCTTCGCCCGTCACCGGTTCCGGCTCTTTCGTTTCGTCCCTGCCTAAATACGCCGATCTCAAAAAGGCTGCGGCTAACCCGGTCCAGCAGGAGCAGATGGGCCAGCAGGCCTTTCTGACGCTTTTTACCGCTCAATTGCAAAACCAGGATCCCCTCGACCCGGTCAAGAATGAAGCGTTCGTGGCTCAGCTTGCTCAGTTCTCGCAGCTGGAAGCAACGACCAAGATGGCCGATTCCTTGCAGTCGATGGCTACCGCTCAGAAGTCCGAGCGCTTGTTGACCGGCACCGGACTGATTGGTCGCAAGGTCGCCGCTCCCGATGGCCGTGCCCAACTGATGGAGGGGGCCAATATCAGCGGAAGCATCAGCGTGCCCAATGGCGCGGACAAGGTGCAGCTCGATGTCTATGACGCGCTTGGACGCAAGGTCTTTACACAGTCCCTGGGCCGCCAGGCGCCGGGCGAAGTCACGGTGACCTGGCCCGGCTACAACATGAAGGGCGAGCGTCTGCCCGAAGGCCAATACAAAGTCGTTGCCACTGTCAACAGCTTTGGCAATGTGACCCAGGTGCCGATCAGCACTCCGGCCACCGTCAAGAGCGTGGTCTTCAATGCCACGACCAACGATCTCATGCTTGAAGTGGAAGGCGGCGGATCGGTACCGCTCTCCCAGGTTAAACGGATCGATTCATAAATGAATCGAAATCGAATTGCTGCCCTCACGTACTGAATTCTAAGGAGCTTGATCCATGTCCTTCTATACCTCCCTGACGGGTCTGAATGCGGCGACTGCTCAGCTGAGCGTGACCAGCAACAACATCGCCAACGTG
>JBIKVK010000009.1:0-32492 GCA_044356835.1 Burkholderiaceae bacterium
CGTGGCGCTCACACGGCACTTGCCGACATTCTCGAGTCGATCGATGAACTGCGCTTCTATCGCGATCATTTCATCGGCGCCCTGCCGCCTGCACAGCCTTGAGGGTCAGGGTGGCTCTGCCTAGGTATCGGGGTTTGTGATGCCTCGTTGCTCGGTGTGCCAGACGTACATCAGCAGAGCTGCCAGGGCGATTGAGGCAAGTCCAAGACTGATGCAGCCAGCCACCCAGAAACTCGAGGCCTGATCGAACCATCCCTCCAGGGCCGCGCCTGGGGCAGTCAGCTTGAAGGCCAACCACCAGCCACCCCCCAGCCCGACGCCCCAAAGCGCCAGAGTGTGGATCAGCGCGGGCCCTGCGGTCACGTGCCACGCCCTGAGGATCATGGTGAATTGGGTCTGCAGGCTGTCCAGCACATGGAAAAGCGCGACCCAGCCCAGAAGAGTCGTCGCCGTAGCCAGGACCGCCGGATCGGTGGTGAAGAGCGACGCGTAGGGTCCTCGCACCGTAAACAGGGCCAGTCCAATCCCCGAGGATGCGATCAGGGCGGTCACCAGGCCGCCGAGCGCAGTCTTGCGGGCCAGGGCCGGATCTCCCGCGCCAAGCGCTTGAGCCGCGAGGGTGCTGGTAGCCAGTCCGATCGCGAGCGCCACCATGTAGCAGAGAGCGGCTGAACTCGCGGCGACCTGGTGGCTGGCCGCGATCACCGCCCCGGTGTGGGCAAGAAAGATCGCCATGAAAGTGAAGGCGGTGACCTCGACCAATTGCGTCAGACCGATGGGCAGCCCCAGCCGCAGCAGGCTCAACAGACGCCGACGGTCGGGAGCCCGTGGCCGCAATACGCCGTATCGGTTCAATCCGGGGTGTCGAGCGAGCAGCAACATCGCGGCGGCGAGCGTCAGCCAGGTAATGCAGGCGGTGGCCACGGCGCAGCCCGCTCCGCCCATGGGCGCAATCAGCTGGATTTCATCGACGGACCAGCCGTACATGAACAGCCCGTTGGCCGGAATCTTCAATCCCAGTGCTGCCAGGTTCAGGATCATGACCAGCTGCGGTTGTGATGTGGATACAGCCAGGGCGTGAAACACCCTGAAGAGGAGCGCGGCCGGCAGGGCAATGGCCACTGCAATCAGGTAGGGGCGGGCGATCGCTGCGACCTCTGGAGGCGGGCCGGCGAAATCGAGCCACAGATCGGGCACACCCAGCGCGATGCACCCGGGGATCGCGATCAGCAGCGCAAGCCAGACGCCTTGACCCGATACGGCGGCGATTTCGTCATGCTGCTGGGCACCAAACAATCTGGCACAGATCGGCGCCAGCGCGAGGAGGATGCCCATCAGGGCAATGTGAATCGACACGTAGATACTTGCCCCGAGGCCCACTGCGGCAACGTCGACCGCCGAGAGACGTCCGGCCATGAGGGTGTCGATCAGGCCATTGGCCGTGACGGCGAGCTGCGCGATGAACAGGGGTGCGGCGAGGCGGAGCAACCGCCTCAGCAGCGGCTCGGTGGCCCCTGGCGGGCGAGCGCTCGCGCCGCTCACAGCGCTCACGGCGCTCGGCGGTAGAGGGTGAATCGTTCGGCCGGGTCGATGCGGCGCCCACCTTGCCAGACGCGCTCCCACCGGACATCGTCGGCATCTCGCCCCGACGGCGATCCGGCCGTCGAGCCTCGCAGCAGCCAACCGCACGTCTGCGAATCCGAACTGATCCGAATCGAGCCGAAATACGCAAACGCTGTCCGCTCGGCCGGGCCGAGATCCCGCGCGCAGACGAGCGGAGTACCCGGTGTCTTGCCGGTGTCGAAACGCGTGATGGTGGCGGAGGCCTCAAGCGCGGGGCCGCGCAGACTCTTGCGCTGATCGAAGATCGGCAGCCAGAGCGTGACCAGCAGCACCCAGGTGATCACCAGGCCGCTTGCGGACAGAACCACCGGCCTCCAGACCACCCGCGACCGAGCACTGAGTCGCCAACGGATCACGAGGAGCCAGGCCAAGGTGGCCCCGGCGCCGATCAGGCCGCTCAGCATCACTGCGCCAGGCTGGTAGTCCGGTGCGACGCGAACTGCGCTCGCCGCCATCCGCGGCGGGTAGCCGAGGTGGAGTGCCAGCCAGTAGGACCAGATGAAGACGAGGAACAGGCTGAACAGCGAAACTGCGAGCCAGTCGAGCAGTTCTGCAAAGCGGCGCGCCATTGTGGGCAAGCCCCAGATCGCGAGCAGCGCCAGTGGCAGTACGAGCGGAATCATCGCCTGTTCGATCGATCGCGACTGAAGAAGCAGGTGCGCCATCACCGCCAGTGCGAACGCAACGGGCGCGAACAAAGCCGGTTCCCTCAGCAGCCGACGCCACTTCCATAGGGTCCAGATTGCGAGCGGCCAGGCGGGCCAGGCGAACCAGGCCAAGGTTCGGGCGAACTCCGTCCGGATCGGATCGATCTGGGCCCACTGAACCCAGGCGCCCTGCCACCAGGCCGATAACCATGCCCAGCCGCCGTCGTCCCAGACCATGAGCGAGAGTGGCCAGACGGTGGTCAATGCGCCGCCCACCAGGAGGCACGGGAGGATCGATGGCCGCGCCCGCACCCGCATCGGCGGACTCCACAGATGGGCACTGAGCCAAGCCGCACCCAGCAAGATCGCGAGAAGCGGACTTGTCCCGAGAGCAGTCGCGGCCAGTGCGATACCGGCCAGGATGCCTCCTAGGCGGGGGTGCTCAAGTGATAGCGCTGCACCCAAGAGCAATAGCGCGGTCCAGGTGAATTGCACCGCCTCGGGCGTTGTCTCGTGGAGGCGGATGATCGGACCGCAGCAGGCGAGTGCGACCAGAACCGCGGCATCCGCCATGGACCTAGAGATCAGCCCGGGAGAAGCTGACGCGCCGAACGGGTCGGAAGGCTGGATCTCGGGTCGCCGGGCAAACAGGAACGCGGCCCACCAAAGAAATATCAGGCCCAGGCCGACCAGGAGAGCGCAGACCAGCCGGGCACTGTCGTGAGGATTCAGCCAGCCACTGAACAGCAGAATGCCCGCGGCCAACAGGGCCGACGAAAGAGGGCCCTCCTCGGGAAGCGGCAATCCGAACGCTGAAGGTTTCAGCCAGTCGGCAACGCCGCCTTGTGCCATGGACAGGGCCACACCGAAGCCTGTCGCATCTGCACTACCCCAGGGGTCCCGGGGGGAAAACCCGGGCAGCAAGTAGGCAAGTGTAAGTAAGGCCAACCAGAAGAAGGGAACTCTCCTGGCTCCTGATTCGGTCAGTATGTATGAGCGCATCAGGCTCGGCACGCCGCCGGGTCAGGCCGTCACCGAAACTGCGCAGAGGCCCGGGGGAATCCGCCGGGCCGAAGCTCAGGCGGACTTGGACGAGCGCGCGAACTTCTGACGGAACTTCTCGACCCGGCCGGTCTCGATGATGCGCTGCTGGGCACCCGTGTAGAAGGGATGCGATTCGGACGTGACGTCGAGCTTGAAGAGGGGGTACTCGGTGCCGTCATCCATCTTGATGGTTTCGCGGGTGTTGATCGTCGACCGAGTGATGAACTTGAAACCGCTCGCCATGTCGAGAAACACGACCTTGCGGTAGTTCGGGTGAATGCCTTCTTTCATGTCTGCTCTCTGGAAATTCGATTTGCCGGGCCGGTTGGCCCCGACGCGGGTCGAGAAATTGACCCCAACATTCATCAATGGCCGCCCCCAACCGGATCCCTGCTTGAGCTCGAAGAAATCAGAGAAACAAGAGATCAGGGAATCAGGAGGTTGGAGAAACCTAAGACTATAACGTTAACGGTCGGAGACGACAAGTCCGGGGGTTTTGGTCTGCGGCCGTCTGATGGGGCGTCAGCCGCCTCGTTTCATCATTTCAAAGAACTCCTGATTGCTCTTCGTTTGACGCATCTTGTCGAGCAGGAACTCCATCGCATCCAGATCGTCCATGTCATGCAGCAGTTTGCGAAGGATCCAGATTTTCTGCAGCAGGTCGGGCTTGATGAGGAGTTCTTCGCGCCGGGTGCCGGAACGATTGATCTCAATGGCCGGGTACACCCGCTTTTCGGCCATCCGCCGGTTCAGGTGAAGCTCCAGGTTGCCCGTGCCCTTGAATTCTTCGTAGATCACCTCGTCCATCCGGCTACCGGTATCGATCAAGGCGGTGGCGATGATGGTCAGGGATCCGCCTTCCTCGATGTTGCGCGCGGCGCCGAAGAATCGTTTGGGACGTTGCAGCGCGTTGGCATCAACGCCACCGGTCAGCACCTTGCCCGAGGCGGGCACCACTGTGTTGTAGGCTCGAGCCAGGCGGGTGATCGAATCGAGCAGGATCACGACATCCAGCTTGTGCTCGACCAGTCGTTTGGCCTTCTCGATCACCATTTCCGCCACCTGGACGTGCCGCGTCGCAGGCTCGTCGAAGGTCGAGGCGACCACTTCGCCCCGCACCGAGCGGCTCATCTCGGTAACTTCCTCGGGACGCTCGTCGATCAGCAGGACGATCAGGAAGACGTCCGGATGGTTGGACGTGATCGCATGGGCGATATGCTGCATCAGGACGGTCTTGCCGGCCTTGGGCGGCGCGACGATCAACCCACGCTGCCCCTTGCCGATCGGCGCGATCATGTCGATGATCCGGCCCGTGATGTTCTCTTCGGCCTTGATGTCGCGCTCGAGCACCATGGGCTTGCTCGGGTGGAGCGGAGTCAGGTTCTCGAACAGAATCTTGTTCTTGGAGGCCTCGGGGGGTTGACTGTTGATCTTGTCGACCTTGACCAGCGCAAAATACCGCTCACCGTCCTTCGGGGTTCGGACTTCGCCTTCGATCGAATCCCCGGTGTGCAGGTTGAAGCGGCGGATTTGAGAGGGCGAGATGTAGATGTCGTCGGTGCTCGCCAGGTAGGACGTCTCCGGCGATCTCAGAAACCCGAAGCCGTCGGGCAGCACTTCGAGCACGCCATCGCCAAAGATCGTTTCGCCGGTCTTGGCCTTGCGCTTGAGGATCGCAAACATCAATTCCTGTTTGCGCATCCGCTGGGGGTTTTCGATCTCCAGCACAGTGGCCATCTCGATCAGCTGTGAAACGTGAAGCGCTTTTAGTTCAGACAGGTGCATGGAAGCGATGATCCAGAACGATGAGGGGTATGAGTGGGGTCGACCCGACGGTCGTCAACGACTGGGGAAGATTGGAACCGGAAGGGGGATCAAGCGAGCTTGGGACCTGAGGCCCACCGAGGGGGACGGTCTGATCCGACCCGCCCCTGGGACCGCCTCGCGGCCGATTTGCCGGACATGCGCTTCCGAGGCGGGCGATCGTTCACCGACCGCCCGCCCGGAGGGTACTACGGATCAGAGATGGCTGTCCAGAAACGAAGTCAATTGGGACTTGGACAGTGCGCCAACCGAGCTCGCAACCATCGAGCCGTTGCGAAACAGCATCAATGTCGGGATGCCACGAACCCCAAACCGAGCAGCAGTGGCCTGGTTTTCATCGACATTGAGCTTGGCGACCTGAACCCGGCCGGTGTAATTCCGGCTGACCTCGTCCAGGATCGGAGCGATCATTTTGCAGGGGCCACACCACTCGGCCCAGTAGTCGACCAGCACGGGGACATCCGATTTGAGCACGTCTTGCTCAAAGCTGGCGTCCGAAATGTGTTTGATGCTCATGAAAGCTCCGCAGTCAATGGAGTCTAGGCGGAAACCGGCGGACGCCGGTCGCGGACGAACGTCGGCGCGAAGTTATCACAAGCCTGGAGGTATCGCTCGGATCGTGGGCATCGGACTGGCTTGATCTCGGTCTGCCCGAACGAACGACGCTGATAGAATCAAAACGGGCGGGCCCCCCCGCATTGCGGTGTGGTCAACCTGGTCAGGTCCGGAAGGAAGCAGCCACAGCCATTTCCCGTGAGTGCCGGGGTTCCGGCTCGCCCAATCGAATTGTCCGGGTCGACGACGCCCCGGCCCAGCACCAGGTCCAGCCCATGTCCCATCAGGTTCTTGCCCGCAAATGGCGACCGCGCGATTTTGACTCGCTGGTGGGCCAGCAGCATGTGGTCCAGGCGCTTTCCCACGCGCTGGATTCGGGCCGTCTGCATCATGCTTACCTCCTCACCGGCACCCGTGGGGTGGGCAAGACGACCATCGCTCGAATCCTCGCCAAGTCGCTGAACTGCGAGCGTGGCCCCACTGCGCGGCCCTGCCTCAATTGCGTTGCGTGTACCGGGATCGACGAAGGCCGATTCGTCGACTACATCGAGATGGATGCGGCGTCCAATCGCGGCGTCGACGAGATGACCCAGCTGCTCGAGAACGCGGTCTATGCGCCCAACGTTGGGCGCTACAAGGTCTACGTGATCGACGAGGTCCACATGTTGTCGACGCATGCGTTCAATGCAATGCTGAAGACACTCGAGGAGCCGCCCCCTCACGTGGTGTTCGTTTTGGCCACGACCGATCCCCAGAAGGTTCCGGTCACTGTGCTTTCACGCTGCCTCCAGTTCAATCTCAAGAACATGAGTCCAGGCGCGGTGGCCGAGCACCTTGTTCGCGTGCTCGAATCCGAGGCGGTCCCCTTCGAGCGAGATGCGCTCGCGCATCTCGGGCGAGCCGCTGCTGGCAGCATGCGCGATGCCCTGTCCCTGCTCGATCAGGCGATTGCCTTCGGCGCGGGGTCGGTCAGCGAGGCGACGGTGCGGTCGATGTTGGGGGCAGTGGATCAGCGCGCCCTGACCGCGATGGTCGATGCGCTCGCCCGCGCAGATGGCCCCTCGCTCATCGGGCTGGCCGATCGTCTGCGAGAAGACAATGCAGCCTTGGGTCGCGTGCTCGATGATCTGGCCGTGCTTTTTCATCGACTTGCGCTGATCAAGGCGGGCTTGCGTGCGGAGGCCGATGAAATGGGGACCGGCGAGGCGCTTGCGGCCTGTGCGGCGGGCCTGTCGCCGGAACAGATCCAGGTCTGGTACCAGATCGTGATTCACGGTGCACGCGATCTGCCGCTCGCCCCCGACGAATTCTCGGGGTTCTCGATGGTTCTACTGCGCCTGCTTGCGTTCAGGGCCGTGCAGGCCGGGGATGCAGACCTGCCGCCGGAGTCCCCGTCCCGGTCGCGAATCCAGGTGCAGGCGAGAGGGCAGTCACGGCCACAGGCTGCTGCGCAGCTCGAGGCTTCCGTTCAGCCGCAGGCCTTGGCTCAACCTGAGGCGCCCGCGCGGCCCCAGTCGCCCGCTCAAACAAAGGCGCCCGAGCAATCGACCGCTCAAACTCACGTGTCGCCTCTGGCGGAATCGGGGTTGCAGGCAAGGGATCAGTCGCCTGCGCCGGGCGCTGCCTCGGCGCCCGCCACACGCGTCTTTGACGGGGATTGGGCCGGCCTGGCCCGATCCATGTCCCTGGGCGGATTTGCGCGGCAGTTTATGGATCAAAGCGAATTGCTCGGTGTCTCGGGCGATGTCTTTCACGTGCGAGTGCCGATCAAGGCGCTGGCCGAGGGACCCGCATCCGGCAAGGTGACCGAGGCGCTGAGCCAGCGCTTTGGCCGGCCGATCCGGCTCAAGATCGAGGTGGGTGCGGTCACCGGGGTCACGGCGGCTGGCCTGGCTGAGCAGGACCGCAGCCAACGTCTTGCGCAAGCCCGGGCGTCCATCGAGGCCGATCCTTTCGTTCAGACGCTGGTTCAAGATTTCGGTGGCAGTATCGTGGCCGGTTCGGTTCAGCCGGCCGACGGTTCGGACGGTTGACCAGCGCCCCATCTACTTTTCGGGAGTCACATCCATGATGAAAGCCCAATTGGCCGGGCTGATGAAGCAGGCCCAACAGATGCAGGACAACATGAAGCGGGTTCAGGATGAGCTCGCGCAGGTCGAGGTCGAGGGGCAGTCCGGCGCCGGTCTGGTCAAGGCGACGGTCACCTGCCGCAACGAGGTTCGCCGGATCGTGATCGACCCCAGCCTGTTGGGCGATGACCGGGACATGCTTGAAGATCTCGTGGTGGCTGCACTGAACGACGCGTTGCGCCGCGCCGAGCAGACCGCAAGCGAGCGGATGGGGGCGGTCACGGCGGGGCTGCCCTTGCCCCCGGGCTTCAAGATGCCCTTCTGATCCGGCCGCCTGCGTGTCGGGGCCTGTGTCCAAACCTTCGGAGGGTGAGGCGCTTGCGCGTCTGATCGATGCTTTGCGGCGCCTGCCGGGCGTCGGGCCTCGATCGGCACAGCGGCACGCCTACCACCTGATGCAGCATGATCGCGAAGGTGCGAGGCATCTGGCCGCCGCGCTCGATGATGCGCTGCTGCGGGTCCGTCACTGCGTTCGATGCAACACGTTCACAGAGTCCGAGGTCTGTTCGACCTGCAGTTCGCCCCGCCGTGACCCTTCGATCCTGTGTGTGGTCGAAACCCCGGCCGACCAGATCATGGTCGAACAGACGCTCGCCTTCACCGGTCTGTACTTTGTGTTGATGGGCCGCCTGTCGCCGCTCGACGGTATCGGTCCGCATGATCTTCATTTCGAGCGACTCATCGACCGGGCTTGCGACGGTGTCGTGCGCGAGGTCATCCTGGCCACCAACTTCACTCAGGAAGGCGAAGCCACTGCGCACTACCTGGCGGAAATGCTCAAGGCTCGCGGACTCGGCGTGACGCGTCTTGCCCGAGGCGTACCCATTGGCAGCGAGCTTGAGTACGTCGATCCGGGCACCATCGCGCAGGCGCTGCGAGACCGTCGCGGCGTGGTCTGAGCCGGGCGGGGCGCTGCGTCGCGGATGCGAGCGCGGTCCTGATACCCCTACGCCCAGGCCCCTTCTGCCGGCACGATATAATCGAAAGGTTTGACTTCCCTCAGGAGCTCCCTTGTCCGCCTCGAGTCTCAATCCAAAGGAGTCCCCTGGCGCCCGGACCGAAACCGCGCGATCCCGGCAGTCAATTCATCCAAGTCCTGAACGGGCGTCGCGCCTTCTCCAGCCCGTGGCTCCCGCGGCGCTCGTGCTCGCCGACGGATCCGTATTTCGCGGTGAATCGATCGGGGCTGCGGTCAGCGCCGTGGGCGAGGTGGTCTTCAACACGGCCATTACGGGCTACCAGGAAATACTGACCGACCCCAGCTACTGCCGACAGCTGGTCACGCTCACCTACCCGCACATCGGCAACACAGGAGTGAATGCCGAAGACGTCGAGGCCGCGCGTGTTTACGCGGCGGGTCTGATCGTTCGTGACGCTCCGGTCCGCCTCTCGAACTGGCGCAGTACCGAGAGCCTTCGAGCCTATCTCGGGCGCGAGGGCATCCCTGCGATCGCGGGCATCGACACCCGGCGCCTGACGCGGCTTTTGCGAGATCGGGGTGCTCAGAACGGTTGCCTGGTGGCTGGTGAAGCCCCGGGAGATCGTCTCGATCTGGAGGCCGCCTTGGCCGCTGCAAGGGGCTTTCCGGGCCTTGCGGGCATGGATCTGGCCCAGGTGGTCACAACGCGCAGTGCCTACCGCTGGAACCAGGGCGCCTGGCGCCTCGATGGCGGTTACCGTTCGATGGGTGAGGCCCGTTTCAAGGTCGTAGCCTTCGATTTCGGTGTCAAGTACAACATTCTCCGCCTGCTGGCCGAGCGGGGCTGCGACCTGACCGTGGTGCCGGCCCGGACCAGCGCTGCGGAAGTGAGGGCGCTCTCTCCGGATGGGGTGTTCCTGTCCAACGGTCCGGGCGATCCTGAGCCCTGCGACTATGCCATTCGCGCGGCCCGCGAATTGATCGATGCCGGGCTGCCCACCTTCGGCATTTGCCTGGGGCACCAGATCATGGGACTGGCCTCGGGGGCTCGTACGCTCAAGATGAAGTTTGGTCATCATGGCGCCAATCATCCGGTCAAGGACATCGACACGGGTGCGGTCATGATCACCAGCCAGAATCACGGCTTCGCGGTCGACCCCGACTCCTTGCCCGACCACCTGAGGGTGACCCATGTGTCCCTTTTCGACGGTTCGATCCAGGGCCTTGCCCGAACCGATCGTCCGGCCTTCTGCTTCCAGGGGCACCCCGAAGCAAGCCCCGGCCCGCACGACATCCGCCCCTTGTTCGATCGATTCATCGCGCTGATGGCGCGCCAACGCTGATTGCGATTTCCATGCCCAAACGCACCGACCTGAAGAGCATCCTGATCATCGGCGCTGGGCCGATTGTGATCGGCCAGGCTTGCGAGTTTGATTACTCGGGCGCCCAGGCCTGCAAGGCCCTGCGCCAGGAAGGCTTCCGGGTGATCCTCGTCAACAGCAATCCGGCGACGATCATGACCGACCCGGAGACGGCCGACGTCACCTACATCGAACCGATTACCTGGCAGGTGGTTGAGCGCATCATCGAAAAGGAGCGGCCTGACGCGATTCTGCCGACCATGGGCGGCCAGACCGCGCTCAATTGCGCATTGGACCTCCACCGCCATGGAGTCCTTTCGCGATTCGGTGTCGAGTTGATCGGTGCATCGCCCGAGGCGATCGACAAGGCCGAGGATCGGCGGAAGTTCAAGGAAGCGATGACCCGGATCGGCCTGGGTTCGGCGCGATCCGCGATTGCCCACTCGCTCGATGAGGCCTGGGCGGGCCAGAGGTCGATCGGTTTTCCGGTCATCATCCGGCCGAGCTTCACGCTCGGCGGTACCGGTGGGGGGATCGCTTACAACGCTGAGGAATTCGAAGCCATCTGTCGGCGAGGCCTCGAGGCGTCGCCCACCAACGAGCTGCTGATCGAGGAATCCCTGATCGGCTGGAAAGAGTTCGAGATGGAAGTGGTTCGCGATCGCCGCGACAACTGCATCATCGTCTGCTCGATTGAAAATCTCGATCCCATGGGAGTTCATACCGGCGACTCCATCACGGTAGCTCCGGCTCAGACGCTCACCGACAAGGAATACCAATTGATGCGCGACGCATCGATTGCGATTCTGCGTGAGATCGGTGTGGACACCGGCGGCTCGAACGTTCAGTTCGCCATCAACCCGCGCGATGGCCGGATGATCGTGATCGAGATGAATCCGCGCGTCAGTCGATCTTCCGCGCTCGCCTCCAAGGCCACCGGTTTTCCGATCGCCAAGATTGCAGCCAAATTGGCCGTGGGCTACACGCTTGATGAATTGCGCAATGACATCACCGGTGGCGCGACGCCCGCTTCGTTCGAACCCACCATCGACTATGTCGTCACCAAGATTCCACGTTTTGCGTTCGAAAAATTTCCTCAGGCTGACTCTCGGCTGACCACTCAGATGAAGTCGGTGGGAGAGGTGATGGCGATCGGCCGGACCTTCAAGGAGAGTTTTCAGAAGGCTCTCCGCGGACTCGAGACGGGGATCGACGGCCTGGACGAGAGGAGCAGCGATCGCGACGAGATCGCTACCGAGCTGGGTGAGCCGGGTCCGGAACGCATCCTCTTCGTGGCCGATGCGTTCCGGGTGGGTATGTCGGTCGAGCAGATTTACGAGGAGTCTGGGATCGATCCCTGGTTCCTGGCGCATATCGAGGACATCGTCGCGACCGAGGCTGAATTGCGGCAGCTCACCCTGGATGCGCTGACCGTCGATGAATGGCGCCATTTGAAGTCCATCGGTTTTTCGGATCGGCGTCTTGCCCGCCTCATGGGCTCCTCTCAAGATGTGGTGAGGGCACGCCGGCGTGCGCTGGGTGTCAGACCGGTCTATAAACGGGTCGACACCTGTGCGGCCGAGTTCGCGACGGGCACTGCCTACATGTACTCGACCTACGACGAGGAAGACGAATCTGCACCCAGTGAGCGTCGCAAGGTCATTGTGCTGGGCGGCGGTCCCAACCGCATCGGTCAGGGCATCGAGTTCGACTACTGCTGCGTGCATGCAGCCTTCGCCTTGCGCGAAGACGGCTACGAAACCATCATGGTCAACTGTAATCCCGAGACCGTGTCGACCGACTATGACACCTCGGACCGCCTTTATTTCGAGCCGGTCACGCTCGAGGACGTGCTTGAGATCGTCGCGGTCGAAAAGCCCGTCGGGGTGATTGTCCAGTATGGCGGTCAGACCCCTCTCAAACTGGCACTCGCGCTCGAGGCGCACGGAGTGCCGATTGTCGGTACCTCGCCCGAGTCGATCGACATTGCCGAGGACCGGGAGCGATTCCAGCAACTGCTCCAGTCGCTCGGACTGAAGCAGCCTCCCAATCGGACGGCCCGTACCGAGGCGCAGGCGCTCGCCCTGGCCGGTGAGATTGGCTATCCCCTGGTGGTGCGCCCGAGCTACGTCCTCGGTGGGCGCGCCATGGAGATCGTTCACGAGCAGCGTGATCTCGAGCGCTACATGCGCGAAGCGGTCAAGGTGTCCGAAGACAGCCCGGTTCTGCTGGATCGCTTTCTGAATGACGCCATCGAGGTTGACGTGGACTGTCTGGCCGACGGCGAACGGGTGTTCATCGGCGGTGTGATGGAGCATATCGAGCAAGCGGGGGTGCACTCGGGCGATTCGGCGTGTTCATTGCCGCCGTATTCGCTGTCGCCCGCGCTGGTGGCCGAACTGAAGCGACAAACAGAGGTGATGGCTCGCGCCTTGCGGGTCTGTGGTTTGATGAATGTTCAGTTCGCCATCCAGAGGGATGGCGGGGATGCGGCGGGAGAGGGTACGGTTTACGTGCTGGAGGTCAACCCGCGAGCATCGCGAACCGTCCCCTATGTGTCCAAGGCGACGGGCCTGCAGTTGGCGAAAATTGCAGCGCGCTGCATGCTGGGCCGCGGTCTTGATGCCCAGGGCATCGGCGCGGAGGTCGTGCCGCGTTACTACTCGGTCAAGGAGGCCGTCTTCCCGTTTGTGAAATTCCCGGGAGTCGATACCATCCTGGGCCCCGAGATGAAGTCCACCGGCGAGGTCATGGGTGTCGGGTTCAGCTTCGGCGAGGCCTTTGTCAAGTCACAGCTGGGTGCCGGCGTTCGCATTCCTGATTCCGGCACTGCCTTCATCTCGGTCCGGCAGTCCGACAAGCCCCGCGCAGTTGAAGTGGCCGCTGCGCTTCACAGGGCGGGATTCCAGCTGGTTGCAACCCGAGGTACGGCGGCGGCAATCGCTGCGGCTGGCGTCCCGGTTGCGGTGGTGAACAAGGTTCAGGAAGGGCGGCCCCACATCGTCGACATGCTGAAAAACGGCGAGATCACGCTCGTCATCAACACGGTCGAGGAAAAGCGGGGCGCGATCAGCGATTCGCGCTCCATCCGCACCACCGCGCTCGCGCAGCGGGTCACGTACTACACCACGATTGCCGGTGCCCGGGCTGCGGTCGAGGGCCTGCAATACCTTAAGCGCCTGGATGTTTACAGCCTTCAGTCGCTGCACCAGGCTGCCTGATTGCGTTAAAGTGGGGTTGATGGGCGGTCCGCCCGAGGCGACTCGAGCGGGCCGCCTCGCATTTGACTACGGATTTCAATATGGCAACGATTCCACTGACGCTGCGCGGTGCGGAACTGCTGCGCGAGGAACTGCATCGCTTGAAGCACGTCGAGCGGCCTGCGGTGATCACGGCCATCGCCGAGGCCCGAGCCCAGGGCGATCTCTCGGAAAACGCCGAGTACGATGCGGCACGCGAACGGCAAGGTTTTGTCGAAGGCCGGATTGCCGAGCTCGAGGCGAAGTTGGCCAATGCTCAGATCATCGACCCTCGCTTGGTCGATGCGGAGGGGCGGGTGGTGTTTGCCTCAACCGTTGATCTTGAGGACTTGGATTCGGGCGATCGGTCGACCTATCAGATCGTCGGTGATGACGAGGCAGACATCCGGACGGGCAAGATTTCGGTCTCCAGTCCTATCGCGCGCGCTCTGATCGGCCGAAGCGTCGGCGATGTCGTCAAGGTGACCACCCCGGGTGGAACCCGTGAGGTTGAAATCCTCGACGTCCGCTACGAGTGAGTCCGACGCTTTCGAGCTGTGGGCCGGCCGGCCGACGCCGAGGCCGTCCGGGTCCGCGCGGCCTGACCGGTGGGCCGTCGGCCTGCTCGGGCCGATGCGGCCCGGGGCGTTGCGGCCCGGGGCGTTGCGTCAGCCTTGGGTCGCCCGATGCCGCTGCTCCTGGAGGGCTTGCGTCCTTCCCGCGCGAGAGGCGGCTTGGCTTCGGTAGGGCGCAAAGTCTTCCTCTTGGCTGCCGTGCTGGGCTGACCCGACGTTTTTCCCGCCGGCTTGCGATCGGTCGCCTCGCGTTCGGTCGTTCTTCGCGCATTATTGGATGTACGCGCGCTCATCGCGCGGCCGGCGGATGTGCGAGCGTCGGCTTTGCGTTTGGCCGGCTTTCGAGGGGAGGTCTTCTTCTGGGCGGGCGGAGTCGTTTCGGCCGCTGGGCGCCAGATCACCAACAGTTTGCCGATCATCTGGATCGGTGCGCAACGCAGCACCGAACACATCCGCTCCATGATTCTGCCGCGTTCCTCGCGGTCATCGCCCAGCACCCTGACCTTGATCAGCTGATGATGTTCGAGCGCGCGATGGGCCTCCTCGAGCACTGCGCGTGTCAGCCCGGAGTCTCCGATCATCACGACCGGATCGAGGTGGTGGGCCGCGGCGCGCAGGCTGCGCTTCATTGCGGAACTCACCTCGGGTGTTTTTGTACCGGGCGGGTCCGCGTCGGCTTCGCGCGACGGCGGCTCCGACCCGTGTTGAGGAGATTCGATCGTCATTCGGAAGAGTCCTGGGGGAGGGGCACAAGACCCGTCGGTCGAATGCTACAGGCTCAATGAAGAAGAGCAAAGTCAACCGGGCGTGGCTGGCGCGCCACCTCAACGATCCCTACGTCAAGCTGGCCCAGAAGCACGGCTACCGCTCCCGTGCAGCCTTCAAGCTGATCGAGATCGATGCCCAGGATCGCCTGATCCGGCCCGGCATGACCATCGTGGATTTGGGCAGCACTCCCGGCGCCTGGTCGCAAGTCCTGCGCGAACGTCTGGCCCGGCCCGGTGGGGGCATCTCGGGTCGGATCGTCGCCCTGGACCTGCTGCCGATGGAACCTGTCGCCGATGTCGAATTCATTCTGGGGGACTTTCGCGAGCATGAGGTGCTCGCGCGGTTGAATCAAGTTCTCGGCGCAGATCGGGTCGACCTTGTGGTTTCGGATATGGCCCCCAACTTGAGTGGTGTCGGGCCGGCTGACTCTGCCCGGATGAGCGACCTGATCGAACTGGCGGTCGAATTCGCCCTCGAACGTTTGGCTCCGGAGGGAGGGCTTTTGGTCAAATGCTTTCACGGCAGTGGCTACAGTCAACTGGTGCAGCGGTTCAAGGAGGCCTTTATGACCGTTCAGGCACGAAAACCGGCGTCCTCCCGGGGTGAATCCGCCGAGACCTACCTGCTGGGTCGAGCGCTGCGTCGTTCTTAAGCATAAAATGGCCTGTTGGAGTTCAGGGTATCGCGCACGAGCCTGGTTTTCGTGGGATCGTATCTACTGGCGTAGGCGGCTGGATTTGCAGCGACTTTTGACGAGGGTTGAGCAGTGAACAACATGTTTTCGAAGGCGGCGGTCTGGCTGGTAGTGGCGCTGGTGCTGTTCACCGTCTTCAAGCAGTTCGACACCCGGCAGTCGCGCGGGGGCGACATGCCTTACTCCCAGTTCATGGCCGAGGCCCGCGACGGACGAATCGACAGCGTCCAGGTGGACGGTCGCACGCTCAGGGCGCGCACCCGCGATGGGCGCACTTTCACGGTATACACGCCCAGCGACATCTGGATGGTGGGCGACCTGATGAAATTCGGCGTTCAGGTTCAGGCCAAAGCCGAAGAGGAGCAGTCCTTGCTTCTCAACATCTTCGTCTCCTGGTTCCCGATGCTGCTGCTGATCGGTGTCTGGGTGTTTTTCATGCGCCAGATGCAGGGTGGAGGCCGTGGCGGTGCGTTCTCATTCGGTAAATCCCGAGCGCGCATGCTCGACGAGAGCAACAACTCCATTACTTTCGCCGACGTTGCGGGGTGCGACGAGGCCAAGGAGGAAGTCCAGGAGCTGGTCGAGTTTCTCCGTGACCCGAGCAAATTTCAAAAGCTCGGTGGGCGCATTCCCCGCGGCGTATTGATGGTCGGCTCCCCCGGCACGGGCAAGACGCTGCTCGCGAAGGCCATTGCGGGCGAGGCCAAGGTGCCGTTCTTTTCGATCTCGGGATCGGATTTCGTCGAAATGTTTGTTGGCGTGGGCGCGGCGCGTGTTCGAGACATGTTCGAAAACGCGAAAAAACATGCTCCCTGCATCCTGTTCATCGACGAGATTGATGCGGTGGGGCGGCAGCGGGGCGCCGGTCTGGGCGGCGGCAATGATGAGCGCGAGCAGACGCTCAACCAGCTGCTCGTCGAGATGGACGGTTTTGAAACCGGTCAGGGCATCATCGTGATTGCGGCCACCAACCGGCCCGACGTGCTCGATCCCGCGCTGCTGCGTCCAGGGCGATTCGACCGTCAGGTGGTCGTTCCCCTGCCTGATATTCGAGGCCGCGAGCAAATTCTGAATGTCCACATGCGCAAGGTGCCGATCGGTTCGGATGTTCGCGCAGACGTTCTGGCGCGCGGTACGCCGGGTTTCTCGGGGGCCGACCTGGCCAATCTGGTCAACGAGGCCGCACTGTTTGCGGCTCGTCGCAGCGCCCGCCTGGTCGAAATGATCGACTTCGAGCGGGCCAAGGACAAGATCATCATGGGGGCCGAGCGACGCTCGATCGTCATGCCTGAGGACGAGCGCCGAAACACCGCCTATCACGAGTCTGGGCATGCCATCGTCGCGCGAATGCTGCCCAGGACCGATCCGGTGCACAAGGTCACGATCATTCCCCGCGGTCGCGCTCTGGGTGTCACCATGCAGCTGCCCGAGACCGATCGGTACAGCATGGACCGGGATCGGATGCTCAACACCATCGCGGTACTCTTCGGCGGCCGAATTGCCGAAGAGGTGTTCATGCATCAGATGACCACCGGCGCTTCCAACGACTTCGAGCGCGCGACCGCAATCGCTCGCGACATGGTCACCCGTTACGGCATGAGCGACCTGTTGGGTCCGATGGTCTATGCGGAAAACGAGGGCGAAATCTTCCTGGGCCGGTCCATCACCAAGACGACCAACATGTCTGAGGAAACGATGCGCAAGGTCGACTCCGAGATCCGGCGCATCATCGATGAGCAGTACACGGTCGCCCGGACCATCCTCGAGACTCACCGCGACAAAGTCGAGATCATGGCGAAGGCGCTGCTCGAGTGGGAGACTATCGACGCCGAGCAGATCGATGACATTGTCAACGGTCGTCCGCCGCGCCCGCCCGCGCAGAGCGCGCCGTCCACGCCCGCTGGCGGTGCCGGAGGTGCAGGACAGGCGGGCGGTTCGGCGGCCCAGTCGCCCGCTTCGGCCGCGGAGCCGGCCGCCTGAGCACCGCGGCCTTCCCCTTTCATAGTCCACCGGCCCCTTCGGGCCGGTTTTTCATTCATGATGAAGTGCGGTCGTTTCACCTTTTCGTTTGATCAGCCTGTGATCATGGGCGTGGTCAACGTCACGCCCGATTCATTTTCAGATGGCGGGCGGTTTCAGAGCACAGAACAGGCGATCGAGCAGGGCCTGCGCTTGATCGAACAGGGGGCTGCCATCATCGATATCGGCGGAGAATCGACCCGTCCGGGCGCGCAGTCGCTCAGCCCGCAGGCCGAACTTGATCGAGTGATTCCAGTGATTCAGGGCTTGCTGGGCGCCGGGGCTGCGATTTCGATCGACACCCGAAAACCGCAGGTCATGCGGGCTGCGATCGATTGCGGCGTCGATATGGTCAACGATGTTGAGGGGTTTCGCGACTCGGAATCGATTGCCGCTGTGGCGACGTCAAGCGAGTGCGGGGTGTGTGTCATGCACATGCTCGGAACACCCCAATCGATGCAGGTGGATCCAGTCTATTCTGACGTGTTGGCCGAAGTATCGTCTTGGCTCGGCGGGCGGGTTGATGCCTTGCGGTCAGCGGGGATCGCCGCAGAGCGGGTGCTCATTGACCCTGGCATCGGCTTTGGCAAGCGTTTGCACCATAATCTGAGCCTTTTGGCGACGTTGGACCGATTGCGTGCCATTGCTCCGATCCTCGTGGGCGTTTCCCGGAAATCGATGCTCGGTGAATTGACGGGCCGTTCTGTGGACCAAAGGCTGGCCGCGAGCCTCTCAGCGATGCTGGCGGCCGTCGCGCGGGGTGCAAGTGTGGTCCGTGTGCACGATGTGGCCGAAGCGAGGGATGCGCTCGTGGTCTGGGAGGCCATCCAAGATGCTGCAGGGCAGGCCCAGTTCAGCCAGATGAATTGAGGGTATCGGATGAGACGACAGTACTTCGGCACGGATGGCATCCGCGGCAAGGTGGGCGAGGCCCCGATCACACCTGAATTCGTGATGCGTCTGGGCTATGCGGCAGGCCGGGTCTTCGCCACCCAGACGCGAGTCGGATCAGGCCCTCCGGAGCGTACGAGTGAAGGGCGCACCAACCGCCCGGCCGTCATCATCGGCAAGGACACCCGCATTTCGGGCTATATGCTCGAAGCTGCACTCGAAGCTGGGCTCTCGGCGGCCGGAGTGGATGTGTTGTTGTGCGGCCCCCTGCCGACCCCGGCCGTGGCCTACTTGACCCGGGCGCTTCGTTTGACCGCCGGGATCGTGATCAGTGCCTCGCACAATCCTTACGACGACAACGGCATCAAGTTCTTCTCGGCCCAGGGCGACAAGCTGCCCGATACCGTTGAAATGGAGATTGAAGCGGCGCTGGAGCAGCCCGTTCGTTGCGAGGGCTCAGACGGTTTGGGGCGGGCCCGGAGGGTGAACGATGCTGCGGGTCGTTACATCGAATTCTGCAAGCGCACCTTTCCGGCCGACCGCGACCTGCGCGGCCTCAAGATCGTTGTGGACTGCGCCCACGGCGCGGCATACCAGACCGCGCCTCATGTATTCCACGAACTGGGTGCGGAGGTCGTTCCGATTGCCGTCAGCCCGAACGGCGTCAATATCAACCAGGCCTGCGGTGCGACGCATCCGCAGACCGTGCAGCGGGCGGTCGAGGAGCATCGGGCCGATTTGGGCATTGCGGTTGACGGCGACGCTGACCGTCTGCTGATGGTGGATGCCGCGGGACGTGCCTACAACGGCGATGAGCTGCTCTACATTATCGTTCGCGATCGTCTGGAGCAGGGACCTGTCGCGGGTGTTGTGGGCACTCTGATGACCAACTTCGGTTTCGAGCAGGCCATGGGCCGACTCGGCGTCGGGTTTGGTCGGGCCGCGGTGGGCGATCGCTATGTGCTCGAGATGCTGCGATCCAAGGCTTGGCTGTTTGGCGGCGAGAGTTCGGGCCACCTGTTGTGTCTGGACCATCATTCGACCGGCGACGCGACGATCAGCGCGCTACAGGTCCTGGCTGCGATCCGTCGCTCCGGGCGCGGACTGGCAGAGATGTGCAGCGATCTCCAGATGTTGCCTCAGTCCCTGATCAATGTCCCGGTCGAACGAGGCTTCGACTGGAACAGTCATCCAGGCCTTGCGCGTGGTCGCGCCGAGGTGCAGCGAGAGCTCGCGGGAGACGGTCGGGTGCTGATCCGTGCCTCGGGCACCGAGCCCTTGCTGCGGGTGATGGTCGAGGCCAGCACCGCTGTGATGGCCGAACAGATGGCGAAGCGCCTGGCCGATTCGATTGGGAGTGCGGGCGCCTGAGGGCTAATCCGGACCTTCGAGCTTCAACGGCGATCTTGGCTGGAGTCGCCTGCCACGATAGGTGGCAGGCTTTGACTTGACGGCACGCCTCATTCTGGAACGATTCCAGCGCTTTTGGCCACTCCCGCCCATTTGGTGAGTTGGTCCCGGATAAAGGCAGAAAACTCGGCCGGGGAGTTGCCGACCGCTACCGTGTTGTCCGAAGCCAGTTTGTCGCGTACGGATGGTTCGCGCAGCACGGCCACTGACTCACGGTGTAGTCGTTCGATCAGGTCAGGGGGCGTCTTCGCGGGCGCGAGCAATCCAAACCAGTTCAGCGATTCGTAGCCTGGAAGAGCTGCTTCGCTGACGGTCGGGACCTCTGGCGCCGCCGCCACCCGCGTGCTGCTGGTGACCGCCAAGGCTCGAAGTTTGCCCGCTCGGATATGGGGCATCGAGTCCGCAACGGGCATTGACATGATGGCCACATGTCCGCCCAGAAGATCATTGAGCCCCGGCGTTGCGCCCTTATAGGCGATGTGCGGGACATCAATTCCGGCCATGCTGACGAACAACTGCATGGTCAGGTGCGAATTGGAGCCGTTGCCCGCCGATGCGAACTGCAGTTGACCCGGCTTGGCCTTGGCCAGCGCGATCAACTCTCGCACTGTTTTGGCCGGGCTCGTGGTGTTCACCAGGATCATGTTGGGGACCGAGACCGCAAGCGTCACCGGAGCGAAGTCGCGCTCGACCTCGTAAGGCAGTTTCTTTACGAGAGACGGCAGGATGGTCAGGGCACTGGCGGCCATCAACAGCGTATGACCGTCCGGAGCCGCTTTGGCGACATAGTCATTCCCGATGATCGTCCCGGCTCCTGCTCGATTCTCAACGACGACCGGTCGCCCGAGGCGATCCGATAATCCGGGGGCCATCAATCTCGCGATCGAATCAAAGCCGCTGCCCGGTGCGCCAGGCACCACGATATGGATCGGCCGGTTCGCGAAACTGCTTTGAGACAGTGCAGGCGTCGGGCCAAGCAAAACAAGGCAAGAGCTCGCAAGAAGCGTGGGCAGTAGGCTGCGCTTTGAGTTCGAGATGGACATCGTGAAGTTCTCCCTGGATTTGATGCGCCGCTGATCGATTTGAGGGGGGGAAGGGCTGTTTTCCTGCCGCAGGCGCGGGGGCAATCGCTTCTTTCCGAATGCTAAAATAGGTCTATCAATAAAGATAGCCGATCAGCTCGCTTTTGAGGGCTCGTCGACTCGACCGGGCGTAGAGCCGGCAAATACAGGGGAGTTCCGAATGAGCCGACCCAGCGGTGCGCGCTTTGTGGCCGAAGCATTTCGAGCTGCGGGCGTGACACACGTGTTTTTCGTGCCCACCATGCTGATGAAGACCCTTGCGGCGATGGAGGGCATGGGCATTCGGCGGATCATGACCCATGGCGAGAAAGCGGCGGCTTACATGGCCGATGGCTACGCCCGTGCTTCGGGCCGTCCGGGTGTTTGTCTGGCCCAGCACATTGGCGGGTCGAATCTTGCGGCAGGGCTCCGAGACGCCTTCATGGCCTGCTCTCCGGTGATCGCGATTTCAGGCGGAACCACCCCTGCAGACCGCTATCGGAATGCATACCAGGAGATCGAGGATTTCGATCAGTATGCCCCGACCACCAAACGCAATCTGCATGTTGATGCGGTGAGTCGCTTGCCCGATCTCCTGCGCATGGCATTTCGCGAAGCGACCAGCGGCGCGCCCGGGCCGGTCCACCTGGAGATGCTCGGGCACCATGCTGAGGTGACCGAAGTCGAGGCCGATCTTTCCCTGCAGTTTGAGGATCGTTACCTGTGCGTTCCACCCTTCCGTCCCGCGGCTGACCCCGCCGAAGTCCAACGGGCCCTGGAACTCCTGACCCAGGCTGAACGCCCGGTGATCGTGGCCGGTGGGGGTGTGGTCTGGTCCGGAGCTCAGAAAGAGGTGGTGGAGCTCGCGCAGTTGTTGTCCATTCCGGTGGCGACCTCGCTCAATGCCAAGGGCACGATCGTCGACAGTCATCCCCTGTCTCTCGGAGTGGTCGGTGGATATTCCCGAGAGTGCACCAATCGGGCGGTCGCTGAGGCCGATCTGGTGTTCTTTATCGGCAGCAAGACCGGCAGCCAAGTGACCGCAAAGTGGCGGATCCCCAAGCCGGGCACGACGGTCATTCATCTGGATATCGATGGGCTTCAATTCGGTCGCAATTACGTCCCCGCAGTGAGCCTGTTGGGGGACGCGAAGACCGTTCTGCGGCAATTGATCGAACATTCTTCGCATCCGGTCACGCGCGAACAGCGCGAGGCCTGGCTGAGCCGAACGGGCGAGTTGATGGCCGCCTGGCGAGGGACCGAGTCGGTTTTCCGCGATTCTGAGGCCGTGCCCATGCGACCCGAGCGTTTGATGAACGAAATCGCTCGGGCCCTGCCCGAGAACGGCATTCTCGTTGCCGACACCGGCCACTCGGGCATCTGGGCTGGCACCATGGTCGATTTCGTCAAACCTGGGCAGCGACTGATTCGAGCCGCCGGTTCCCTGGGCTGGGCCTTGCCCGGCGCGATCGGCGTCAAGTGCGCCTTGCCCGACCAGACGGTCGTGTGCTTTTGCGGCGACGGGGCCCTCTACTATCACATTGCCGAACTCGAGACGGCGGCTCGCTACGGCATCAATCTCGTTGTCGTGGTCAACAATAACAGCTCGCTCAACCAGGAAATACCTCACTTTGACGCGGCGTACGGGGGCAAGCAGCCTGCGGGGGCTCGAGAGATGTGGGGGTTCAACGATGTGAATTTCGCCGATGTGGCCCGGTCCTTCGGCTGCATGGGTATTCGCGTCGAGCGACCGGATCAATTGCCGGCCGCGCTTCATGAGGCAATGGCTGCGGGGCGGCCCGTGGTGATCGATGCGGTCACCGATCCCTATGCGTTCGCGAAAGAAGCCTGGACGGGGGCCTAAGCCAATGGCCTACTCGGTACCCTTGCCGTTTGGCTCGACCGTCTCCATGGATCTGGACATGCTCAGCGACCGAGGGCGCCAGATGTTTGGATCATCGCTTGATCTTGAGGTGATCGGGCAAAACATCCTCTTCGGAGAGGGGCCCGCCTGGGACCATCGCAAGCGGTGTCTCTTCTTTACAGACATTTGCGGTGACAATCTCCAGTGTTGGGACGAGGCAGGCGGTCAGCGCGTTGTGCTCGAGGCCTCCGGGCATGCCAATGGCATGTGCATGGATCGCGAGGGGCGGCTGGTCGTGGCCGGATGGGGGCGCCGCACGGTCTGGCGGCGCGAACACGACGGCAGCGTGACGACCCTGGCCTCCCACTGGCAGGGCAAGAAACTCAATAGTCCCAACGATATCTGTGTTCGCTCGGACGGTTCGATCTTTTTCACTGATCCTCAGGGGGGCTTGGTGAATGTCGGTATGGTGGGCGAGGACCTCCAGAAGTACCTCGATTTTCAGGGGGTGTTTCGAATTGCGCCGGATGGCGTGCTGCATCTCCTGACTGACGAGTTCACCTATCCCAATGGCATTTGCCTCTCGCCCGATGAGTCGTTGCTGTATGTCAACGACACCCGCGACCGGCTGATCCGAGTCTACGAGCTCGATCCCGCGGGCCGGATCAGCAAGGGGCGACTGTTTTCGCGGCAAACTCATCCCGATCCAGGGATCCCGGACGGAATGAAATGCGATGCCGAGGGCCATCTCTACACGACCGGCCCAGGTGGAATTTGGGTCCATGATCCCGACGGATCGGTCATCGCGCGCTTGAAGGTCCCCGGCCATCCGGGCAACTTCTGTTTCGGCGACAGCGACCGCCAAACCCTCTATATCGTCATGCTCGGATGGCTGACCCGAACGCGTATGCCGGTGCCGGGCGCGGTGCCTTGGTGAAGGCGGGTACGTCAATGACATTGAACTTCGAACTGGCGGCCGGCCCTTTCCAGGGGCGCACCGGGGGACTGGTGTGGAATGGTTCGGCGATGCTTTTTTCTGCGGTCATGGAAGAGAAGATCTTCGCGTTTGAACCGTCCGCGGGTCGTCTCACCGAGTTCCGCCGCTACACGGGTCGGACCAACGGCCTGGCGATGGCTCCGGATGGTTCGGTCTTTGGCGCGCAGGAGGGCGGACGCAGGATCATCCGCTTTTTGCCTGATGGTTCCACCGTACCCACCTGCGATTTGATCGATGGTCAGCACCACAATCAGCCCAGCGACATCGCTGCCGACTCCGTGGGCAGGTTCTGGTTCACCGACCCCTTTAATCCGGTCTTGCCCTTTGGACCTGATGGCATCTATCCGTTCCTGCCGCATGCATCGGTGCTGCGTCTTCAGCGCGATCAGTCCTTCCGCTGGAGTCTGTCTCGCGTTACCTTTGATACGGTGTGTCCGAGAGCCCTGGCCCTATCTTCAGACCAGCGGACGCTCTATGTGGCCGATGGCGATGCGGACCAGAGTCGAGGCCCATGCACGCTTCGAGCCTATCCGATCGATGAGATGGGTCAGGTGGGGGCTGCCCGTTTGATTCACCGTTTTGCCGATGGCGAGCGCGGATTCGAGGGGCTGTGCGTAGACCGCAGCGGCTTTTTGATAGCCTCAGGAGGTCAGGCCGGACAAGGTCGAGGCCCGGCTGTCTATGTGTTCTCGCCCGGCGGAGAGATCCTCGCGGTCCATCCGATTCCGGCGGATCGACCGATGCGGTGCGCTCTGGGCGATGCCACCCTGGACACTCTTTACGTGACCACCCATTGTGGGCGCGTATTTCGGTCGCCCCAGTGCGGTTACACCGGGACGCGCCTCGGCCCGATCACCTAGCCGGGCTTCTTCGCAGAGAACAGGGTCCACGGGAAACGCCACCAGGGCCAGTCCTGCCGTGTGGCGCCTTCGGTTTCCGCGAAGGGCTCGATCGCTATATCGACGAATCCGGCACGCTCCAGCGCTTCCCGGACCGGCATCCGGTCGAACGCAGGCAGAAAGCCTTCGTTGTTGCGAACGGAATGACCGTCCATCAGGAATTGGGACCACCGACCTTGCGTGCGGAAGTCCAGGTGCATGAGCGAGCCGCCGGGGGCCAGCAATCGGAACGATTCGGCAACGAGATGCTCGATGTCGGCCACTGGCAGTTCGTGAAGGAGTTGGGTGGAGGTCACCAGATCGAACTGCCCTTCCAAGTAGCGGGAGTCCAGCGCGTCCCGCTGCGCGAAGCGGATGTTGTCCAGGCCCATCGAGCGCGCCGTCGAGGCCGCAAGTTTTAGACATGGGCCCGACAGATCGATGCCGATGACTTGCGCTTTGGGAAAGCGTTGTGCAATCGGAAAGCTGCACTTGCCAAAGCCGCAGCCCATATCCAGAACGGACTTGAAGTTGCCCCGGTTCGCCAGAAGATCAGCGAATCGCTCATGTGCCTCGAACCGCCGAGTGTTGGGATGAATCGAGGTAGCACTCGCCCGATACATCAGGCCGTCATAATCCGCCCCCAGCAGATTGCCCGGATGCTGGTGAATGTCGATGGCGCGGTAGTACTCCGGGATCGGTAATGCGGGGTCCAGTTCCAACAACGGGTTGTTGTCCACGCCTGAGAGTTGTTCCCGCACCCAGTCCGGATGGGCCTCGAACGTGGCGGCGAGTCCCCACCGGGGATCGGAATATTTCATCCTCTGGTAGTGCCTCTCGATGAAGGCAAACCAGCGGTACAGCGACGTCTGTGCCACCTTCGAGATCGCCTGATCGGTTTGAGCCGGACTCGTCGAGCCGTCGTCGATCTCGCGGTAAGCGTCATTCAGCGCAGGGTAGAGCTGGTTGGCCCACTGACTTCGAAGGCTCCCGATGAATTCCTGAAAGGCAGTCGCAGAGCGCGGCAAGGTGGAGTCGGCCATCATTCACCTCGTTTGGGCACGGACGCGGCGAAGCGGCCGCTCGTCGATTTGGCCCGCCCGTCGATCACCTCGTACAGATGGGCCACGAAGGCCTCGCGTTCGCGGTTGAGCACTTCGGCTTCGGCCGGGTTGGGCTCGAAATGATCCAGGGCCGAGGGGTTGATTTGACCCTGGCGAGCCAGCAGAAACTCTAGGGACCGGACCCGGTCGCGCAGCACGTGCAGCTCGGAGGCCATCACCAAGAGCATCTGGGCGAGGCGATCGATGCTCTCGGACTCGAAGAAGTTGAGCTCGGGCTCGTCACGCTTGCCGTGCTTGGCCGAGCGTTCATCCTCAGTCATCGGGGGAATGTCCTGGCTGGCTGGAAAAAGACGGTGCGTCGGCTCAGAGTCTCGCAGAATCAAACCGATCTGGGCAAGAGCGCTTCAGGAAGGTTCGACACGTGGCGGGCAATCTGCCCGGGCGTGGCGAACCAGACCCGGGAGCGCTGGGCGGCCATATGTTCAAGGATGCGACCCAGTTGCCGGGCCCGGTGCGGCTGGCCCATCAGGAAGGTATGGAGAGAAATGGCGCAGACCAGCGGCCAGCCATGGCGATCTCCGTCTTCCAGTTGTTGATCGAAGCCGTCGCAGATCATGCGGGTGAATTCTTCATCACTTGCGCCGCGGTTGATGAACGCCGGGATGTCGTTCAGTTCCATCGAAGGGTAAGGCACGGTCAGGATGGGACCCCGCGCGGTGCGGAACCACTGGGGTTGCTCGTCAAAGTACCAGTCGAGCATGTACTTGTAGCCGTTCTCGAGCAACAACTCGGGGGTCTGGGCACTCTGCGAGATGAAGGGTCCCAGCCAACCTTCCGGAGTTCGACCCTCTTCGTGCATGAAGCGGGCGTTGACGTCGGCGAGCATCTGCCGCTCGGTCGGCGCATCCATGTCGATCTGGCGCTCCGAGTTGGTTCGACCATGGCCGACGAACTCGTCACCGCGCTCGCGAAACGGCACCAGAATCTCAGGACAGACGTCGTAGACACTCGCGTTGACCAGGATGGCGAGAGGTATCTGATAACGGGCAAAGAGATCGGCGATGCGCCAAATGCCCACCCGGTTGCCGAAGTCGCGGTAGGCGTAGCCGCGATGGAAGGGCGCCGCCGGCAGCGTCGTGAAATCAGGGCCGGGGTTGCGCCCGAACTCGAAGGCTTCCACATTCAGGGCGAAGTACACCGCCAGCCGGGACCCGCCGGGCCAGGTGTACTGCGGCCGTTTCGGCAGGGCCGAGAATGGATACCGGTCGAACCGGTTGTCGAAGCGTTTCATCGACCTCCCCCTTTTGGAAGGGCCCGAATTGCCGCCATGACGTCGGCGACCGGCTTCACGTCGGCGTACTTGGCCGCCATGTCAAAGAGGTTGACCGCATGGCTCGTGGCGCTGCGGTCGTAGACGCATTCGATGGGGACTGTGCATCGGAAGTTGTACGCGAAACCATCGACCACGCTGCCTCGAACGCAGCCGCTCGTGGTGCAGCCCGTCACCACCAAACTGTCGACGCCGAGGTCGACGAGATAGCTCACGAGCGGCGTACCAAAGAAAGCGCTGGGATGCTTCTTGGGCAGCAGCACATCCCGCCCGGAGGGTGCCACTTCCTCAACAAAACGGTAGCCCTCGGCCGCAACCTGCATCAGCGCGGGGACCTTCTCGGCAAGACGTCCCGAGTCAAAGCTCTCTTTGGGTGCAACGTAGGGGTAGAGGACGGGCAGATCCCGCTCCCGGAACAGTTCAAGCAGCGGCTTGATGTGATCCACGGCCCGCCAGCCGACCTCGCCGCAGGAGGTCTTGAATTCCTTGATCGACTCCCAGAAGGGCGCGCGCTGGGTCCCGACGGTGCGGTACTGGACGTCAATGATCAACAAGGCCGGACGCTTGCCCATGCCTTGGGGCCGCCCAAAACCCGCCGCTTCGTAGGCGGCAATTTCATCGGCACTGATGATGCCGTCCCACGGGGTCTTGTTGGTCATTGCATCAATTCCTGAACATTACTGAAGGCAGCCAGGTGGCCAATCCTGGGAAAAACCAGAGCAGCGCGCAGGCGAGGACCAGTGCAAGAAAGGAGGGTACGGCTCCCCGCGCGATGTACATGATGTCCCGTTTGGCGAGGCCCTGTAACACGAACAGATTGAAGCCCACGGGCGGAGTGATGGTCGCGATCTCGACCACGATCACGATATAGATCCCGAACCACAAGGGGTCGATCCCGGCCGCTTCGATCATGGGCGTCACGACCGAAAGGGTCAGGACGATCATCGATACGCCGTCGAGGAAGCAGCCCAGGATGATATACAGGATCGTCAATACGATGATCAGCGTTCCCGCCGAAAGCTGCCAATCGGTGATCAGGGCTGCCAGCTGTTTCGGAATGCCGGTGAAGCCCATCGCTACCGAGGTGAACGCGGCGCCCGCCAGGATGAATGCCAGCATGCAGGAGGTTTCGGTGGCCCGCATCAGCGCTTCGGAGAAGTTCTTCCAGGTGAGCGTGCCGGTGACGGCCGACAGGATCAGCGCTCCGATCACGCCGATCACTGCGGCCTCGGTGGCGGTGGCGAAGCCGCCGTAAATCGACCCGATCACAAAAATGATCAGGAGTACGATTGGGATCAGCCGGCGCGACGCGTAGAGCTTCTGCATCAGGGTCGTGGGCGGGTCGGCGGGCGGAATCGAGTCGGGTCGCAGCCAGGCGGTGATCATGATCGCCAGCATGAAGAGCAGGACCAGCAGGATGCCGGGAATCACCCCTGCAATGAACAGGCGGGCGATCGATACGTCGGCCGCAACGCCGTAGACAATCATCATGATCGAGGGCGGGATCATGATGCCGAGCGTGCCTGCCCCGGCCAGCGAACCCAGCACGACCTTGTCGTCATAACCGCGTCGTAGCAGCTCGGGAATCGTCATCCGCCCGATGGTGACGCAGGTGGCTGTGGACGATCCAGAAACGGCGGCAAAGATGCCGGAGCCCACAACGTTCACGTGAAGCAATCGGCCCGGCAGGCTGCGAACCCACGGGGCGATCCCTGAAAACATGTCCTCGGACAGGCGGGTCCTGAACAGGATCTCGCCCATCCAGATGAACAGGGGCAGTGCCGTCAAGGACCACTCGGAGCTCTGGCCCCAGAGAGTCGTTGCAAGCAGCGGAAAGACCGGGGCGTCTGTAAATAGCGCCATGCTGATCACGCCCACGATCATGAGCGAGAGCGCAATCCAGATGCCGCCCGCGAGGAGCGCAAAGATCGACACCAGAAGGACAACGATGGCTAGGGACTGTTCCATGGCCTTACTCGTAGGCGGCGTGACGGTCGGAGTCGTCGGCTGACTGCTCGCTCAACAGGTAGGCCGGAGTGCCACCGCGCAGCATGACCACCAGGTCGTCCACGAAGGCGATGAACAGGACGATTGCCCCAAAGGACATCGCAGTTTGAGGGATCCACTTGGCAATCGGGATCAAACCGATCGTATATTCGGGCCAGCGAATGCCTTCGATCGTCATGTCGACGGTGTACCAGGCCAACATGCCGGTCAGCCAGGTGCCAATCAGAATGCAGAACAGCTCGGCGCGGCGACGATTGACCGGGCCGAAGCGCTGCAACAGAAGGTTCACCCGAATATGCACGCCGCGCCGGTAGGTGTAGGCCAGCGCGAGAAACGAGGACGCGGCGAGCGACAAGCGCGCGAAGTCATCCGCGGAGGGCACTAGAACTTCGAAGGAGCGACCGATGATCTGCGCGGCAATCAGCACGGCGATCATCATGAGGAAAAAAGCTGCGAGTGCGCCGCTGAGCAGGTAAAGGGAGTCAAGCATTCGACGCATGATCAGCCCGGTAGGTTATGAGTACGACACAAGGTCACCGCGTGGGCCTGCAACGGTGCGCCGGGAGGGTGATGCGAGGTCTCACCCGAAGCTCCCGGGCCCCCCGCGATCAAGTCGCGGCCGGAGCTCGGGAGTGCAGGCGACTCTGGATTACTTCTTCAGGGCGGCCCGGTAGGCGTCGACTACTTTCTGGCCGTCCGGACCCGCCTTCTTCACCCAATCTTCGAGCATGGTGTCGCCGATCTTCTTCAACTCGGCGGCGAAGGTTGCCGTGATCGGGGCGAGGGTCATGCCATTGGCCACCAATTGCTTGGGCGCCACGGTATTTTCCTCTTCGCTCATTTTCCAGCCGCGGTCCTCGGCGATTTTTGCCTGCTCGAGCAGCAGCTTCTTGTGTCCTTCGGGCAGCGCCTGGAAGGCCTTTTCGTTGACGAAGGCAACATTGCACGGCACCCAAGCCTGGGTGTCGTAAACGAACTTGGTGTAGTCCCAGGCCTTGGTCGTTACGCCCGTGCCTGCCGCCGTGAACATCGAGTCGATGATGCCGGAGGTGAAGGCTTGCGGGATTTCGGTCGCCTGCACCGTGGTCGGAATGGCGCCCATCAATTGCGCCAGGCGGGCCGTCTGGGCATTGTAGGTGCGCATCTTGCTGCCCTTCAGGTCAGCAATGGAGTTGACCGGCTTCTTGCTGTAGAAAGCCTGGGACGGCCAGGGAGCCAGGTAAAGCGCCCGAAGCCCCCGAGCCATCAGGCGGTCTTCGATAGGCTTGCGGCTCGCCTCGAGCAGCGCCCGGGCTTCCTTGTAGCCAGCCGCAAAGAAGGGGATGGCGTCGAGCTCGAACATCGTGTCTTCCGCACCCATGCTCGCCTTGAAGACCTCTCCGATCGGCACCTGGCCCTTTTGCACAGCCCCCCGGATCTCGGTGATCTTGATCAACGAGCCCGCCGTGTGGACGGTGATGTCGAAGGCGCCGTTTGAGGCCGTTTTGAGGTCCGCCGCGAATTGAAGCGTGTTCTTGGTCAGCACTTCACGGTCGGCATAGGGTGTGGCCATGTTCCATTTGACCGTCTGAGCAACGACCGAGCCGCTGACGACGATGGCCGCAATGGCAGCAGCCAGGGGGGCGAGCTTGCGCATGAGAAAACTCCTGTTTGAAAGCGGCGATTATTTACGCGCGAATGGTCAGACCTGTCAACGCTAACCCGCGCGGTGAAGTCAGGCAAGCCGAGGATTTGGGGTCGGGGTTTCCCGGGGGAGACTCGGAACCGTTGAGCCCGTAAGGAGCGGTCCCCGACTTTGCGGTCCGTGAGGGCTCAGAAAAGAAAGGGGACGAACGACCTCGTGCGCTGGCGGTAAGCCGCATACGCTTGGTGTGCTCGCGCCAGCATCCACTCTTCGAGCAGGGCCTTCACCGCGAGCACGCACACGAGGGTCAGCCAGAGCATCCAGCCCGGAAAGCTGTCCGCGATCCAGGCGCAGGATGCACCGAACATCATCAGCGCAACATACATCGGGTGCCGAATCAGGCGATACGGCCCGGTTTCAACCAAATGGCCGCCTTCGCGTGGGGCCGGGTGGATGTTGAAATTGCCGGGGCGGTTGACCTTGAGTGCCCATAGACCGAGCAAGAGGCCTGCCACTGCAAGCGCCACTGCGCCCACTGGGGTTTCGGCCGGGGTTTCGGTCTCGCCTAACGAACCCCCGGCGAGCAGCACCAGGCCCGCCAGCGCCAAAAATTGAACAACGACCAGTGCCTGGCCGGATCCACGGTGTTGCATGGCGGGTCTCCCTGTTCGCTGTTGAGCGATCTTTAGTTGGGCTTCAATTACAACACTGCGCAGCGACCTCCGTCGATGTTGATGGCCGTGCCAGTGATGTAGGCGGCCGCATCGGAGGCCAAAAAGCAGGCAAGGTTGCCGACTTCCTCGGCTTCGCCGATTCGGCCCAGCGGAATGCCTTCCCTGCGAACCCGAGCCGAGACGAAGTCTTCGATCGAAGTGCCCGGAGCCTGAGCGCGGTGGGCGCGCATGATCTGATCGCTGCGGATGATGCCCACCGCAATGCCGTTCACGAGAATATTGTCTCCGGCAAATTCATTGGCCATCGCCTTGATCAGGGCCATCCCCGCGGCTCGGCTGAGCGTGGTGGGGGCGCTCGCTGCAGACGGCGTCTTGGCGGCTGTGGTCACGATGTTCAAAATCCTTCCCCAGCGTTGGGCCTGCATGCCTGGGATCACCAGCTGCGAGATCCGGATCGCAGCCTGGACCTTCAGATCGAAATCCTCGGTCAGGTGCTCTCGGGTCATCTCCAGGAAGGGGCTGCGCTGTGACGATCCAGCGTTGTTGACCAGGATGTCCACCGTTCCGAGGCGTCTCACGATATCCGCATGGCATCGTTCGATCGCCTCTGGGTCTGAAACGTCGCAACTGAAGCCTTCGACGCGACCGGTGACCTGGCCGTGCAGGGCTTTCAGGGTTTCATCAATGACCTCCTGACGTCGGGCCACGATCGCAACATCCGCGCCCGACCGGGCGAAGCGCTCCGCAATTGCGCGGCCGATGCCCCGGCTGCCTCCGGTGACGAGGGCCGTCCGGCCCGACAGATCGATCAGCATACGGTTCTCCTGGTTGACGAGCGCGAATTGCAGGATTTTAATCGGTCCAACGAGGGAGACGAGATGACGACTGAGCAAAAGACGCAATCTGCCGACGCGCCGGCCGTTTTGCTTGAAGTGCATGACGGGTGGGCCGAGATGGTCCTGAACCGGCCCGCGCGCCGCAACGCCATCGAAGGCCAACTGGCCGAGGGACTGATCGATGCCATCGAGCAGGTCGGAGCAGATCCCTCGATTCGAGCGGTGGTGCTGCGGGGCTCGGGCGGGGCCTTTTGTTCGGGGCTCGACCTCAAGGCCTTTAACGAGCAGCCTCGCCCGGCTTGGGTCGCAGGCTTCCCCGGTCGTTGGCGAGCCATGCATGTTGCGCTCGCTGGCTTAGACCGCGTGCTGATCGTCGCGCTGGAGCGCTATGCCATCAATGGGGGTGCAGCCCTGGCACTGGCCGGCGATCTGCTGATCAGCGGCGAATCTGCGGTCCTG
>JBIKVK010000111.1:0-10299 GCA_044356835.1 Burkholderiaceae bacterium
GACATGCGCTACCTCGGGCAAGGGTTCGAGGTCGAGACCCGATTGCCTCGCGTCCTGGGCGAGGCGGCTCGGGCCGAAATCGTGGCTGCGTTTGAACGCGCGTATGCCAGTCGCTTCGGTCGGCACCTGGAGGGCCAGCGGATTGAAATCGTCAACTGGCGCGTCGAGGCGAGTGTGGCCGTGCAGGCTCCGACGCGTGTACCCGAAGGGCAACATTCGCGGGCATCACTGAAGCCGCAGCCGGGCACGGCGGGGTCGGGTCGACATCGACCCGCCTACTTCCCTGAATTGGCCGATTTTATCGATACGCCGGTCATGGACGAATCCGAACTGGTGCCCGGAGAGATGCTGGTCGGCCCTGCCCTGATCGAACAAACCGGGTCCACCGTAGTCGTCGGGCCAGGGGACCGATTCGGGATCGACGAGGCTGGACACATTCGCATCGAACTGGCCGGCAGCCCAACGGCCTGACCCTACTTGCAGGACGCCTGACGCATGAATCCGATCGACCTCGAAATCTATTGGAACCGCCTGATTGCCATCACCGATGAGGCCGGAGCCGCGCTGAAACGCACATCGTTTTCGACAGTGGTGCGAGAGTCCAACGACTTCGCGTGTGTGCTGCTGGACCGCAAGGCCCGGCTGGTTGCGCAGTCCACGCTCAGCATTCCGGGCTTCATTGGCACGGCTCCGCTGTCGCTTGCGCGCATGCTGGAGACCGAGGCTGCGCAATCGCTGAGCGAGGGCGACATTCTCTTCACCAACGACCCATGGATCGGGACCGGGCACCTGCCCGACGCAACAATGGCGGCGCCCATTTTTCGCAAGGGTCGGCTGATCGCCTATGCCGTTGCAGTGGCCCACCTCTCCGACATTGGTGGCCGCCAATGGTCGGCCGATGCCAACGAGATGTTCGAGGAGGGCATTCGTTTCCCGGTGATCAAACTCGCAGAGCGCGGTCGGTTCAACCCGCTCGTGATGCAGATGCTCGATGCCAACGTGAGGCTCCCCCAGCAGGTTCGCGGCGATATCGAGGCCCAGGTCGCGGCTCTTGGGGTGGCTTCGAAGCGCTTGTGCGAAATGCTCGATGAGTATGGTCTTGCGGGCATCGACGAAATCGCCGAGGCGATTTTTTCAGCCTCTCAGGAGGCGGCACTCAAGGCACTGCGCCAAATCCCCGAGGGTCGCTACATGGGCTCGGTCGAATCCGACGGCTTTGATGCCCCGGTGCGCATTCAGGCGACCGTCGATGTGCGTCACGACGGCGTCACGGTCGATTACAGCGGCAGCACGCCCCAAGTACGCTTCGGTATCAACGAGACGTTCAACCATACCTACGCCTATACGATTTTTCCGTTCAAGTGTCTGCTCTCCCCGGGCCTGCCCAACAATGATGGCTTTACGCGCCTGTTCAAGGTGATTGCGCCGGAGGGCTCCATTGTCAACGCGAAGCCGCCGGCGGCCGTGGGCGCGCGACATCTGATTGGGCATCAATTGCAGGCGGCCATTTTCGAGGCGCTGGCGCCCGTGATGCCGGACAAGGTGCAGGCCGACAGCGGCACGCCGTTGTGGTCCATCCTGCTGCGCGGAGTCGACGTCGAGCGCGGGCGGTCCTTCTCCACGATCCTGTTTTTCAATGGCGGCATGGGTGCGATGCAAGGCCGCGCCGGCCCGCCGGCGGCCGGTTTTCCGGCCAATATTTCAAACACGCCGATCGAGGTGGCCGAGACCCTTGCACCGGTGGTGTTCAGCTGCAAGCGCCTCTCCGAGGGCTCGGGCGGCGCGGGCGAGTTCCAGGGCGGCGAGGGCCAGGTGGTCGCCTTCCAGTCCCGCTGGCCGGGGCGACTGCGGGTGTCGCTGCTCACCGATCGCACGCGTATCCCGGCCAAGGGCCTGCTGGGTGGCCGGGCCGGCGCACTCGGGCGGGTGCGGCTGAATGGCCAGGACGTCGCCAACCCCAAAAGCGTGGTCGACCTGCTGGAAGGCGACACGCTCGAGCTCACTCTGCCCGGCGGCGGAGCGTTCGGACGGGCCGCCTGAGCAGCCCGAGGGGCGCGTGCGCAAGATGTTCATATTGTGAAAGTCTGCGCGCGGGTGCGGGCCGCCGGGCCCGACTGAAAATTGACCGCCTCCGGTCCCGGTGGTAGCTTGATTCGAACAACAAGCGGGCCTGCAGCCCGCCCACTCAGGGACGGACACCATGAACAAGCTCATTCGGCTGGGCCTGGCCGCACTGCTGGGCCTTAGCTCATTTGCGGTCTCGGCGCAGCAGTGGCCGGTCAAACCGATCCGCTTCATCATTTGCTGCAAGGGCTTCCCGGAAACGACGGCTCGGGTCTTCGTGAACGAGATGCTCGACATGGTCAATCAGCCCATCGTCATCGAGGTCAAGCCCGGTGCGAACGGCATTCTGGGCGCCGAGTATGTGGCCAAGCAGCCGGGCGACGGCTACACCGTGTTCGTGGGTACGAACTCGACGCACGCCGCCAATCAGAGCCTCTACAAGAGTCTGCCCTACGACTACATCAAGGACTTCATTCCGGTCTCGGGCATCTCCCAAGGCCAGCTGGTGCTGGTGACCCGCCCCGACCTGCCTGGCAGGACGGTCAAAGAGCTCACCGCGTATGCCAAGCAGCATCCTGGCCGGATGACCTACGGCTCGGGCAGTTCGTCCAGCCATGCCGCGATGGAGCTCTACAAGCTGATCGAAGGCATCGACATCCGGTATATCCCGTACAAGACCAGCCCCCAGGTGAGCGTCGACATTCTCGGGGGATCCATCGACATGATGACCAGCAATCTGGGCACTGTCCAAAAACTGATTGAAACCGGCAAGCTGCGGGCCCTGGCGGTCACGGGCCGAAATCGCGCGCCGAGCCTGCCCAATGTGCCGACGATGCGCGAGGCCGGTGTCGCCGACTATGAACTCACCTTCTGGAATGCCGCCTGGGTTCCAGCGGGAACCCCCAAGCCGATCGTTGACCGACTCAACCAGATGTTTGTCACCGCGCTGAACCGCCCCAAGGTCAAGGAATATATGGAACAAAGCGGCAACGTCGAGTTTCCCACGACGTCCGATGAGCTGATGAAGTTCCAGATCTCGGAAAGCGCCAAGTGGAAGCGGATCTTCGAGGCTTCAGGCGTCACCCCTCAGTAGCCTTCGGCTGCAGCCCACCCGGCCGACAGGGTCCGTATCAATGCCTGCTGTCACCCGTGCGCAGGTCCAAGGACCTTCCTTGCGCCGGATGACTGACGAACTTTCGTTCGCCATTTTCATTAGGAGTTGAGATGCCCTTTGCCATCCGCCATGTCGATGCGCCTCTGGGTCACGAAATCACCGGAGTCGACCTCGCCCATTTGTCCAACGATGATTTCGCGCGCATCGAGGCGGCCTATGATCAATATGGCGTCATTGTCATCCGCGACCAGAAACTTTCACCCGCCGAGCAAATTGCTTTTTCAAAGCGGTTTGGTCCGCTGACCCAATACATCGACGACCGCTACAACATGCCTGAGCACCCCGAAATTTTCATGGTGTCCAACGAGATCAAGGACGGACGCGAGGTGGGTCTGGCCGATGCGGGGCGCTACTGGCATACCGACATGTGGGTCACGGCCAATCCGCCGCGCGGTTCGATTCTGTACGCCATCGCGGTGCCCCACGACGACCAGGGCGAGCCCCTGGGCGATACCTATTTTGCGAGCATGGCCGCCGCCCACGATGCCATGCCCGAGTCCCTGAGACAGCGCATTTCAGGTCGCCGCGCGCTCTTCAGCTCCGAGGCCTATCACTCGGCCCGGCTGGCCCGCACGCCGCGGGATCCGGTGACAGGCGAGCTCCCCGCCGAGCAGCTCGAGCGCGAGAAAAGACGCAAGAAGAACGTCACCCAAGAACATCCGATGATCAAGATCCACCCGCGTTCCGGCCGCCGCTGCGTCTACTTCTCCGAAGAGGCGATCGAACGGGTCGTCGGTGTGTCCGACGAGGAGTCCGAGGATATTCTCGAGGCGGTCCATCGTCATGTGCTGCAAGCGCAATTCGTCTATCGACACCGCTGGCGTGTTGGCGACCTGGTCATGTGGGACAACATTTCCTGCCTGCACAAGGCGACCGGCGACTTCGAATATCCAAAGATCAGAACCATGCACCGTACAACGCTCGTCAACACTCAGCCGGCGGTGGGCGCATGAGCGCGCCGTTCGAGACCCCCCGAGCTGGCGGGCCGGCCATCATCGATCGGCTCGTGATGCGACGGGTGGCCCTGCCGCTCGATGAACCGATCAAGCATCCCTTCATGGGCGCGCGCACCCAGAAGGCGACCCTGGTGCTGCAGGTCTACACGCGCGATGGCGACTTCGGGCTGGGCTATGCCTCGATCGAAAGCGCCCAACTGCTGCGCTCGGTCGAAAGCATCATCGTCGAACTCGAGCGGGGGCTCAAAGGGCAGGACGCGCTCATGCGCGGCTTTTTGTACGACCGCATGTGGAATCTGACCGTCGACCTGCTGCACGAGGGCGCGGTGAACCTGGCCCTTGCGGCCATCGACATGGCTCTGTGGGACCTGACCGGGCGGCGGGCCGGCCAGCCGCTTTGGAAACTGCTGGGGGGATACCGTGACAGCGTGCCCGCCTATGCCAGCTGGACCCTCTGGCGCCACCACGATTTGGCGCGACTGGAAAGAGACGCCCAAGCCATCGTCGATGCCGGCTATCGGGCGATGAAATTGCGCATGGGGCATCGGCCGCTCGCCGAAGACCTGGTGCGTGCGCGCCGCGTGCGCGAGGTCGTCGGCCCCGATGTCGAGATCATGGTGGATGCACTATGGGCGCTCCAGGCCATCGACGGGGTCCGGATGGCGCATGCCCTGGGCGAGCTGAATTACACCTGGCTCGAGGAGCCCGTACGCGAGGGCGACTGGGCGGGACTCGCCAAGGTCCGGGCCGCCCAGGCATTACCGATCGCTGCGGGCGAGCGAGTCTCCCGGCTTGAGCAGCTCGAGCGTCTGTTTCCCTGTGTCGATCACGTCATTCTCGACGCGGTCCACCTCGGCGGCATCACACCCTGGCAGCGCGCAGTGGCCCAGGTCGATGCGCAGAACCTGCCCCTGTCGGCCCATGGTCACCCCTATTTGCATCTGCAGTTGCTCGGCGGCGCACGCACCGGCGCCTGGCTGGAATTCATGCCGTGGATGTCGGCGCTGTTCGTTGATCCTCCAGCCCCGCGCAATGGCAAGGTCGCGCTCGGCGAAACCCCGGGTCTGGGTCTCACGCTCAACGAAGAGACCATGTCCCGATTCGGTCTGCCAGACTGAGGGCGACGACCCAAGAGCCCGCCGCCGACCGTGCGCGGGGGGCTGACCCTCGCGACTGCGGCTAGGGTCGCGCGCCGACATTGGGCCGCGGGAGCTACGCCTCGATCAGGCCTGATAGCTCGCGAAGACTTTGTTCGCCTGGAACATCCAGGTTTCCAGGTAATCGTCGATCACCGGGGTGCGCCCCAAAACCTCCATCGCGCCCACGAGCAGCATCCAGTTCAGGATCTCATGCTGGCCTGCGGCCTCGAGCGTGGCCCGGCTGAGCGCGCGCCAATAGTTGAAGTCGCCGCTACGGAAGGCCTCGAGCAGGGCCCGGTCACGGGCATGGTCGGGAATCACACGGCCGGTATTGGTGGAAAGCGCGGCATGCGACCAGCTCGATGACGCGACCAGCGCCACTCGGTAAGGACTGGCGAGCAGGATCTCGGCAAGGTGCGCACCCAGGCTCATGCACAGCCGTGCCGACGGCGATGGCGGGTCGGGCACTTCCCCCTTCCGGCCCTCTTCGAAGAGCCGGGCCCGATGCTGGCCCTTGGCCTGAAGCAGGTCGCTGCCATAGCAGTTCACATGAAACGGCACCACCGGGTGCTGAAAACCGGCCAGGTCATAATCGAGGTAGGCGATCGTATTCGTGAATGCAGTGGCCGGTACGTCCTGATGCAGCAGCTGGTAGGCATAGGGCATGATCACATCGCGCTCGATCAGTGCGCTTGCCAGCCACTTCGCACCGTCACGGTGGCCTCGAAGGCGCAACGGCCAGTCGCTCGGCACACCCCACGCATTGCCCGCCGCATAGGCCTTGCGGCTCCAGGGCCGGCATTCGAAGGAATCCTCCAGTCCGTAAATGCAAAACGGCGGGACAATATCCTCACGAAAATTTTCGTACTGGTCATCGCCGAAGATCACGATGAAGTCCGGTGCAAAGTCATCGAGCATGCGCCGCTGGGCACGGAAATTCTCGATCAGTCGCGCGCGGTGGCGCTCTGAGGCAGACCGCCCTTCATCATCAGCCCATTCGGCGCGCAGGCCGGCGGGCCAGCGACTGCGGTCGTTCCAGGCCGGGTCGACATGGGGGGCTGACAGTGCCTGTTTGAACCACCCGATACTGCGCTCGGGCGGCATCGCAAGCGGCGGACTGTGGGTCGTGCCGAGCCCGAGAATCGCACCCATCGGTGAGCCTCAGGCGCCGAGATCGAACACACGCCGAGGAGACGCCCGTGCGAGTCGCCAGCCTTCGGCAGTTCGGATGAACGTTGCGAGGTAGTCCCCGATCCGCATGGGCGAGGCCGGGACGGGGCGTGGGAAGTCAACCCGGGTTGCGCCATCGTCACGATAAACAATGTAATAGGCGCGACCTTCGGCATGGTCGGCATCGATCACGCGAATATCGATGTTGCTGAGCAGATGTCGGGTCACGGCACGGCGATCGCGAGCGCCAATCGCTGCGGCAATCGCCGCCCGACCCCGGATGTCTTCGCCCGGCCGCGCCCAGACCCCGTCGGGTGCGTACAGGGAGGCAACGCGCTGCGGGTCGGCATCATCCAAAGCATGGGAGTACGCAATGAAGAGGCTGCGGCAATCCGCCTCAATGTCTCGTCGATCCTGATCCGTCATGGTTTGTCCCTCCGGGCGCCCATCGAAACGGACCGGCACGGCGGGCCGGCCCACCCATATTGAACTCAGTCGAGCCGGATACCCGCCTCTCGAATGACCTTGCCCCACTTCTCACGCTCACTTCGAGCGAAGCTCTGGACCTGTGAAACGCTGCCCCCCGCAGGCTCAGAGCCCACCGACTCGAGACGGCTGCGGACTTCGGGTTGCTCGAGCATGGTGTTGAGGGCCGCATTGAGCCGCTCGACGATGGGCGCAGGCACGCCGGCACGGGTCCAGATCGCAAACCAGCTCGCGGCAGTAAATCCGGGCAGGCCGGACTCATCGAAGGTGCTGACCTCGGGCAGCGCCGCAATGCGCCGAGTGGAGCCAATCGCAATCGCCCTGAGGCGGCCGGCCTGGATGTGAGGAGTGACCGCTGCCGACAAGGAGAACATCATCTGCACCTGACCGGCGATCAGGTCGGCGGAGGCCTGGGCATCGCCCTTGTAGGGCACATGCACGAGGTCGACCCCGGCTGAACGTTTGAAGAGTTCGCCCACCACATGGGAGGTGCTGCCATTGCCCCCGGTCGACGCGAAATTGAAACGGCCAGGCTGCGCCCGCAACAGCGCGAGGAGCTCTTCCAACCGACGGACGCCGATGGCTGGGTTGACCACCAACACATAGGGCGGGGAGGCCATCAGGAAGACCGGCGTGAAGTCCCTTTCGTGATCGAAGGGCAACTGTCTGAACAGGTAGGGCCCCATCGCCATCATGCTCTGCGACCCGATGAAGAGGCTATAGCCATCGGGTGCGGCCCGGGCTGCAGCCTGCAGGCCGACATTGCCACCGGCGCCGGGCAGATTTTCCACGATCACGTTCTGCTGGAGAGCCTTGCTCAGGTGGTCTGCCGCGATACGCGCCAGAAAATCCGTCGGGCCTGCCGCCGCGGCGGGCACGATCAGTCGTAACGCACGGCTCGGGTAGAGGTCTTGCGCATGCGCCCAGGCGGGAGCGGTTGCGCTCAGGGCGGCAACCAGGCCCAACAGTGCGCGACACAAGCTGCGCCGCAGGATCATCTCGAACATGGCAAAGCCTCCCTGATCGGCTGCCGGAATCATTGTTCTTTAGTTGGGCGAGTTTCTTTGTTTGAGACGATTGTAGGCCGGATGCGGATGCGAGCCAACCCGGCTCGTCATCGACGCCTTCCCGCACGCACGCCGGTGCTAACATACCTCCGGCTTTAGGGTGCGCAGAGGCGTCAATGAGCTCTTGGAGCTCTGCCCCAAACCGATGGCAGCACGGCCACAATAATCATTCACGGCTCACGTACCAGGGAGATCAACCTCATGCGCTGGATCCGCTACACCTTCAATGGCGTCACCGCCTACGGCATCGCCGAAAACGACTCGGTGATCGAGGTTCGGGGTGATCCGTTCAAGGGCTACGAACAGACTGCTGTGCGCCACAAGCTCTCGGAGGTCAGGATCGAAGTGCCGGTGATTCCCCCGACGTTTTATGCCGCCGGGCGCAACTACGTTGCGCACATGGCGGCCTCGGGCAAACCGGTGCTCGCCAAGCCCGACATCGGTTATCGCGCCACCAACGCACTGGTCGCGCATGATCAGCCCGTCGTGATTCCGTATGACGCGACCGAGCGGGTTGTCTACGAAGGCGAGCTCGTGGCCGTGATCGGCCGCACCTGCAAACGGGTAAGCGAGGAACAGGCGCTCGATTACGTGCTGGGCTACACGATCGGCAATGATGTCTCAGAGCGCACCTGGCAGAGTCAGGACGCAACCTTCTGGCGCTGCAAGAACACCGACACCTTCAAGCCGATGGGGCCCTGGATCGAGACCGATCTCGATCTCGATCGTCTGGAGACGATCGTACGGCTGAACGGCGAGGAGCAAATCCGATTCAAGACCAACGACATGGTGTTTGGAGTCGCGCGGTTCATCAGCACGATGTCCAAGTATCTGACGCTGCATCCCGGCGATGTGATCTGGCTCGGCACCGACGGCACCTCGCCCAACATCAAGCACGGCGATGTCGTCGAAATCGAGATCACCGGTCTGGGCACCTTGCGCAGCCCCTTCGTCCGCGAAGCCAGCCCAGGCCCGCAGTGAGACGGCCACGCCCACCATGCCCACTGATCGCAACGACTATCTCGACACCCTCAGCACGTTTGCCGCCTCGCTTGAGTTCATCGAACTGCCCCGCGCGGTTCGAGAACAGACGGCCTGGATTCTCGCCGACACCCTTGCAGCCATCGTGGCGGGCTCGGCGGAGCCAGAACTGGTCCAGGCCAGCCACCGGCTGAGGGCGGGCGCCTCGGGCGATGCGGTATTGCTGGGCCAGGGCCGCACGACTGCACCGCTCACGGCCGCGCTGATCAACGGCACGGCCGGCACCTTTCTCGAAATGGATGAGGGCAATCGCTTCTCTCGCGGTCACCCCGCAGTCCACGTGATCCCGGCAGTGCTTGCACTCGCGAGCACGGCGGACTACGGCGACGACGGGCACCGCCTGATGTCTGCGGTCGTGACCGGCTATGAAATCGGATCGCGCCTGGGGGCGGCCGGGCAACTGCGCGGATCGATGCATCCGCATGGCACCTGGGGCACGATCGGCGCAGCGGCCGCCTGCGCACGGCTTTCCGGCCAGAGCCCCGAGCAAATGCGCGAAATCATCAATATCGCAGCCTCGATGACGATCGCCTCCTCCAAGCGGACCATGCTGGAGGGCGGGCTCGTACGCAACACCTACGCAGGACTGAGCAACCACAACGGCATGCTTGCGTTGACCCTCGCCCAGTGCGGCTTCAGCGGCGAGCGCGACGGCCCCGGATCACTCCTGGGGGCGATCGTCTCGGACCGTTTCGACCCCAGAGCGGCGATCGACGGAATCGGCTCGCAGTGGCACCTGATGCAGAACTACTTCAAGTTGCACTCGTGCTGCCGCTACAACCACGGGGCGCTGGATGCGCTGGACCGGATCGCCTCAGCCGCACCCCTGCCCACTCCCGATGACATTGCCTCGATCGAAGTTCACTCTTACCATCTGGCCGCCGAGCTTGATGATCCCGCCCCGCGCAATACGCTCGCCGCCAAGTTCTCCGTGCCCTTCGCGCTCGCCACCCGGATTGTTCATGGGCACAGCCGCTTGGCGAGCTTCACCTGGGATGCGGTACGCGAGGAGCGGGTGCTCGCGCTCGCCGCCCGCATCAGGATCCATGAAGATCCTGCCATGAGCGCGCGTCTGCCCGCGGAGCGCCCAGCCCGGGTCACGATCAGGCTGCGCGACGGCAGCACTCGCACGGCCGAAGTCGGCGCCAATCGCGGAGACGATGCCGACCCCTACAGCCGCGATGAACTGGCTTCGAAGTTTC
>JBIKVK010000392.1:0-2825 GCA_044356835.1 Burkholderiaceae bacterium
CGCGCAGCCGTCAGTACTATGAACTGGCCGGCAATCGCGGTTTCATCGACGGACGCTGGAAGATCGTATCCCTTCAGACGCCCAGACAGGCGCTGAAGGATCAGTGGATGCTTTTTGACATTGTGGCCGACCCTTCCGAAATCAATGATCTCGCGGCAGCCCAACCCGAGCTGCTTGAGCGCATGATCCGCAGTTTCGAAGACGAGGCGGGCCTCAACTACGTCTACCCGATCGACACTCGGGACGAACAGCGCACCACCATGTATCCGCCGTATCTCACGGATCGAATCGACCGGGCAAGGAGTTTTCTGCCGGGAGGTCAGACCATTCCGACGATGGTCATCGGGCCATTGGTGGGGGGGGACCGAAGCTATCGGCTCACAGTTGATTTCGATTGGATGCGCGGTCAGGAGGGGCTGATCTATGCGCTGGGCGATCGATTCGCGGGAGCTGCGCTTTACGTTCTTGAGGGCAGCCTGTTCTATGTTCACCAATGGTGGTTCAGGCCCACTGAGTTGCCCGGGATACCGCTGCAACCCGGAGCCCAGTATTTTGAGCTCGACTACCGCGCAGTGGGAGAGCGGCGGGGAAAGATCGATGTCAAACTCAACGATCGACCGATCTGCAGTGACCTTGAGGCATCCCCGACCCTGCTCAGGGTGCCTTCGGGGGGCCTCAATATCGGCGTCTCACGCCGTCAGTCCGTGAGCGAGCGTTATGAGTCCCGCGGTCGGTTCGCCTTTGACGGTCGAATCGGAGGCTTGCGAATTGAGCCCGGACCGAAGGCGCCTGACTCCAGGGTGATCACCGATGAGGTTCAGGCTCAGGCTGTGTTGCGCTCGGGAGGTTCACTCGCCTGAGTCCGCGGGAGGCCAGGGGAAAATCAGTCGCGCCACTCGATCGGCAGGAGGCTGCTGTAGTGGTCGGTCCAAAGCGGGATTCCGGGTAGGTCGAGTTGTTCATGACCGATCACCCGGCCGCTTGCGTCGGTCAGAGGTCTGCTCACCGATACATGGCGATCGAGAAAGGCCGAGTCCCGGGTCATGACGAACCAAAGGTTGTCTCGAACATAGCGCTCGTTCACCCGGTGCTGGTATTTGTGTCGAAAGCCCATGCCCAGGTGCTCGGCCTGTGCTCTGACCACCGGGTACAGGTTCAGATAGGCGTTGGTGATGTTGATGGCGATGAGGCCGTTGGGCTTGAGCCGAGCGATATAAGTGGCAAAAGCTTCCTTTGTCAGGAGGTGCACAGGTACTGAGCCACCGCTGAACGCGTCAAGCACGATGAGGTCATACAGGGTGCCGTCGGTCAGTTGCTCCAGCTTGAGCCGAGCGTCGCCGACAAAAAAGCGCTGTGCGCGGGCCGTGCACTGATCGATATTGTCGAACCACTCGCGAGCGACCCGGACCACCTCCGGATTGATCTCATAGTGGTCAAACCGGTCGGTGCCGCGGCAGTAGGTGGCCAAGGTCCCTGCCCCCAGGCCGATCAGTGCCACATCGGCCGCCGGGCGGGTTGCGGTCAGGTAGGCAAAGGCATCGCCCACGCCACTGTCGCGGGCGTAGTATGTGGAGGGTGTGTGGCGTAGCGACGCGTCCAGATATTGGATGCCGTGCGTGATCTGGCCACTGTAGAAAATTCGATGGTTGCGAAGCGGTTCGCTTGCAAACTGTCGCTCCTTGACCGCTACGACCCCATAGAAATTGCGCGCGCGATCGAGCTCGATATCCTGTGCTCCTTGGGAGTAGGACACCCGGCCGCGCAGGGGGTTGTCCCACCAGAAAGCGCACCCGGCGGCGATCACAATGATGACGGCCGAGAGGGGCGAGACCGCCGGCAGGACATGCTGTCGGGAGGGCGACGGGGATAATCCCTGTCCGCCTTGAACGGTAGGTGTGTTGGCGAGCCTGCCCTGCCGCCTCGCGAGGAGGTGACGACGCTCGCGCTCCAGGATGGCCCCCGCCAGCAGTGCGCTTGCCGCGAGCATCATGGGCCACTCGTGGTAGTCGGTGAACAGGTGGGTGGCGAACAAAGCCACGAACAAACCACCGCAGGCGCCTCCCAGCGACATCCAAAGATAAAACTCGGTCAGGTAGCGGGTGTCAGCGGGGCGGCGGCGGTACAACTCGCCGTGGCACAGCATGCAGATCAGAAAAAGGGCGACGTAGTGGATCCAGCGCAGTTCGGTGATGCCATAGGCCCAGTGGGTCCCGAAGAACCCCGGGATTTCGGCCCGGCCCGCGAGGAACAGAATGGCCATCAGTCCTAGCGCGGACATGAGCGCGGGCCGGTACCACCGGGGATTGTCAAACGTCAGGATGAAGCTCAGCAGATAAATCGACAGCGTCGCAATCCAGACACGAGGCTCGGGCGCGATGTCATGGCTCAAATGATCCGTGACCGCGATGAACGCAAGCGAGGCGAGAGCGGGCAGCAGCAACCAGGCCAGTCGACGCGACGCTGGCAGGGCGGGGCGAGCCTCGATCGTTTCCTGGCTGCGCGGCGTAGACATCGGCGCCAGGGCGGCCTGGTCCTCGGGCCGACCTCTGCCACCGGAGCGCTTGAGCACTGTCCAGGCGATGAGGGCGCAGGTGAATGCGAACACCCAGAACCCGGCGGTCCAGAGCGTACCCATCTGGGGCAGGGTCAGCCAGGGCTCGAACACGTAGGGGAAGGACAGCAGTGCCAGGAAAGACCCGACGTTGGACAAGGCGTAGAGCCGCCATACCGACTGATCACCGACCAGTCCTGCATACCAGTGCTGCAGGAGCGGTCCGGTGGTGGCTAAACAGAAATAGGGGATGCCCACGCTGGCCGCGAGAATG
>JBIKVK010000391.1:0-2825 GCA_044356835.1 Burkholderiaceae bacterium
CGAGTTCAGCCAACGCCCGCTGCAAGGCTCGTAGCCCTTCGACTGCAGCATCAATCGTGTCGCGCAGCCACAGGCGGATGTCGGTGGCGACCTGATCATTTCTCGATCGAGCCGTGTGAAGGCGCTTGCCTGCGTCACCGACCAGTTCGGTCAAACGTCGCTCGATATTGAGGTGAACGTCCTCAAGGTCAATCGACCACTGGAACTGTCCCGCTTGGATCTCCGACAGAATTTGGGCCATGCCCCGGCGGATCGCCTCGAGATCGGTCGTAGAAATGATGCCCGCGGCCGAAAGCATGGCCGCATGCGCGAGGGAGCCCCGAATGTCCGCCTCAGCCAGACGCTGATCAAAATCGACCGAAGCGGTATAACGTTTGACCAACTCGGACACCGGCTCTGAAAAACGGCCGGACCAGGCGGAGGTCTTCTGCGCGAGTTGATCTGTCATAATCGGGCGCACTGAAAAGATCAGATTATACGGGGGGGAGCTGAAATGGATTCGGGTTCCCGTCTGCGAAGTGATTGACATGCACAATGGGCACTCGATTCTGATCGTCGATAGTGAGGTCGCCGGGCGGGCGCAACTGCGTCGAGCGCTGGATTCACTCAATGGTTCATTTCCCCACCGCATCTTGGACGAGGTGAGCGACGCCCGTGAGGCGATCGAGCGGGTTGACCAGCTTCACCCGGAGCTGCTCTTGGTCGACGCTGTGCTCCCTGGGATGAGCGGGATCGAGTTGGCGCGCCGGCTCTCGCCGACTCCTCAGCCTGCTTCGCGTCCGAACGCTCCGCCGGTGCCGCCCCCTGCAGTGATCTTTGTGAGTGGCAGCCCGCGCTATGCGGTGGACGCCTTTGAGGTCAAGGCCCTCGACTATCTGCTGAAGCCGGTCGAATCCGGACGATTGCTCCAGGCGCTTCGACGAGTCGATGATCCTGCAGGCATGCAGCCCGGAGTTGTCAATGCCCCTGCTCTGCCGCTTACGCCCACCTCCGAGCCGCCGCGAACCGCCCGCCGTCACTTTGCGGTGCACGAGCGGGGGCGATTGATGCTGGTCCCGGTCGAGCAGGTCATTTACCTGAAGGCTGAGCTTAAGTACGTCACAGTCAGGACCCGACAGCGGGAGTTTCTGATCGAAGACTCGCTGAGTTCGCTTGAAGCCGAATTTGGAGGACACTTCGTTCGTGTCCACCGCAATGCATTGGTGGCCAGAAGCTCGATCGCCGGCTTTGAACGTATTGCTCCTGACCCGAGCGACGGGGGTGAGCCGCGTTGGCAGGTCGTGCTTCGCGATGTCTCCGAGCGGCTTCCCGTGAGCCGTCGTCAGTGGTCCTCTCTCAGAACCTTGATTGGATAACTATGCCCCCAGCCGGATCGACTCAAACCGACCATCCATCCCGCTTGGTCATCGCATCCCGTGAGAGCCAACTCGCCCTGTGGCAGGCCCATCATGTCAAGGCCCGCCTGCTCGAGCTCTACCCGACCTGCTCTGTTGAAATTCTCGGCATGACCACCGAGGGTGATCGCATTCTCGACCGGCCGCTCGCTGCAATCGGTGGCAAGGGGTTGTTTGTGAAAGAGCTCGAAGTGGCCCTTCTGGACGGCCGGGCCGACCTGGCGGTGCACTCGCTCAAGGATGTCCCGATGGAACTGGGAGATGCGTTCGCGCTGCCCATCATCATGAAGCGCGAGGACCCCAGAGACGCCTTCGTGTCCAATCGTTTCGACGCGCTGGAGCATCTGCCCGACGGAGCCCGGGTCGGAACCTCGAGCCTGCGTCGGGCCTCCCAGATTCGTCACCGCCTGCCGCGGTTGCAGGTCTTGCCCCTCCGGGGCAATGTGAACACCAGACTCGCGAAGCTGGACGCGGGAGACTACGACGGCATCATCCTGGCCGCCGCCGGTCTCAAACGACTTGGATTCGCCCAGCGGATCCGATCCCTGATTCCGGTCGACCTCAGCCTTCCGGCTGCCGGGCAGGGGGCCCTTGGAATCGAAACGCTTTCGGGCCGCCCCGAGCTGGCCCGTTGGCTCGCTCCACTGGCGGATTCCCAGACCCAGATTGAAGTCAGCGCGGAGCGGATGGTCGCGCGTCGCCTGGGGGGCAATTGCAGGATGCCGCTCGCGGCCTACTGCATCACCGAGCCTGGGGGTGAGCTTCGGCTTCGAGCGTGCGTGGGGGCCGAGGACGGCAGCGGCATGTCTCGTGCCGAGTTGACCTCCTCTCAGGCCCGTCTCGACTCGGCCGAGCAGCTCGGCGTCCAGGCGGCCGCGGCCCTGCTCGAGCAGGGGGCTGGCCGGTGGCTCGGGTCGTTCTGACCCAGCCGCAACCGCGTGTTGCGGCGTTCACGGACAAGCTGCGCGCCCGGGGGCATTGCGCCGTCGAGCTCAGTTTTTCGAGACTTGAAAGCAATTCGCCCCCCGATCTGGCTCGTCTGATCGATTCGGTGGACTGGGTGATCGCAGTGAGTCCGGCTTCGGTCGGCTTCCTTTTTGACTCGTTGGAAGATCGCTGGCCCGGGCGTGCGGGGCTCGCACTGGTCGGACCCGGCTCCTTGGCGGCAGTCCGCTCCCGTCCCCTGCGCAGGCCGCCTCCAGTCCTGGTTTGCCCAGAAGCGCCGCCCTGGGATGCGGCCGCTCTGATGGCGCAAGCCCCTTTCCACGAGCCGGCGGGCCTGCGCTGTGTGGTGGTTCGTGGAGACTCTGGGCGTGACCAGTGGATCGCGTCGCTTCGCAGTGCGGGGGCGGAGGTCGAGGTGCTCCCCATTTATCTGCGCCAGCCGATCACGCCCCCTGCGTCGTCCGTCGACACGTTGTTGCGCTGGCT
>JBIKVK010000113.1:0-10247 GCA_044356835.1 Burkholderiaceae bacterium
CCCTCCAAACTTCGTCGACAGCACCGTCGTGATCGCCGCCGTCAGCGTCGTCTTCCCATGGTCCACATGACCAATCGTACCCACGTTCACGTGCGGCTTCGTACGCTCAAACTTGCCCTTTGCCATGTCAATTGCTCCGAATAGATTGAATGATTGATCGTAGGGGGGTCGCCGAAAGCATCACTTCGAACGGGCTGAAATCACCGCCTCGGCGACGTTACGGGGTGCTTCGGAGTAGTGCTTGAACTCCATCGTATACGTGGCCCGGCCCTGGGTGAGAGAGCGCAAGGTCGTCGAGTAACCGAACATCTCGGCCAGCGGGACTTCGGCTCTTATGGCCTTGCCGCCTCCCGTCATGTCCTCCATGCCCTGGACCATGCCGCGCCGAGAGGACAGATCGCCCATCACGGTGCCCGCGTAATCCTCGGGAGTTTCGACTTCCACAGACATCATCGGCTCGAGCAGCACCGGGCTCGCACGCCGCATGCCTTCCTTGAACGCCATCGAAGCAGCCTGCTTGAAGGCGTTTTCGTTTGAGTCAACGTCATGGTAGGAACCAAAGAAGAGCGTTGCCTTGACGTTCACGACCGGGTACCCAGCGAGCACACCGGCAGGCAAAGTCTCTTCGATGCCTTTTTGCACGGCGGGGATGTACTCGCGCGGCACGACACCCCCCTTGATCGCATCGACGAATTCGAAATTGGCGCCGCCCGGCTCCAGGGGCTCGATCTTGAGCACGACATGGCCATACTGACCCCGGCCGCCCGACTGCTTGATGAATTTGCCCTCGACCTCGTCGACCAGCTTGCGGATGGTCTCGCGGTACGCCACCTGGGGCTTGCCCACCGAGGCTTCGACACCGAACTCGCGCTTCATCCGGTCAACGATGATCTCCAGGTGCAACTCGCCCATGCCGGAGATGATCGTCTGGCCCGACTCCTCGTCGGTGCGAACCCGGAACGACGGGTCCTCCTGGGCGAGACGGCCCAGCGCAATGCCCATCTTTTCCTGGTCGGCTTTCGTCTTCGGTTCGACCGCCTGGGAGATCACCGGCTCAGGGAACTCCATGCGCTCGAGAATGACCGGCGCATCCGGGTCGCACAGGGTCTCGCCCGTGGTGATCTCCCTCAGGCCGACACAGGCCGCGATGTCGCCGGCGCGCACTTCCTTGATCTCTTCGCGCTGGTTGGCGTGCATCTGCAAGATCCGGCCGATCCGTTCTTTCTTGCCGCGAATCGCGTTCATCACGGTATCGCCCGAGTTCAGCACGCCCGAGTAGACACGGATGAAAGTGAGCTGACCCACGAAAGGGTCGGTCATCAGCTTGAATGCGAGCGCTGCGAATTTTTCGGTGTCGTCGGCCTTGCGGACCAGCTCGGCGCCGTCATCGTCGCTGCCCTTGACCGGCGGAATGTCCACCGGCGAGGGGAGATACTCGACCACAGCATCGAGCATCGCCTGCACGCCCTTGTTCTTGAAGGCCGAGCCGCACAGCATCGGAACGATTTCGCCGGCAATGGTCCGCTGCCGCAGGCCACGCTTGAGATCCTCGACCGAGAGGTCGCCTTCTTCGAGGTAGCGGTTCATCAGCTCTTCGTTGGCTTCAGCCGCGGCCTCCACCATCTTCTCGCGCCATTCGTTGCAAGTGTCAGCGAGGTCGGCCGGGATCTCGGCGAGATCGAACTTCATACCCTGCGAGGCCTCATCCCAAAGGATGGCCTTCATGCGCACCAGATCGACCACCCCCTTGAATCCGTCCTCGGCTCCGATGGGCACCTGGATGGGGATCGGATTGGCGCGCAAGCGCGCCCGCATCTGGTCATGCACCTTGAAGAAGTTGGCGCCGATACGGTCCATCTTGTTGACGAAGGCCAGGCGCGGCACACCGTATTTGTTGGCCTGACGCCATACCGTCTCGGACTGGGGCTGAACGCCGCCCACCGCGCAGTAAACCATGCACGCCCCATCGAGCACCCGCATGGAGCGCTCGACCTCGATCGTGAAGTCGACGTGTCCCGGGGTGTCGATGATGTTGATGCGGTGCTCGGGGAAAGACAGGTCCATGCCTTTCCAGAAGCAGGTGGTTGCCGCCGAGGTGATCGTAATGCCGCGCTCTTGCTCCTGCTCCATCCAGTCCATGGTGGCTGCACCGTCGTGCACCTCACCGATCTTGTGGTTGACACCGGTGTAGTACAGGATGCGCTCGGTCGTGGTGGTTTTGCCGGCGTCGATGTGCGCCGAAATACCGATGTTTCGGTATCGATCGATGGGGGTCTTTCGCGCCATGGTGGACACTCTTCTGGGTGGGTTCGAGGAGATGGGTTCGGAGAGGATCGACTTGCCAAGCCCCAGACGGACGGGCGCTCGCCGGAAACGATCCACACCCGCCCCGGGCAAGGCCCGGGATGCGCTCAGAACCGGAAGTGGGAAAACGCCTTGTTCGCCTCGGCCATCCGGTGCACCTCGTCGCGGCGCTTGACTGCGCCGCCGCGGTTCTCGGCCGCCTCGAGCAGCTCGTTGGCCAGGCGCTGACCCATGGATTTTTCGCCACGCTTTTTGGCCGCCTCACGCAACCAGCGCATGGCAAGCGCGGTACGGCGCACCGGACGCACCTCGACCGGAACCTGGTAGTTGGCACCCCCGACGCGACGGCTCTTCACCTCGACCATCGGGCGCGCATTGTGCAACGCCTGGCCGAAAACCTCGAGGGGGTCTTTGCCCGAACGGCTCTTGATATGGTCGAACGCGCCATAGAGCATGCGCTCGGCCACGGCCTTCTTGCCGTCGAGCATCAGCACGTTGACGAACTTGGATACTTCGACGCTGGAATACAGCGGATCCGGAAGGATCTCGCGGCGCGGAACTTCACGACGACGGGGCATTGCTCACCTCTTTCTTCAGCTGGTGCGGAGCCTATCGGACCGCGCCGGGCAAACCCACTCGGCACCTGGGGCGCCGGGGACCGCCGCTTACTGGGCAGTGCGTGATCGAACTTAGATCGGCACCCGCCCTGACAAGAACCCAACCGGGCCGGATGGGTTCACCTGATGCGGCACGCGCGATGCGTGCTCAGCTCTTCTTGGGGCGCTTGGCGCCGTATTTCGAACGGGCCTGCTTGCGATCCTTGACGCCTTGCAGGTCGAGCGAGCCGCGAACGATGTGGTAGCGCACGCCCGGCAGATCCTTGACCCGGCCACCCCGGATCAGCACCACCGAGTGTTCCTGGAGGTTATGGCCTTCCCCGCCGATGTAGGAGATGACCTCAAAGCCGTTCGTGAGACGCACTTTGGCCACCTTGCGAAGCGCGGAATTGGGCTTCTTGGGGGTCGTGGTGTAGACGCGCGTGCAGACGCCTCGGCGCTGCGGGCACTCGGCGAGCGCGGGGCTCTTGCTTTTGTCGACCGCCGACTCACGGCCTTGTCGCACGAGCTGATTGATGGTTGGCATGCCTGCGTTCCTTGCTGGGCGTCAATTGGGCTTGCACCGGCCATTGGGCTTGGTGGCGATAAGACGCCCGGAAAAATTGAGAAAGCCTTCTATCATAGACAGTAAGAGAACCTGAAGCAAGCTGGGGGGCGGTGTGGCTGCCCCCCAACACAATTCACCGCGGCGCCCGCTCAGGCCGCGCCGCCCTGATCGGCCGCAAGCTCGTCCTCGGTTTCGTCCGCCGGCGCCTGGAACAGCGCCTCGGCGGCCGCGAGGGCGGCCTGCTCCTGGGCCTCGGAGACTTCCTTGGCCCTGCGGGCCCGATGGAACGCGAGGCCTGTGCCGGCCGGAATCAGGCGGCCGACGATCACGTTTTCCTTGAGGCCGCGAAGGTCGTCGCGCTTGCCCATGATCGCCGCCTCGGTCAGCACCCGGGTGGTTTCCTGGAAGGACGCGGCCGAGATGAACGAGTCGGTCGACAGCGAGGCCTTGGTGATGCCCAAGAGCAGATTCAGGTGGATGGCCGGGCGTTTGCCGGCGGCGAGCACCTTGTCGTTCTCGTCGAGCATCTCGGATCGCTCGACCTGCTCGCCGGTGATGAAGCCGGTGTCGCCGGGATCAGCGATCTGAACGCGCCGCAGCATTTGACGGACGATCACCTCGATATGCTTGTCGTTGATCTTCACGCCCTGCAGGCGGTAAACGTCCTGAACCTCGTCCACGATGTAGCGCGACAGTGCTTCGATACCGAGCAAGCGCAAGATGTCGTGCGGGTCGGCTGGGCCGTCGACGATCAATTCACCCTTGTTCACCACCTGGCCGTCGTGCACCAGCACGTTCTTGTCCTTGGGGATCAGAAACTCGTGGGCATTGCCGTCGAGATCGGTGATGACCAGGCGCTGCTTGCCCTTGGTGTCCTTGCCGAACGACACGGTGCCGGTGACCTCGGCCAGCATGCCGGCATCTTTGGGCGCACGGGCCTCGAACAACTCGGCCACACGCGGCAGGCCGCCGGTGATGTCGCGGGTTTTCTGCGACTCGAGCGGGATGCGGGCAAGGATCTCGCCCACACCCACGGCCTGGCCGTCGCGCACCGAAATGAGCGAGCCGACCGGGAAGCTGATGGTCACGGCGTGGTCGGTTCCGGCAATCCGGACCTCTTCGCCCGCCTCGTTGATGAGCTTCACCTGCGGGCGAACGTTACGACCGCTGGAACCCCGCCGCTTCGCGTCGATGACCACCAGAGTCGACAGACCGGTGACCTCGTCGATCTGCTTGGCGACCGTGGCGCCCTCCTCGACGTTTTCGAACTTCACGCCGCCGGCGTACTCGCTGATGATCGGCCGGGTGAGCGGGTCCCAGTTTGCGATCTGGGTGCCGGCGCGCACCGTCTTGCCATCCATCACCAGCAGCGTCGCGCCGTAGGGCACTTTGTGGCGCTCGCGCTCGCGCCCATTGTCATCGGTGATGGTGAGTTCGCCCGAACGCGAGATGACGATCTGCTCGCCCTTGGCGTTGGTGACATAGCGCATGGTCATGGCGAAGCGCACCGTGCCATTGGACTTGGCTTCGATGTTGCTGACCACAGCGGCGCGGGAGGCCGCGCCGCCAATGTGGAAAGTCCGCATGGTGAGCTGAGTACCCGGCTCGCCGATCGACTGGGCGGCGATGACACCGACCGCCTCGCCCGAATTGACCAGGGAACCGCGACCGAGGTCACGTCCGTAGCACTTGGCGCACAGGCCATAGCGGGTTTCGCAGGTGAGCGGGGTACGCACGCGGACTTCGTCGATGCCCAGGCGATCGATCTGATCGACCGAGTCTTCATCGAGCAGCGTGCCCGCCTCGAACAGGGTTTCCTGGGTTTCGGGGTTGACCACCTCACTCGCGGCGACACGCCCAAGGATGCGGTCGCGCAGCGCCTCGATCACCTCGCCCCCCTCGATCAGCGCCTTCATCGACACGCCGTTTTGCGTGCCGCAGTCATCTTCGGTGACCACCAGATCCTGGGTCACGTCGACCAGGCGGCGCGTGAGGTAGCCGCTGTTTGCGGTCTTGAGCGCGGTGTCAGCGAGGCCCTTGCGCGCGCCGTGCGTCGATATGAAGTACTGGAGAACGTTCAGGCCTTCGCGGAAGTTGGCCGTGATAGGCGTTTCAATGATCGATCCATCCGGCTTGGCCATCAGGCCCCGCATGCCGGCCAGCTGGCGGATCTGGGCTGCCGAACCGCGGGCGCCCGAATCGGCCATCATGTAAATCGCGTTGAAGGACTCCTGGGGCACGGTATTGCCCTTGCGGTCCTCAACACGCTGGGTGGCCAGCTGCTCCATCATGGCCTTGCCCACCTGATCGCCTGCGCGGCCCCAGATGTCGACCACTTTGTTGTAACGCTCGCCCTGGGTCACCAGGCCGGAGGTGTACTGCTGCTCGATTTCCTTCACCTCGGCTTCGGCCGCCTCGAGGATGGTTTGCTTCTGCGGCGGCACCAGCATGTCGTCGATCGCGATCGAAATGCCGGCGCGGGTCGCCAGACGGAAGCCGTTTTGCATCAGCTGGTCAGCGAAGATGACCGTGTCACGCAAGCCGCAGCGGCGAAACGAGGCGTTGATGAGGCGCGAGATTTCCTTTTTCTTGAGGGCTTTGTTCATCAGGTCGAAGGACAGGCCCTTGGGCAGGATCTCAGAAAGGAGTGCCCTCCCCACGGTGGTTTCGACCCGACGCGGCACCGGGGTGAGCTCACCCGTGGGCAGGTCCTTGGAATACTCGGTCAGGCGCACGGTGATCCGAGTGCCGAGCTCGACCTTGCCGCCGTCATAGGCACGGTGCACCTCGCCGATGTCGGCAAACACCATCCCTTCGCCGGGCGCGTTGATGCGCTCCCGGGTGGTGTAGTAAAGGCCCAGCACGATATCTTGCGAGGGCACGATCGAGGGTTCACCGTTCGAGGGGAACAGCACGTTGTTTGACGCGAGCATCAGCGCGCGCGCCTCGAGTTGCGCCTCGATCGACAAAGGCACGTGGACGGCCATCTGGTCGCCGTCGAAGTCGGCGTTGAACGCCGCACAGACGAGCGGGTGCAGCTGGATGGCCTTGCCCTCGATCAGCACGGGCTCGAAGGCCTGGATGCCCAGGCGGTGGAGCGTTGGCGCACGGTTGAGCATCACCGGGTGCTCACGGATCACCTCTTCGAGGATGTCCCAGACGATCGGCTCCTGATTCTCGACGAACTTTTTCGCCTGCTTGATGGTGGTGGCTACGCCCATCAGCTCGAGCTTGTTGAAGATGAAGGGCTTGAAGAGTTCAAGCGCCATCAGCTTGGGCAATCCGCACTGGTGCAGCTTGAGCTGTGGGCCTACCACGATCACCGAGCGGCCGGAGTAGTCGACGCGCTTGCCGAGCAGATTCTGCCGGAAGCGGCCGCCCTTGCCCTTGATCATGTCGGCGAGCGACTTCAGGGCGCGCTTGTTGGCGCCGGTCATCGCCTTGCCGCGACGGCCATTGTCGAGCAGCGAATCGACCGCCTCCTGGAGCATGCGCTTCTCGTTGCGCACGATGATCTCGGGCGCCTTCAGCTCGAGCAGACGCTTGAGGCGGTTGTTGCGGTTGATGACCCGGCGATAGAGGTCATTGAGGTCGGACGTGGCGAAGCGGCCACCGTCGAGGGGAACGAGCGGGCGGAGCTCCGGCGGCAACACCGGGAGCACCTCCATCACCATCCACTCGGGCTTGATGCCCGAACGCTGGAAGCCCTCGAGCACCTTGAGGCGCTTGGCGATCTTCTTGATCTTGGCTTCTGAACCCGTGGCTTCGAGATCTTTTCTCAGCTGCTCGACTTCCTGGTTGATGTCGATCGTGCGCAGCAACTCGCGAATGCCCTCGGCGCCCATGACCGCCGTGAAGTCATCGCCATACTCGGCCTGCTTGGCGAGGAAATCGTCCTCGGTCATGATCTGGCAGCGCTTCAGCGGCGTGAGCCCCGGGTTGATCACGACGAAGGCTTCGAAGTAGAGCACCCGCTCGATGTCGCGCAGGGTCATGTCGAGCACCATGCCCAGACGGGAGGGCAGGGACTTGAGGAACCAGATATGCGCGGTGGGCGAAGCGAGTTCGATATGGCCCATGCGCTCGCGCCGGACCTTGGCGAGGGTCACCTCGACGCCGCATTTCTCGCAGATCACTCCGCGGTGCTTGAGCCGCTTGTACTTGCCGCACAGACATTCGTAGTCCTTGATCGGCCCGAAAATCTTCGCGCAAAACAGGCCGTCGCGCTCGGGCTTGAAGGTGCGGTAGTTGATGGTTTCGGGCTTTTTGACTTCACCATAAGACCACGAGCGGATCTTGTCGGGGGAAGCGAGGCCGATGCGAATGGCGTCGAAGTGCTCTTCTTCCTGGACCTGTTTGAACAGATCAAGCAGTGCCTTCATGTGATGCTCTCCTGTTGCGGCGCTGATGTCAGCTGCGCTCGAGATCGATGTCGATACCCAGCGAACGAATCTCTTTGACGAGCACGTTGAACGACTCGGGCATGCCGGCGTCGATCGTGTGTTCGCCCTTGACGAGATTCTCGTAGACCTTGGTCCGGCCGTTCACGTCGTCGGATTTTACGGTCAGCATCTCCTGGAGGATGTAGGACGCGCCATAGGCCTCGAGCGCCCAAACCTCCATCTCGCCGAAGCGCTGACCGCCGAACTGCGCCTTGCCGCCCAGCGGCTGCTGGGTGACCAGCGAATAAGGTCCGGTTGAACGCGCGTGCATCTTGTCGTCGACCAGGTGGTGCAGCTTCAGCATGTGCATGTAGCCCACGGTGACCGGTCGGTCGAACGCGTCGCCGGTGCGCCCGTCGTGCAAACGCACCTGGGTCTTGCTGGGGGTGAAACCGACCACCTGGGTGCGGGGATCGTCATCAGGATAGGCGAGGTCGAGCATCCGGTGAATCTCGGGCTCGGAGGCGCCGTCAAACACCGGGGTCGCAAACGGCACGCCGTTACGCAGGTTGCCCGCGAGTTCAAGGAGCTGTTCGTCGCCCAGCGAGACGAGGTCGGCGCCCTGGCCGCCGCTCTTGTTGTAGATCTGATCCAGAAGCCCACGCAGCTCCTGTGCACGAGCTTCGCGCTTGAGCATCGCACCGATGCGAAGACCGATCCCCTTGGCCGCCCACCCGAGGTGGGTCTCGAGGATCTGGCCCACATTCATCCGAGACGGCACGCCCAAGGGATTGAGCACGATGTCCACCGAGGTGCCATCGGCCATGTACGGCATGTCCTCGACCGGGACGATGCGCGATACCACCCCCTTGTTGCCGTGGCGGCCGGCCATCTTGTCGCCCGGCTGGAGCCGGCGCTTGACGGCCAGATAGACCTTGACCATCTTGAGAACGCCCGGGGGCAGCTCGTCGCCCTGGGTGAGCTTTTTGCGCTTTTCCTCGAAGGCGAGGTCGAACTGGTGGCGCTTCTGCTCGATCGAATCCTTGAGGCTTTCGAGCTGGGTGGCAGCGGCTTCGTCGGCCAAGCGGATCTCGAACCAGTGGTAGCGGTGCTCAAGACCGGCCAGGTATTCGGCAGTGATGGCCGCGCCCTTGGCGAGCTTCTTGGGGCCGCCGTTGGCGATCTTGCCCACCAGCATCCGCTCGATCCGCTCAAAGGCGTCGTTTTCGACGATACGGAGCTGATCGTTGAGGTCGAGGCGGTAGCGCTTGAGCTCGTCGTCGATGATCGACTGGGCGCGCTTGTCGCGTTGGATACCCTCGCGGGTGAACACCTGGACATCGATCACCGTACCGGTCATGCCCGAAGGCACGCGCAGCGAGGTGTCTTTGACGTCCGAGGCCTTCTCGCCAAAGATCGCACGCAGCAGCTTTTCCTCGGGCGTGAGCTGGGTTTCGCCCTTGGGCGTGACTTTGCCCACGAGCACATCACCGGCCACGACTTCAGCGCCGATGAAGACGATGCCCGAGTCATCCAGACGGCCCAGCTGGGCCTCGGAGAGGTTGGAGATGTCGCGGGTGATCTCCTCGGGCCCGAGCTTGGTGTCTCGCGCAACCACCGAAAGCTCTTCGATGTGGATCGAGGTGTAGCGGTCGTCGGCCACGACGCGCTCGGAAATGAGGATTGAATCCTCGAAGTTGTAGCCGTTCCAGGGCATGAACGCGACCAGCATGTTCTGGCCCAGGGCGAGCTCGCCCAGGTCGGTCGATGCGCCGTCAGCCACGACGTCGCCGCGGACAATCGAATCGCCTTTCTTGACGATCGGACGCTGGTTGATATTGGTGTTTTGGTTGCTGCGGGTGTACTTGATCAGGTTGTAGATGTCGACGCCCACTTCGCCGGCCGTGGCCTCGTCATCGTTGACGCGGACAACGATCCTGTTGGAGTCGACGTAGTCGACCACGCCGCCCCGGCGCGCGGTTACGACCGTGCCGGAGTCGACCGCGCAGGTACGCTCGATACCGGTGCCCACCAGGGGCTTCTCGGGTCGCAGGCAAGGCACCGCCTGCCGCTGCATGTTCGAGCCCATCAGGGCGCGGTTGGCGTCATCATGCTCAAGGAAGGGAATCAGCGAAGCGGCCACCGAAACGATCTGGGTCGGCGCGACGTCCATGTATTCGACGTTGGCGGGCGAGGTGAGCTCGGACTCGCCGGCCTTTCTTACCGACACCAGGTCGCCGGTCAGGCGCCCGTCGCTATCGACGGCGGCATTCGCCTGGGCGATCACATAGCGGCCCTCGTCGATGGCCGAGAGGTAGTGGATCTCGTCGGAGACCCGGCTGTCGACCACGCGCCGGTAGGGGGTCTCGAGAAAGCCGTATTCGTTCAGGCGCGCAT
>JBIKVK010000112.1:0-10247 GCA_044356835.1 Burkholderiaceae bacterium
GCGATGGCCGGCCAGCGCACTTGTGCTCGGCTTTCTTTTTCTGTCGACCGTGTTGCCGGTTCTGACCCTGGCCTACCTCTCGCTGGTGGGTTTCTGGAGCGGCAATCTTTTTTCCCAGCCGCTCAGCCTCAATCAGTACACCCGTCTGGCTGATTTCCCGGGTACGGTCGACGGTCTGATCAACAGCACCTGGATGGCGGCGAGCGCTGCGACCCTGGCCTTGCTGGCGGGTTTTCTGATCAGCTACCAACGGCTCTGGCGCTCTGATAGCTTCAGCCGCGGCGCGGCCTTTCTGGGAGGTTTGCCGCTGGGGGTTCCGTCGATCGTACTGGGGCTCGCCTTTCTATACACCTTCACCGGCGGTCCTTTACCGCTCTATGGAACCGCGCTGATTCTGGTGCTGTGCTATGCGGTCCATGTCCTGCCCATCGCAATGCGCAGTTCCGACGCGGGACTCATGCGGGTCGCGCCCGAGCTGGAGGAAGCTGCTCGTGCCTGCGGCGATACCCGTCTGGGTGCGGTCTGGAGGGTCATCCTGCCTTCGATCCGTCAGCCGCTACTGGTGGCTTGGGGCCTCGCCTTCATCATCCTGTTCCGGGATGTGTCCATCTCGATTCTCATGTACACAGCCAAGACCACGCCTTCGTCAGTCGCGCTCCTGGGCCTCTTTGATCAGGGCATGATGACCGGCGCTGCGGCCTACTCGATCGTGATGACCTTGATCAGCGTGGCGGTGGTTCTGCTGATCATCCGGGCGAGCCGGCCGGTCGAGGCGGCGGGCTGATCAAGCTTGGGGCCGGATCGACGGCCTGCAGGAGGGGCCGGGTGACGCCTAACGAGCCGATGCTCGGACGGGAGGGTCAGCGCGCTGGGACAGGTGCTCCAATGGCTGCGGCGATCCGATCGCCCATGGCTTCGGTGCCGACTCGAATTTTTTTGGGCTCCATGATGTCGTAGGTCCGGTAGCCCCCATCCAGGGCGCTTGCCACGGCGTGTTCGACGGCGACTGCTTCAGCCTCGAGCGACAGCGAGTAGCGCAAGAGCATGGCCGCGGCAAGCACGGTTCCGATCGGATTCACCAGATCTTGTCCGGCACGGCGCGGAGCGCTGCCGTGTATGGGTTCGTAGAGGCCGCTGCGCTCCACCATGGCGGTGTAGCTCGTACCCTCTTTCAGGGCGATGGTGGTGCCTGGAGCCATTCCGATCGAACCATTGATCATCGCTGCGAGGTTGTTCAGCATGCCGCCCATGGGGGTGCTCTCGGTGACGATCACATCGAAGTGTGATGGGTTTCGTATCAATTGCATGGCGCAGTTGTCCGGGGCCTGGACTTCGGTGCTGACTCCGGGGAACTCTGCCCCGATTTCCGTGAATATGGACAACCACAGTCTCGAGGTGGCGTACATCGAAGACTGGGTCGCAAGGCACAGGCGGGCGTTACGTGATTGTGCAAGCAGGAATGCAAAACGCAGCGTCTTTTGGATTGAAGGCTCGTCAAAAGCAAGGGTGTCTTCGGCAAAGCGGCCCGAGGGTGTTTGACCGCTCCGGTGCAACCCCAGTCGATTGACCAGCGTCATGTCGCGAACGATGACCAGATCGGCCTGTTCGATCCGCTCGGACCGGATGGGGCTCACCCCCGCGGTCTGTGGGTAGGCTCGGATGGGTCTCACGCTTGCGCACAGACCCAGTTCGCGACTGAGCTGCCGGCGGCCCCAGCCGGGCGGCGCATCGGGTCGGGTGTATTCGTGATCCGCCGGCCCGGTGGCCCCCAGCAGAATGCCATCGCTTGCCCGGCAGAGCTCAATGGCTTCCTGCGAGAGCGCGCTGCCGGTCGACCGCCAGGCATTGAAGCCGATCGAGACCGGCTGCATCTCGAATTGATGATTGAACCGCGCGGCAACCGCTTCGAGCGCCTTCACGCCCTGACGGACGACCTCAGGCCCAACGCCGTCGCCTTCGATGATCGCCAGTCGTGCTTTCAAGGCGGACTACTTCCGGATGCCTGCAGCCTTGACCAGGCGGACGTTGTCCTCGAATTCGAGTGCGCGCATCTTGTCAAATTCCGCGGGCGACATCGTCCAGGGCTCGGAGCCGAGCGTTGCCAGACGAGCCTTCATCTCCGGCGAATGCATCACCTTGACGATTTCGGCATGCAATCGACTGACCACGGCATCAGGCGTCTTCGAGGGCACGAAGATGCCGATCCAAGTGCTGTATTCGGCACCGGGAACGATCTCCGCGACGGCCGGCACATTGGGCAGACGATCCACACGTCTTGACAGCATTGCGAGCGGTTGCAGCTTACCCGTCTCCATGCCTGAAATCGCCGAGGCGAGCGCCGTGTAGACAAAGTCGATCCGGCCGGCCGAGACCTCGATCAGCGCATCGGTGGTGCTCTTGAAGGGAACATGCACCCCATCCCAACCCGCGCTGAGCCGGAATTTTTCAGCACTCAGATGCGTCGATGAACCGATGCCGGCCGAGGCAAAGGTGATCGAACCGGGTTTGGCCTTGGCGCTGGCGATCAGCGCCTTCAGATCCTTGAACCCTTTGGCGGGCGAGGTCACCAACACCAGCGGATTTTCGATCAGGGTGGTCACACCGCGGAAGTCTCGTGCCATATTGAACTGCAGGCTGTCCATCAGCGCCGGGACGATGGTGTGCGACGACGAGTCGCTCAGCAGGGTGTAGCCGTCCGCGGCTTGCGCCAGCACGTGCGATGCCGCGATCGTTCCCGAGGCACCGACCCGGTTTTCAGCAATGACATTTTGGCCAAGGTTGCGGCTCAGTCCTTCATTGAGGGCACGTACAACGACATCGACTCCAGAACCGGGGCCGTACGGCACGATAATCCTGACCGGCCGGGTAGGCCAGTCCTGTTGAGCCATGACCGGGCCCGTTGCGAGAGCCGATCCGAGTCCGATGGCCATACCGATGCCGATGCCGATCGAGCGGAAAGAGTTCATAAGGGCCTCCGTGGGGGCGAATTGTGAATCAATGCCTTGGTTCTGTTTGAGCAAGATCAAGTCTGTGCATTTTCCCGAAGATGGGTCCAGCGCGCGGGCAGGACGATCGGCTTGGCAACCGGGAATCCGAGCCTGCCGTTGTGCGCGAACACATAGGCATTGGTCCTCATCGGATCGCCCGTTACCACCACCATGTAATCCTCGGGCTTGAACACGTGGGGTACCCGCCGGCCTGGATCGTCCGAGGCATGGAACACCTCGCCGGGAATGCGTCCGGCGCGGGATTCCTCGGCTAGATTCCAGATCGGCTTGTTCATGTAATCGCGAAGATTGCGTTCCAGCTCCCAGGCGGGCGTTCGGGCATGATCGAAGAGGAACTGGCGGACGTCCTGCTTCGACCAGCCCGCCTTGGCGATGGTTTGTGCCAGGATGGGCGTCAAGAGCACCAGTGGACGCAGCGTACCGAACGCCGAACCGAGCGTGAACGTCAGCTGCCAGCTGGTTTGACGCTCGAGGCAGTAGGCCACGTTCGACAGGATCTGCTCGGGCGTGCTTCCCGAGATGGAGGCGATGACATTGCCGCCCGAAAACCTCGAGATCGTGACGGTATTCTCGCCCGCCTTGAAACCCATGTCTTCACTCAAAGCGGGCCAGCCGATCGAGCGAACGGCGTCCTCGTTTTCGGCGCACACGACCCGGAATGTGTTACCGAAGGTCCCCTTGTCGGTCTTGTGCAGCAGGAACCCTGCGACGTTGCGCAGGTAGAGCCGCCAGAACCGCCCGATGCTGGTATTGGCCCGGAACCCGTCACGCAGAGCGCCCTGGGTGAAGTTGAAACCGAGTTCCTGAATGATGGGGCCGTTCAGGATGATCAGAGTCTCGGAACCCGGGGTATTGCCGCTGTGTTCAACCCCATACGCAGGGTCGGCCATGGCTTCGACCAGGGCGACCAGGATGGGCATATATTCGGGTCGGCATCCGGCCATTACACCGTTGACTGCCACGCTCCATACAGAGGCCGCGCGGTTGTCAGGCAGCATGACCCCGAGCACCTCGTTGGGATCGCGATCGGTGTAGCTCAGGAATCGCTCGATGCGCTCTCGCGTGGGCGGAACGATGGGTAGCCCGTCACTCCATTCGCGCTCGCAAAAATAGTCGTTGACCGCTTCGAAATTGCCCGTGAACACGATCTCACGATCACCAGGCTCGCTGTGCAGTGCTTCGACGGTCGAGGCTTGGGTCAGGTTGTCGATCACTTGCTGGGTGGTGACCTCCAGAGTATTTCGATGGAGCTCGTCCAGACTCAGGGCATCGGGATGGCTGGGCACCAGGGCAACCGGCATGCCGGGAAATCCGAGGCCGACCGAAGTGGCCTTAGCCTGTCGCATGAATCCCTCGCAGACCAGCGAGGAGGCCGGATAACCGGCCGCTTCAGATGCTGCACTCACCCGCAACACGGCGGGTGTGCAGGAGCCTCAACAGCCCATGCCGCTGATCGCGGCATCGACGCCCAGTTGTTTGAAGCGCGCGGGCAGGTCCTGAAGGATCTTGCGCTCGTCCTGCCCGTGGGTGTTGCCGAACTCGCGCCAACTGACAAAGCGTACATCCGGGTAACGCTTTCGAATCCCTTCCTCAAGGGCCTCAAACACCTTGTCACCGGAGAAAATGAAGTCCCAGAACTGCGCAATCGTCTTGCCATTCAGGGTATCGAGTCGCTGGGCGAGCCGCTTGCCCTTCACTTGTCGCGGTGCCCTGGGCCAGTAGACCTCGTAGTGTCCGTCATTGGACGGTGCCGAAGCGGGTGTGTTCATCGCTTGCTGTCTCCCTGACAAGGCCTTGCAGGCCGAGATTTTTGAATCGATTAGAGCACCGGGGGGCATAGCCGTCAACGCTTGATGTCCGATCGGAGCGCTTCGATCGGCGGGCGTTCATTCGGCATCGATCGCCCTGAAGCTGTACTGGGACATGCCGCCAAAGCTCGGAATCACCATGGAATGCAGCCCCGGCCCGCCCGCAACCAGGATCAAGATCTGTGCAGGGTCGTCGAGGTAGGGGATCTCCGCAACCTCCGGTCCGCAGTTGATCGCCGGTCGCCGGTTGCGATACCAGTTTCGCAGCGTCGTACCCATGGCATCGAAGCGCAGGCGCATGCGGCGATGCAGTTCGAAGCGCACGTCATCCTTGCTCATGCCCGAGCGGGCCAGGATCCGGGCATGCTCGGGGCCCAGAACCAGCATGATCTCGCCGCACATGCCGACATTGTTGTTGCCGAGCGTCGCGATGGTGCTGGCAATCGTGATGAGCAGTTCGCCTGGGTCGACGCTGGCATGGTCCTGCATGTTGTGGGGCGCCTCACCGGCATGGACCAGAACCGCGCTCTGTTCGCGATGAAGTCCTCGCTCGACATGAAAGGGTTCCCAGGGGCTCACCTCTTCATTTTCGCCGGCCACATAGCTGAATTTGCAGGGCGAACCCATGGTCGCCATGTCGGTTCGGCCTGGGATGCCCTGGCCGATATTGATCATGACCAGCCGGATCGCCCGTCCGATGGTGGCATTGGCTCGGAAGCCCTGCCCAAACACGTTGGTGCCGCAATTGATGCCGATGGCCGATCGGATCGGGCCATTGACAAATACCAGTGGTGCCACCGGATGGGTGGTGGCCTGGATCCCGGCCATGTTGAACTTGGGCTCGGCCATGGCGCGCAGTGCAGCGATGATCACCGGCATGAAGCTCGGCCGGCAACCTGCCATGACCGCGTTGATCGCGACCTTTTCGACACTGGCCTTGACGCCGCTGGGGGCCATGATGGCCACCTCGGCGTCGCCGGGCAGCCCGCTGCCAGCAATCATTGCTTCCACCAGATCGGCAGTCGGCGGGATCACTGGAAGGCCGTCACTCCAGCCTTGGCTCTCGAAGTAGTCCATCCAGGCGGCTGGAGAGGCGTCGATCGCGATGGGTGAAGAACGAAGCGTCATGATGTTCACTTCTCCTTGACCGGGCCTTGGGCGAGATGGGCGGCGACTTCGTCGACCACCTCGAGGGCGATCCGCTCGATCTCCTCGGCGGTTCGGGTCATCATGGGGTGGGGTAGAAAGACGAGCCTCAGATCGGGCAGACCGAGCGCCTCGCGGCGTCGCTGCGCCAGGGTTCGAAACGGCGGCGTGCAGAAGGTGACCGTTGCCACGCCGTTCTTTTCAATCGTGTGCGAGTCATGGACACTCCACGACGTGCACGAGCCTCAGTCGCCCAGGGCGACCAGAGCGATGTCAGGCTTCCACTCCAGCAGCCCCGGAATTACGGCCTCGCCGCTCGATCCGGCATGGCGCTTTTTCCAGGCCCGCGTCTCACCCACCTGATAGCGGCTCTGGAGCAGACGCCCCACGGCTGCGATGATATTGCCGGCATTGACCTTGCTGTTGTCGAGCAGCGCCAGTCGCAGTCCGGCGAGCGAGGCATGGCGGGGCGCAAGCCCGGACCCTGCCGCTCCGCCCGGGGCTTCAACGCCAGGATGAAAAATGGTGATTGATGTCATGGTTCAAGGACCTCCCTGATAGTCGTGACCTGCGGTTCAGAGGCTTTCCGGCCGCTCACTCGACGGTGAAGTTGGCGTCTTTGGCGAGCTTTGCATAGCGTGCGGCTTCTTCCCGCATCCATTGGGTGAATTCTTCGGGGCTTGAGCTCGGAGCAACTTCGACACTGCTTGCTGCGAAACGCTTGATCAGCTCGGGATCCTTCATCGATTCGACCACGGCCTGATGCAGCCGTCTGAGAACTGCAGCGGGCGTCTTGACCGGCGCAGCCAGGCCGTTGAAGGTGTAGTCGATGAAATCCTTGACGCCTGCCTCGGCCATGGTCGGGATGTCAGGCAGAGCCGCAGATCGACGCTCGCCGGTGACCGCGAGCCCGCGCAGCTGGGCCTGCTGGATGCGGGGTGCGGAGGTACTCACCTGATCAAACATGGTCGCGACCCGCCCTCCGACCATGTCGATCAGAGCCGGACCGTTCCCCTTGTAGGGCACCAGGGTGAACTTGACGTCGACGTGACGCATGAAGCGCTCGGCCGCAATGTGAGCGACCGACCCGTGACCCGCAGTGGCCAGGGTCAGCTTCTCGGGCTGAGCTTTGGCCGCCGCGATCAGATCACCCAGGGTGCGGTAGGGGCTGGAGGCGGGCACGATCACGATATTGGCCACCCTCACCATCTGGCTGACGCCCACGAAGTCACGCGCAACATCGTAGCCGGCGCTCGACAACACGGTCGGCGTCGACAGAAAGGTGTTGGCCATGGACAGCAAGGTGTACCCGTCGGGCGCAGCCTGTGCCACATAGCGGCTGCCGACAGAGCTGCTCGCACCCGTTCGGTTTTCCACCACGACAGGCTGGCGCAGATAGGTCGAAATCTTCTCACCGACGGCACGGGTCACCGCGTCCAGATTGCCTCCCGGGGCGACCGGAACGATGATGCGGATCGGTTTGGACGGGAAGCTCTCGTCCGCATGAGCCGACGGTAACGGGAGGGTCCCGAGGGTACCCAGGGCTGCGACCCATGCGATTCCTTGGATCAGCGTTTGTCGTCGATACATAGCAAGTTCCCCTTCTTCTCTGGATACGGTTTAGGGCAGCGGGGCTGTGCGTGGTCAGCCCGGCAGTTCGATGGTCAGCATCAGGGCGCTCAACGATTTGCCGTGCGCGTCCTGGGCCAGCGACCGGGTCACGCCTCCGCCGAGCGCCCGCTCGAGCACAAAGTTGAGGGCCCGCAGTTTGGGCAATTCGTAGCGGCGCACCGGACCTGCGGCGATATGGGCAAAGGCGACGGCCACGCGCTCCTCGGTCAGCTGCTCGCGCAGGATCCGCCAGGCTCGATCGTCGTAAGCGATGACGGAAATGTTTGAGGTATCGCTCTTGTCGCCCGCTCGGCTGTGGGCCAGATCGTAGACTCGGATCATGTCAGTTCACCCGCACGATTTCGATCTGGGGGTCGACCAGGGCGCGGGGCAACAGCACCGACTGCACCGCCAGCACCTCCCGCACAACCGGGTCCGAGCCGCCCCCGCCGCTGGCGGGTCCGTTGACGTGCAGAGCCCGGACTTCGAAGCCGACTGACTCGGCTGTTTTGCGATCGTCGCATCGGGCTGCGATGCGCAGTCTGACCTCGTAGGGTTCGGGCCGTGCCGTTGCGAGCCCATGCAGGCTCGACAGACCGATCAGATCGGTACGCACCTCGCGAAACTGTCGACCCGCTTCGGCCAAGCGGCGTTTGACCAGTTCTTCAGCCAGCCGCGCTCGTGCGAGCGCATTGATACCGGCGTAGGAAATCTGGCCCTCGCCGATGTAGCCGTCGTGATAGCCCACTGTGACCTTGTACGAGTCGGTGCGTGGTTGAGCGCGCGCGCCCCTGACTGCGATCCGGTTGGGACCGGTCTCGACCAGATCAACGTCGGTGATGTCCAGCACACAGTCGGGTGTGATGTATCGGGCCGGATCGTGGATTTCGTAGAGCAGCTGTTCGGTGCAGGTGGCTCGGTCGACCCGTCCCCCCTGGTCGGCCAGCTTGCTGATTTCGAAGGCGCCCGAGGCGTCGATGTCGGCGTACGGGAACCCCAGCCGATCGAGGTCCGGGACGTCCTTCTTGCCCGGGTCGGCAAAACAACCGCCCGTGACCTGGGCGGCGCATTCGAGCAGGTGGCCCAGCGTGGTGGCCGACGCGATCCGAGCCCAGTCATCGTAGGACCACCCGAATTCGTAGAGGGCCGGCGCGAGAAAAAGGGAGGGGTCGGCCACCCGCCCCGTGATCACGACCGGCGCCTCGGTGGCAAGCGCACGTGCGACGACATCCGCGCCCAGATAGGCGTTGGCCGAGATCAGCCTGGGCAGAATGGACTCGAGCGGCAGGCCTGTCTCCATCAGCTTGAGATCGGGGCGTTGCCTGAGCAGATCGGTTACATCATCGCCCGTCACTGCGGCGCAGTCGATCGGGCCTGAGCCTGCCATCCGCGAATGAGCTGTGATGGCGCGTGCCGCTGCCACCGGGTGGGCCGCCCCCATGTTGGTGACGATGCGAGTGCCGTGCCGCAGGCAGGCCGGCAGCACCGCGCCCAGGCGCTCGATCAGACGCGGCGTATAGCCCTGGTCGGGTTGTTTCGATCGCGTCAGGTTCTCCCGGGCGACAGTGCGTTCGGCGAGACACTCGAAGACCAGGTAGTCGAGCGCACCGCGTTCGGCCAGGGCCACCGCGGGTGCAATACGGTCATCGGAAAACGCCGATCCGGCGCCGATACGGATCCGGCGGTGTCCTGAGTCCAAGGAGCGGTTCATGTGTGAAGTCAGTGCTTTGTCCGCAGGCCCTGCCCTCAGGCGCGGGATTCTTCCGAGGGCGTGACAGGCCGGGTTTGCCCGCGGGACCGCGACGGCAGTCGGACCCGGGCATGACCGGTTGCAGTGATCTCTCCTCTCTGATTCTCGGCCCAGACCTTGAGTTCGACTGCGCCCTCGTTTCCTTCTGGCGTGCCCGTCACTTGCGCACGGCAGGTGGTCAGATCGCCCACGATGTTGTGACGCCTGACCTGGACGTTGAGCTGCTCGAGAAAGCCGGCGTTACCGATCCAGTGCGTGATGAGACTTCCAATCCACGCGATACGCTCGGGGCCATAGTCATAGGCGGCCGGAACGCCCACCCGCCGGGCGAGCGCATCGTCCCAGTGCACCGCCTCGGGCGGCTCAGGTACGCCAAAGGCGTTGCGCAGCCCCGCGCTCGGGTGGCGGCTGAAGTAGTCCATCGCCTGCCCGTGGGCCTTGACGAAAATCCCGCCCCAGCCCATTTCGAAGGCAACTGCGGTCGTGGCTGTGTATGGACCCCGGATGATCGAGGGCAATTCAGTACCGATCTCAACATCCTCGAGCCAAAGCGTTTCCGCGCCCCGAACTCGCTCAGCCCGATAGCGCTCGGCGATCCGTTCGATATCTTCCTCGGTGTACTGGGCGATCTCGACCTCGCGATACTTGCCGCGATCGGCCGCGGTCTTGCGCTCGGTCCTGAAACCCCATGAGCGGGCGATCGCCACGACCTCGCCCGCGTCAGTGCGGAACGTGATCTCTGAAATCTGTTGAAACGAACGACCGGCAAAACGACTAGGGTGCTCAATGAGATCGACGAACTTGACCGTCGCGCTGATGCGCTCGCCCCAGCCCATCGGACGCATCCAGCGCCACTCACTGCCTCCGAACATTGAGTGCACGCCGGGAAGGCCACCGCGGTATCCGATGGCGAGCTTGTCGAAG
>JBIKVK010000393.1:0-2819 GCA_044356835.1 Burkholderiaceae bacterium
TCACGCGCTCTCGCAGCTTGCCTTCGCGCTCGGCCTTGCGCATGGAATCCACCAGTTCGGCCAAGGTGGCGAAGAACACGCTCTTGCCAGCCTTGACCGTAAGCGTACGCAGAACACACCCCTCGAGCCGCAGGCCTGCCTGGCCGTGCGGCTCACGAGTGCGATGAGGGGAAGGGTTTAGGCGGCCGCGAGGGTGTCGGGCTGCGGGGTCGGCGTGGGCTGCCAGTTGTAGGGCAGCAGTTCATCGATACGGCTGGCCGGTTGCGTGGGCAATCGGTCGAGCACATCGGTCAGGTAGGCCAGCGGTTCGTGCCCGTTGATCCGCGCGGTGTGGATGAGGCTCATCACCGCCGCAGCCCGTTGCCCCGCGCGCAGGCTCCCGGCAAATAGCCAGTTGTTTCGGCCAATGGCGATCGGCCGGATCAGGTTCTCGACACGGTTGTTGTCGGGAGGCAATTCGCCGTCATTGAGATATCGGGTGAGCGCCTCCCATCGCCTGAGGCTGTATTCGATCGCCTTGGCGGTGGCCGAGCCGTTGGGCACGAGCTGGCGCTGCGCGATCAGCCACTTGTGGAAGGTGTCGGCGACCGGCTTTGCATGAGTCTGTCGCCACTCGCGCCTTGCCTCGGCCGTGTCGAGCCCCACCATCTCCTGCTCGACCTTGTAGAGCGCCTGGAAGAACTTCAGAGCCTGCTCGGCGATGATGCTCTGGTGTCCAGCCCAGAGATCAAAGAACTTTCGTCTCGCGTGAGCCAGACAACCCGCCTCGACCACGCCCTTGGGGAAGAGGTGCCGATAGCCGCTGAATTCGTCGCACAGGAGCTTGCCGCGCCACCCCGCCTGCGGCCGCTCCTCATCAAATCCGAAGAACCGTCCCGCGTTCTTGCCCGAGCGACTCTCCGTGAAGTCGAAGACCACCGCGGACACCGGATCGTAAATCGTGCTGCAGTAGCTCCACAGGTAGGCGCGATGGGTCTTGCCCTTGCCGGGCGCAAGCATCGACACCGGCGTCTCGTCGGCATGCAGCGCCGACCGCTGCAGCAGGTGCTCGCGCATCGCGTCCACGAGCGGCTGCAGCTGCTGGCCCACCGTGCCCACCCACTGCGCCATCGTTGAGCGTGACAACGCCAGACCTGCCCGCGCAAACATGTGCTCCTGCCGATAGAGCGGCATGTGATCAACGTACTTGCTCACGAGAACCTGCGCGAGCAAACGCGTCGTGGGCAGCCCCTTGTCGATCACATGCGCGGGCACCGGCGCCTGAACCAGCGTCTCGCAATGCCCGCAGACCCACTTGCCCCGGATGTGCCGCTCGATGCTGAACACGCCGGGGACGAAGTCCAGCTTCTCGCTCACATCCTCGCCGATGCGCTTGAGTTCGCAACCGCACCCGCAGGTCGTGCTCGCGGGCTCATGCCGGATCTCACGGCGGGGAATGTCCGATGGCAGTGCCTGGCGGCGGGGACCTCGCTTGGGCTGGGTGGCGGGCGACTCGTCACCGTTCTTGCCCTGGTGGCTCAAGGACTCGAGCTGATCGCTCAGTGCCTGCAGGTCCGCCTCGGTATCCTCGTCAAACAGCGACTGCTGTGCGGCATTGAACTGCTCGGATCGGGCCGCGAAGCGAATCCGCTTGAGCAGCGCCATCTCGTGGGTGAGTCGGGCGATCAGGGATTCCTTGGTTTGCAGCTCATGGATGAGCTGGGCGGCAAACTCGCGCAGCCGTTCGGGGCTGAGTTGATCGAGTTGAGCTTGTGCGGCAGAGGCGAGCATGGGAGCGATGATGCCTCGCGCGCGCGCGCGAGGCAATCAGGACTTTCCCTGATCAGCCCCTCTCAAATCACCGTGATCGAGCCCCGCCCGTCCATACGCTGCCACGGCAGCCCAAGCGTAAGCGCATCGAACTGCCCGCGCGTGAGCGCCGCGTTGCTGTCGATCGACCCTAAGGTAAACCGCCCCTCATGCAGCCGCCGCGCCGCCAACCAGATCCCGATCCCGTCGCACACCAGCGTCCTCATCCGGTCGCCGCGCCGGTTCAGAAACACGTAGGCGTGATGTGGGTGCGCGGCACCAAACACACTGACCACCCGACCCAGTGTCGATTCCATTCCCGCTCGTAGATCAATCGGATCGACCGCGAGCCAGATCGCATCGATGCGCATCACCGCATCACCTCGCCCAGCCACTGCCCGCAGTCAGCCGCAGCGCTCACGGGCCAGGTGACCCCGATCGAGGTCGGCCCGCGATTGAACTGAATGCGGATCTCGGGCGCAGGGCTCGTTGCTGCTGCGCCGCCCACCGAGATCGCAACAAAAGACGCGGCCGGGTCACTGCCCACGGACGGAGCGCCGGAAATGTTTGGCCCTGCAGGCAACCGTCCCGAGTCCCTCAACCTCTCGCGCGCAGACCGGGCATGGGCATGGAGGCGTTCGCGCACCGATACGTTCGCGATCCACCGACGCACCAAACCGACCTCCAGATCGTGAGCCTGCGCCACCGACGCCACCCGCACCCCGGGCCGGCTCGCCTCCTCGATCACCTGCTGCCGAAACTGCTCGCTATATCGTCGCCTCGGCTTCGGCTTGATCGACTTGGTCTCATCCTCCTCCGCCGCCTCCGGCAACGGGGCCGTGACCCTCTGCTCCCCGTTCATGTGCCCTCCCTCTATTCGACTCGGACACAGCTTCCTCCATCGCGATCAGCGACTCAAGATGGGTTCACCGGACGGATACACAGCACCAACTACCTCGACGAGGTTACCGCTTCCGATAAAAATCTGGGCAGCGTGCTGCGCGCTGTGGGGGTGGCGCAGGATGGACAGG
>JBIKVK010000114.1:0-10238 GCA_044356835.1 Burkholderiaceae bacterium
AGAATTAAGTTTAAATAGAAACCGCAAGACATTGTTTCACTTTGGCTTTTGACCTGACAAATCAGGTGCTCGTTAATCACGCTGCTGGGTGCCGTACCCTGTGGGCACGTGGCAAGAGAGCACTCTCGTGACCCGTGTTCCCCCAAATCCGGGGCGGTTTCGGGGAGCCGGAGGCACTCGGACCGTTCCCATTCGGCACTCAGACTGCTATGTTCTGAGCTATACGCTAGCGTCGCCCCTTCAAGCCCACCCGTCGAAAGGTCATCCCATGCGCCCATTCCCGTGCCCACGTTTCGGAGCGTTATTGGCCCTCTGCATCCTGGCCCCTTCGATTGCCCTCGGTCAGGCGGGCAACTGGCCCAGTCAGCCCATCAGGCTGATCGTTGCCGGCCCGGCCGGGGGCGGTCTCGATGTGCCAACGCGATTGGTCGGAAACGCGATCGCGGCCGAACTAGGCGCCTCAACCGTGATCGAGAACCGGGCTGGCGCGAATGGCATGATCGCGGCTGAAGCCGCAGCGCGAGCCACAGACCGGCACACCTTCCTCGCGGGATCACCCAGCGTGCTGGCAATCAATCAGCATGTCTACAGGAAGGTGCCCTACGACTCGCTCAAGGATTTCGTTCCTGTGACGCAGATGACCTCGATCGCATTCATGCTCGTGGTCAATGCCAACTCGCCATACAAAACATTGAACGACCTCGTTGCGGCCGCCAAGGCGAAACCGGGCGAGATCAAGTATGGGTCGGGGGGTGTTGGCAACATGTCCCATCTCGCGCCGGAACTTCTCGCGGGAGCCACCGGGACCAAGATGCTGCACGTGCCGTACAAGGGGGAAACGCCCGCGGTCACAGACCTGATGAGCGGTCAGATCGACTTCGTCTTCGGAACCATGCCCGGCCTCTTGCCGAATGTGAAAGCGGGGCGGCTGCGCGCGCTGGTGGTCGCCCAGGAGAAACGCTCGGAAGCGGCGCCGGATGTCCCAACGACCGTCGAGGCGGGCTGGCCGACGATCATCGTCACCGGATGGACTGGAATCGTGGCTCCGGTCTCCACGCCGCCCGCAGCCATCAGCCGGATGCATGAAGCGGCACGTAAAGTCCTGGCCATGCCCGACGTCCGTCAACCCCTGATCGCGAGCGGGGCGGAGCCCGTCGGCAGCACGCCCGCGCAGTTTGCCGCTTTCATCAAGGGAGAAGGCGAAAAGTGGGGAATGACCGTGCAGCGAGCCGGGATCACGCCGGAGTAATGCCGGTTCGACCGGGCGGTCTGCGGGATCGGTCTTCGGGGTCGATCACCGAGCATGCATCCCGCTCAACGTCGCTTCCGCCCTCAAGGCTCTGATCAGCGGTCTGTTGCGGCTCTCAGGCTTAAGCGGTGAATCGCGCCGGGGTCGAGGGCCGCCGCAGGTGGAGAATCCACAACGCAATGGCAAGGTTCAATACGTTCCAAACAACGCCATTGAGAAATGCCAGGGCGTAGGAGCCGGTCCAGTCAAAGATTTGGCCGGACATCCATCCGCCCAAAGCCATTCCGAGCACGGTCGCGGTCAACACCGTGCTGATTCGGCTGGAGGCCTCGCGCGCGGGGAAATGGTCGCGAATGATCAGCGCGTAACTCGGCACGATCCCGCCCTGCGACAGCCCGAAGATGGCCGAGACGACATAAAGCGATACCAGTCCGTCGAAGGGAATGTAGAGCAAGAGCGCCACCGTCTGAAGAAAGGAACCGGCAATCAGCGTCGCCAACCCACCGATCCGGTCGGCAATCAGACCGGACAGCAGGCGGCTCACAATGCCGAAGGCCAGCATGATGGACAGCATTTCGGCCCCCCGGGCGGGCCCGTAGCCCAGATCCGCGCAATAGGCCACGATATGAACCTGGGGCATCGACATCGCTACACAGCATGCGATGCCGGCAAAAACCAGGACCGGAAAGAGCAGCGGAAAACGGGGTAGCAATCCGCCCGCCCCCCCCGACTGGCTGGCCGGGCTCGCGGCGTCCTGAAACTGAGGACGCCGACGCAACAGGCCCGCCAGCGGCAGCATGATCGCGATGCAAATCAGGGCGAGCGCGGCATAGGTGGCGCGCCAGCCATACGCCTCGATCGCCGCCTGTATGAAGGGCGGCCAGATCGCCCCGGCAAGGTAGTTGCCACTCGCCACGATCGCGACCGCAATGCCCCTGCGCTTCAGGAACCACTGCGAAACGTCGGCCACCAGCGGCCCGAAAGTGGCGGCGCTTCCGAGAAAACCAATCAGAACCGCCTGAACCGCAACGAATTGCCAAAAATTCTGCGCGAGCGCAGCCAGTGCGAAGCCGGCCGCCAGCGCCACGCCGGATGCGGCCACTGGGAGGACGATGCCGAAACGCTGGGCCACCCGGCCCATGACGATACCGCCGACCGCAAAGCCGATGAAGGTCGCGGTGTAGGGCAAGGAGGCCCCCGCGCGGTCGACGCCGAATTCAGCCTGGATGGTGGGAATGATCACGACCCCCACCCACATGCCGATGCCGCCGACGACCGCGAGCACCACGGACACGGCCAAGCGGAACCAGGCGTAGCGGCCATCCGGGGAATGGGGAGTGTTCATGACGGAAATACTCTGTAGGACTGCTGGCAGGAACCGCCGGCCTCGGGACTCAGCGCAGGCCGGCTATCCGGTGACGCAGCGCACCCATGAGGTCGAGCGCGCACTGGATGAGATCGCCCGCCTCTATCCAGAACAGCGGATTGCCGCGGGACTGAACACTCCCCAGCCTACCCGTCGCTTCGCCAGTCACGAACACCGCTGTCGTTACATTTTCTGTCATCCCCGAACCCAGTACCCGGGAGGCGCAGTGGAAATGTTCGGTGGGGTCTGCCCCCCTGCCGCCGAAAAAGAACCGCCCTGAACCTCGGGGGCCGGCTGACGCTCAACGGAATCCGCGACCCGGTGAAGCCACCCGACCACCTCCATGATCAGGTTGGCAAGGTCTTCCAGGGGCAAGTCCAACGAAGGTAGTGCCGCAATTACTTCGATCTCGCTGCCCTCCGGGCTCGCCTGAAGGCGCATCGCCTGCGGCAAGAGACTATTGATCGTCATGGCTGCGTTCAGCGCAGCGCTGGGGTCGGCCGATGGGGAAAACCGCCCCACGACCGCCCAAGCCGGCCCTCCTGCATCCCAGGCCACCGAGAGGCTGCGCCGTTCTCCTGCATCAAAGACCAACTCAAACGATTCGGTGTCGGGCTGACCGAGGAAATCATCATCAATGGCAGCAACATCAAAGTTCGCAAAATGTAGGGCGAACAGAGCCTGCTGGCGGTGCGATCCGAGGTCGGGGGTCATGACAGTGACGCCGTGAATTTGAGGTTTTTCGCATGTTGCGACACATCGAAGTCCGGCCGCTTGAGGTCATCCAGACTCAAGTCGAAGGACTGGCGCCGCTCAAACTGCTGCCCCCCGGACAACGAGTCTTGCACCCTGTCGCCAAAGGGCGAGGCTCCCAGCGCATAGGTGCTCCTCGCCGTCTGGGACAAGGAAAACTGGCCATCCTGAAAACGGATGTTGTTGGACCCCTGGATATCGAGGGGCACCGCGGCGCTGCCGAACTTGCCTTCGAAGCGCCCGGCAAAATCCTTGTCGGCTGCGGCCGCAAAACAGAAGTGGTCATTGCGCATCACGCCCCTCAGGACCGCCTTGAACTCGGGATCCTGTCGTGACAGGCCGGTCTTCTGCTCGAAGAACCCGACGACGACCTCGTAGTTCTCTTCGGCAGACCCGCCCTTTCGGGTTCCACCGATCACGAGCGCATCATTTTCGACTTTGACATTGGCACGCGCCAACGTGGTCGACACCTTGTGATCAAACAACGCCCCCAGTGGCGAAGCGCCGTCCTTGGCATCGCCCTCGCTGACTGCACTCTGCGCCACTGTCTTGAGCTCGGCACGGACATCCGCCTCGGTTCGAGAAAAGTCATCGCCCGACAGTTTGAGCGCATTTGCATCCCGGGCCGCCAAGGCGTCGATCATCTTCTGTCCACGTTCGGACACGAACGCCCGCGCGTCGGCGAGGGTCGTGGACTGAGCGGCGTTGAGTCCGGGCACATTCAGCCCGAAACGGCCGCTGATTTCCCGCATTGCGCTCAGTCGCTGCTGGTTGCGCTCGCCGCCGTCGAAGCGCTCCTTGAACTTGCTGGCCCAATTGCGTTCCTTCAGCTGAAGAAAGGCCTGACCGTCACGCTCAAGAAGCCGAAACTCGAACTTGCCCTGAGCCAGGCGGGTTGCATCACTGCCGGCCGCGCTGCGCAACAGCTCGCCCACCTGGGATGCCCCGACCATGCCCTTGGCATTCTCGAGTCCGCCCTGCAGGGCACCGAGCTTGATCTCGAACCCACCTTTGACAGCGGTCACCATGGATTCATTCCTCCCAGCGTCTCACACTTGATTTCGCAGCAACAATAACCCGCCAGCGCCTTAAATGACCGGAGTCGACGGGTTCGAAAGTCCCGCCACCCAATCGAGCAAGGACGGCGCGATTGTGTTCGGATCGCTGTCCATAAGGGTGGTTTTCAGCTGTTCGTCCATTTCGAAGAGCGTGTACTCGGTAGCGTAGTTGAAAGTCTCCAGGCCCAGCGCAAGTATGCCGATGAGGTCTTGCAAGACCGTGCTTCCGGCAAAGATACCCCAGTCAGAGGGCTTGAGGTCCAAGACTGCGTTCGCCTTCAAGCCCAAAGACGCCTCCAGCGAGGCATCCAGGCTCCCAAGGCCCATCGGATCGGTCAATAACTGAACGATCAGATCACCCATGCGGAGCTTGCCCTCGCCGTCCACGTTTTCGTCATTGAGGTCGTAGCTGACGTCCAGATTCAGACCACTGCTGACTCGCGCAAAGGCGCTGAACAAGGAATCCATGGCCCCCAGGTTGATGCCCAGCGAGGAAGCCAGGTTCAGATCGAACTGCAGTTCTGGAAGGTCAATTCTTTCGGAGCCCACTCGGTACTGGTCGTTGACATAAAAACTGTCCATCAGCGCTTTGAGGATCTCCCAGGAAAAGAGCGAGGTTTGGCCTGCGAGTTCGGACGCCTTGACCAGGCCTCCGGTATCCAGGCCGAACCCGAGGCGAGATTGGATGTCGACCGAAACATTGGCCAACAGGGGGGCCGCAAACCCCGGCAAAATCTTGTCCAGCCCGGCCGCCTTGATCAGGTCAAAATCGAAAAGGGGCATGTTGCCGGTGTGCAGACTGGGCAGATTGGGCTCGAAGGTGATCATGTCCAGCGGCTGCCCGGTCCACAATTTCTGCACGAAGGCGGGATCGCTGATGAAAGGCAGGTCGAAACCCGCCGCCTTGAATGCATTCCAGAAACTGAGAAGGGCCGGTGACTTGCTGAGCAGCTCGGTGAAAAACCCCGAATTGGAATAGTCGCCCACCAGACGATCGAGATCCCTGATGTCCAGCTTGTTGAGGATCGGGAACTCCACGGTGTAGGAGGCGTAAACGCCCGTCTGGATCTCGCGGGAGACCATCGTAGCGCTGTCTTCATGGTAAGCGGCCAAAGCAGCTTTCACGGCCGCGGTGGTCACGTCGTTCACATTGCGATAGCCCAGCCGCTGCAGATGTTCCGAGGTCAATCTGGACTGATAGGTCTGGAAGGCATCGAAGATGTCCTGGTCTGGAACGTCCTTGAACCAGTCAATTGCGGACAGTTTCTCCAAATGCCCCCATACCTTGTCGGCCGTCATGGTCGTAAGCAGGATATCTTTCGCGATATCCGCGAGCTCCATCAGTTCGTAGTAGGAATCGACCTGGCCCGGATCCTGGCCTTTGACGATCCCTTGAAGCAGAGGAATGGCTTTGGAACTGGCGTCCTGGATATCGCTCAGGCGCCCTGTATTGGCGCGGGGAATCGACTCAAGCAATTCTCCGTACGGCAAAGAGGCATCAGGATCGAGGGATCCGAGTGACACCTCGCCGAGCAGCAGATTGATCGCATCAAAAAACTGTGTGGCGTCGACCGTCTGATCGCCCGCCGTTTTCATCACGAGGTCGACGGCGTCCACTACGCGGTTGATCTTGATGACGGTGTTGACGTCGCTCCCGTTGAAGCGTCCGGCAGACAGCACACTCGTAAAGAGAGGCAAGGTCCAAGCCTGGATCTTGTTGACGCCCAACACCTGCAGATCGGCCAGCGTCAAAGAATCGGCCGACTCTTGACCCTCTGCGATCGCCATGATGCGCTCGATGGTCGCCAGTCGAAGCGGATCACCCGCGGAACCGTTGGACTTGAGCCAGGCGGCATTGTCATCCTTGATGATCTGCGCCGCCTGTGGAAGAAGATCATCGAATTTTTCCGGAAAGGGCCACCACCAGTAAAGCGGTACATCCCAGACCTTTTCGTTGGCCGCTGCGAGGATGTCCTGACTCTTCGAATAAATGGGCAAACCGATCCGCTCGAACTCATCAAAGGACAGAAAGTAGGGCTTGACGTCATCCAACATCGGCGCGCCGTCGACGGCCTCTTCGTAACTTGGCCCCCAGGTTCCGCCCCCAACATTGTCCGACCCCCACCCCCGGGCTTTGGGGCCGGAGGTTCGGTTACCGGTCAGATCCTCAATTTTTTTCAGCGTCGTCCAGATGGACTGGAGTTCGGCGAACGTATCGATGTCGCGCGTCGTGAGTCCGTCCAGGAGGTCGAAAAGAATCCGGCTACCCCCCTGGTTTCCGTACTTGTAATACGTGTAAATGCCGGTCTTTGAACCGTTGACGAAGTTGTCTTGATAGACGGTTCGATCGCTCTCGGGAGCGGCGCCCAATTCGAGAAAGGCCTCGCCCAGGTCGGACTGATCCTTGTGGCTGAAGTCCCCCTCGCCCGACGCAATTCGCCACAGGCGGACGTAGTTGATGATGTTTTCCTGGAGGTCCTGGAAAAAGAGTGCGGGATTCTTGAGCTTGTCGCCTTCGTAGTGCGCGTCGTCGCTCCAGTCAAACCCAAGATCGAAGAATTCGAGACGCCGCTCGTTCATGATGTCGCAGAGCGCATTGAAGTTCGCAGCGTTCACGCCCGCACCCAGCTTGAGCGCCGGGTCCTGAAGCCCGTATGCGTTGTTGAGGTCGATGTTCAGCCCGACATGAGCAAAGAGCTCGGGCGACAGGGTGGCCGCCGAACAAGTGCCGTCCTTGATGTTCTTGTAAATGAGCTGAGCGGCTTGCTTTTGCGTGAGCTGCGCCACGTGAATCGATGAGCTCGGCACGCTATAGTCGATCTCGACGCCCTTTTTCTCATAGGCATTCCGAGTCGAGTCCATCGATTGGTTGACCACATCCCACACAAAGCTGCCGAGATTGAAGGTCAGATTGCTGTCGCCCTCGGCTGAGAGGCGTTGCAGATCGGTCATGGCCTGCTGGTAGAGCCCGTTCAGACCTTGCAGCTGATCGATCGCAAGCAAAACATGTTCGGCCGATTCGAGCGCCCACTGGATGGTTTCCAGAGGGCTGAGCGGATTGGGATTGGCCTCGGTAGCCGCCGGCCGAGTGACCGAGAAGGAAATCGCATCCACCATGCTCTTGGCAAAGCCAAGGACATCGATCCCCGTGGCCAATTTGATGGCCGCCGCCGCGCTGTCGAGAATGGCCGAGGCCCCCTCGACTTTCTGTAAGGCCTCCCAGAAATGGGCAATCTGGAGCGCCTGCGTGTGGAAGTTGTCGACCATGCTGCGGGCGGCCTCGAATACGCCGACCTTGCCGTCGCGGTTGCGATCCAGGTTGGCGTAAACGGCGTCGAGCAAGCCCTGCGCGATCGAGGCGGGTGAGTTGACGATGAAAGACGTCAGGCTTCTCAGCAGGTCTGGCCATTCGGCCGGCGGGGTATAGAGATCGACCGGAATACTGGGCAAGTCGATCGGCGCGTTGAGCGCGTCTTCCACCATGTATAGCGGCGCCATGGCGGTGTCGAGCCAAAAGAGGCCGGGCTCCATGTATTGGCTCATCAGCGTCTGCGCGCCGATCTTCACGTCATCGAAGTACACCTTGCCGAATTCGGTCCTGAAGGGCGCATCAGCCTGTCTGGAGTCAAATTCAAAGCTCGCCGGCACCGTGATCGTTGCGCTGATCTGCGGGGTCAGCATGGTCAGCAGGCTATGGATCGGAGCACCGACCTGGGCCAGGGCATCGGCAACACCCTGAACCTCGGGTGGGAGGTCCCAGGATTTGAGCTGGTTGACCAGGCTGACCGGGTCGGGCACCACCCACTGCAGGTCGGCCCGCCCAAGCAGTTCGGCCGAAATCTGACCGTTGACCGAAGCGCTGAGGTCATACCAGTCGGGCAGCCAGAAGGTGCCGCTGCCGATTTGGTTGAAATACTTCGCAATCGTGTCGGTGGTCAGCTCGAGCTGGTTGTTGGGGTTACCGTCATTGTCCCGCAGGTAGGTCGTGAGCGACGCGCTGAGACCGGTGTTTTTGCGGACCGCATCGGCGGACGCCCGGGTGCTCTCGACGTCCTGGGCGGCTACCATCAGGGGGCCGAGCTGGAGGGCAAATTCCGACTCTTCCTTCAGCCCGGCATCGAAGGTGAGCTCGAGCTTGCTCGCGGATGTATCGAACACCGCGAATTTCTTGGCGTCGAATTTGCCCTCGAGGTTGATTTCGAGCTGCCCGCGGGAATCGAGACTGCCGTCGACCGAAGCCTCGGCGCCGTCGACCCCGATCTCACCCAGCCAGTCGACCTGAATAATGCGAAACGGCAGCGCGAGATTGAACCTGAACTCACCCGTATTGATGTTCTGGGTGTAGGCCTCCTTGAGTCGCCTCAGGAGCTCCGCTGTGGTCATCTCAGGAATGTAGAACTGCTGGCCCGTGTTCCGCCCGATCAATTGCTTGCTGTCGCCGGGATCGCCGCCCGACCAGTCCACGCCGTCGTTGGTTTCGGAGTCGCCACCGCCTCCAGTACTGCCCCCCGACCCATCGCCCCCATCAATGACCGGGTCGGTCACGTCACCGCCCCAGTCCGGATCCGGGACGGGATCGATGGGGTCGTCCGGAAAATACCAGTCGTTCGGATCGTCAGCGGGCGTGGTGTCCCAGTCGTCGATGATCAACCATTCACTGGAACCGTCACCGCCGCTCGCGTCATCGGTGGCGAGTGCGGAAAGCATGGCCCCGTCGTCGGTCTGAGCGATTCGGGTGGATCTGAAATAGCCGGTCGGAAAACGGCTCAACCAACGCTGCAGTTCCGGCCAGATGGCCTGGGCAAAGTCACCCACCGACCCGACCAGAGGAAGGCTCTGGTTCCCCAACACCTGAAGCATGCCCTGCACGGCTCGCGCAAAGTGCTCACCCATCTCGATCGAATCATCCCCCGACAGGGATGGCTGATCGGCAGCGCTCACATTGCCCGCACGGTCGGTGAGGGTGACACTGGCCTGTTGGATTGGTCCCGCTGAGGCCACCGCCACCGAGGCCGAGGCAGCCGCGATATCGGCATTCGTCAGGGTGTGCTTGTAGGCTTGATTGCCCACGACCACGGTCAAGACGTCGCCGGCGAGTGCAGCCCGCCCTTCGGCATTGTTCGATTCGAGATTGACCACCACGACCGCGGGCTTGGCCAGGGACGAGGGCAGGATCATCTTGACGGTCGGCGCAGCCGGTGCCACCGAATCCAGCCCGGACGATGCCATGATGTTGGCGATCATCCCATTCGACGAAGCGCTGCCGATCAGAGCGACTTTCGAGATCAACTGACTGATCAACCCCGTCTGAAGCGAGGGCCACGCTAGGCCCACATCGTTCAGGAGACCCTGAATAAAACCGGTCTGCCCCAGAACCCCGCCCGGGAGCTGCACGGAGCCATCCCCGCCCAGATCGGCCAGTCGAGTCGCCAGCGCATCGGCGACCTCGTCAGCGGCCTCACCCTCATGGGCAAGCCGCTGCACCAGGCTGGCGATCTTGGACGCCACCTTTTGGGCTGCGAGCGCCGTCGGCGTACCCTCGGCGCCCAGCGGGTCGTATGTGGCAAGGTCCAGACCGACCAAGCCCAGGGCCGAGGCAAGACGCTCGCTCGCCTCGCCGGCCGACATCCCCCGGTTTTGAACCAGCGACTGAACCAGCGTCGTCATGGGATTGAGCACCATCGATCCTTCGGTCGCCTTCAGGATCATCGTGTTCGGCACGCCGCTATCGACATTGAAGCCGCCCACCGCAATGATGGGACCCGAGCGCACCGCATCCCTCAGGACATAACGGCCGAACTTGTCGGTGGTC
>JBIKVK010000394.1:0-2805 GCA_044356835.1 Burkholderiaceae bacterium
GGCATCGTCAAGCAGCACGATCGAGGCCGCCTCCCGTGCGACGTCACTGCCTCGAGCCCCCATCGCGATCCCGATATGTGCGGCCTTGAGAGCCGGTGCGTCGTTGACCCCGTCCCCGGTCATGGCCACCACCTCGCCGCGAGCCTGGAGCGCTCGCACGATTCGAAGTTTCTGCGCCGGGGCGACCCGGGCGAAGACGCCGACTTCGCCGATGCGCTGGATCAGTCGCTCATCGCTCAGCCGGTCCAGCTCCGCCCCGCTCATCATCTGCGAGGACTCATAGAGCCCGGCGGCTTGGGCAATCGTCACCGCCGTGTCCGGATAGTCGCCCGTGATCATGACCACCCGAATGCCGGCCTGCCTGCATTCGAGGATTGCGGCCGGCACCTCGGCCCGCAAGGGGTCCGAAAAGGCGATCAGTCCGATCGGCTTGAGCCCTGAAGATTCGAGCGCAGGCGGCGCACTCCCGAGGTCGGGAATATCTGAGCGGGCGACGGCCAGAATCCGATACCCTTCGGCGGCCAATGTCCGAACGGTATGATCAAGCGAGGTGCGCTCGCCCGCATTCAGCCGGCACAGGTCTGCGATCGCTTCCGGGGCGCCTTTCACCGCGACCCGGAGCGCAGTCCCCCCTGAGCCCGTACAGCCCATCGTCCGGGTCCGCCAGATTTGCGCAAAGGCGAGGCGTTCGGTGGTGATGGGGTAGGCCGCGACGAGTTCATCCTGATCGTTTGAGAGCGTTCGATGCTCCCGCGCGGTCCGTATTGCACGGTCCATCGGATCGGAGGATGGCTGCGGGCATGCGAGGGCGGCCGTCTCGAGGAGCTCCTCCGCATTGAAGCCGGACCCGGGAAATGCCAGAGTCTGTGCGACCGACATCCGATTGAGGGTCAGCGTTCCGGTCTTGTCGACGCACAACACACTGGCAGCGCCCAGCGCCTCGATCGCCGGTAGCCTGCGCGTGAGCACATGGTGGCGTGACAGACGCCATGCGCCGAGTGCGAAGAAGACCGTCAGTACGACCGGCAGTTCTTCGGGAAGGAGGCTCATCGCCAAGGCGATTCCGGCGAGCCCTCCGTCACGCCATGCGATGAGGTCAGCCCCACGCGTCAGTGCATAGCCGATCGCCAGGACCATACACGCCAGAATCCCGAAAATGGCCATCCAGCGCACCATGCGGGCGGTCTGCCGGGTGAGCGGCGTGGGCTCGGCTTCGATATGGGTCAGCGCGAGGCCGATCCGGCCGAATTCGGTTCGCACCCCTGTGTGCACGACTTCGCACACGCCTTGGCCTGCAACCACCAGTGTGCCGGCATAGAGCGACGCGCTTGCCGAAGGCGGGCCTGAATCCGAATCGGCAGAAATGGGCGCTGACAGCCGGGTTGCGTTGGAATCGGGCCGTTTGTCGACCGAGAGGGATTCGCCGGTGAGAAGAGACTCATCGACCCGAAGCGCGATCGCCTCGCGCAGGAGTGCATCCGCTGGGATGCGGTCGCCCTCGACGAGGAGAACGCGATCACCCGTGACAAGTGCGGATGCGGCAATGCGCTGAATGACGCCGTCGCGCACCACCCGTGCACGCGGGCTGGCCATCTCGCGCAAAGCGTCGAGCGCACGCTCGGTGCGCCGCTCCTGGACGACCGTGATGAGGATGATCAGCACGACCGCGGCCATGAGAAGCCCTGCATCCCGGGCTTCGCCGAGCACCAGGTAGAGCGCCCCTGCCGCAATCAGCAGGAGGAACATCGGCTCGGTCAGAATCTCCCGTGCAGTCGTCCAAAGGCCGCGTGACCGCGCTGCAGGCAGGGCGTTGGGTCCATCGCGTGCGAGCCTCCGTGCAGCTTCCGCGGAGCTCAAGCCCAGCCTCGTCTCCTCGTCACGATCTGCGGTCGGCCCCCGAACAGGGCGCGAGCTTGAATCATTCGGAGACGGCTCGGGATCGGTCGCGGCGTTCGAGGGTTGAGACATCCGGATCGATGATGCCGCAGCCAAGCCGTCAGGCCCTGCGGTGGGTCAAAGTCGGCGTTCCAGATGGACCCTAGAACCCCCTGGCGTTAAAATGGTCTTGCGCTTGAGCTCATCCACTATCGAGGGATTTTTATGAAAAAATTTTGCGCTTTCGCATTGGGATTGGCTGCATTTGGCAGCGTTCTGGCTGATGACCTTGCCGCGACCGTCAAGGTCGGCACCCTTGGGGCAGGCCTCGAGGTGGTGAAGGGCCTGTCGCCCAATTTCAATGGTCGCTTCGGCGCAAACGCATTCAACCTCAAACGGGGACTCACCGAGAGTGACATCCGTTACGACGCCGAGCTCGACTTCCGCACCTTCTCAGCGATGCTTGACTGGCATCCGGGGGGTGGAGCGTTTCGCGCGACGGTCGGAGCCGTGCGCAACGGCAACAAGCTGACCCTTACGGCCAAGCCGACCCAGGCCATTGTGATCGGCAACCAGACCTTCCAGCCGAGCGACGTCGGCCAGCTCGATGGTCGCGTCGAGTTCGAGTCCTTCTCTCCCTATCTCGGTATCGGCTGGGGCAATGCGGTCGACAAAGCCAAGACCTGGGGCTTTTCGCTCGATATCGGCGTGATGGCTCAGACCCCCTCCGCCAGTCTGACAGCGCAGTGCAAGTCGTCAGTAACGCAGGTTTGTACCGAGCTCGGCAAGGCCGCGGAGGCCGAGCGCAAGGATCTGCAGGACGCGCTGAAGGACTTCAAGGTCTATCCGGTGATCGCCTTCGGCCTGACCTATCGCTTCTGATCGGCGAACCGGACAGCGCCTTCCGTTCAGCGCGAGGCCTGTCCGGTC
>JBIKVK010000115.1:0-10169 GCA_044356835.1 Burkholderiaceae bacterium
ATCGGGCGCCTTGAACCAGTCCAGCCGCAACTGTTCGATGCGCTCGCTGGTGGGCCATCCGAACCAGGCCTTGGTGCCATTGCCGCGAATAGCCAGGTGACCCGCAGGATCGAGATTGTTGGGGCCGGTCGTTGCAGTAAATGCAACGTTCCAACCACCCTTGTCCGCCGGCGCCTGATTGTTGCGGCGCTGCATCTTGGTGCCCCAGTTCATCGACTGCAGATCGACCTTGATCCCCAGCTTCTTGAACAGCTCGACCGTGACCAGAGCACAAGTATGGAATTCGGGATAGTCCACCGGGTCAAGAATCACGACCGGCTCGCCCTTGTAGCCAGAGGCCTTGACCATCTCGGCCGCCTTTTTGAGATCGCGCTTGCCCCGAATTTTTTCGACGCCCACATCGCTGTCAAGCGGCGAGCCCGGCACAAAGACGGAATATGGGCTGTAGTACTCGGGGAAGTCCGGACCGTACATGGCCAGCAGGTATTCCCTCTGATCCACTGCCGCGAGCATCGCTTGCCGCATCAGCTTGCTGTTGAATGGCGGCGTGAGCTGATTGAAGCGCATCAGCGACTGGGACGGCAAGGTGCGTTTGATGAGCTTCACCCGCTTGTCCTTGGCCAGCACCGGAATGAAATCGGGCGGCACATTTTCGATGCCGTCGATTTCGCCATTTTGAAGCGCGGCGACGGCAGTCGCCTGATCCGGAATGATCTGCCAGCGGACCTGTTCCACATGAACACGCTTGGGGCCCGCCGTGAAGCGGGGCGCAGAGCTGTCGCTGCGGGGCACATAATCCTCAAATCGCTGATACACGGCATGAGAACCGGACACCCACTGGTCAGCCGCGAAGCGGAAAGGACCCGAGCCGATCGCGGTGCGCACCTGCTGGTTCTCGGGCGTCAGTGCCAGCTTCTCGGGCATGATGATGGCGGTGCTTCCGGAGGGGCGGGCGAGCGCGTGCAGGATCAGCGGAAACGGCTCCTTCAGCTTGAACTGCATCACCTTGTCCGAAATTGCAGAGAGCTCCTCGGTCGCTGCCATCAGTGAGCCGCCCATCAGATCACGCTTGGCCCAGCGCTGGATGCTCGCGACTGCATCCTGCGCCCGGACGGGAGTTCCATCGTGAAACTTGAGTCCGTCACGCAGGGTGATTTTCCAGAGCAGTCCGTTGTTTTCAGAGGTGTGGCCGGCCGCCATCTGGGGATGGGGCTGGTACTGATCGTCAAGCCCGTAAAGCGTATCCCAGACCAGTTGGGCATGGATATTCGTGATGAACACCGTGCTGAACACCGGGTCCAGGATGGACAGGTCTGCATGCGGCACCCAGCGAAACACCCGGGCACGGTTGGGAGCCTGCGCGTGGACCAGCGCGGGCATTGACAGCGCCGCCGCAGTGGCAGGCGTTGCAGCGAGAAAGCTTCGACGATCCATCACAATGCTCCTCTCGGAAAAAAGAAAGACGGGACGCGATTCAGAAATGATGCCCGATGCGATGTCGGGCGACAAAATGCCCGGAGCCGACCTCGATCAAAGGCTCGACTACCGGCTCATCGCCCAGCGCACGGGCGGGGCTCGGAATTTCGCTGACCTCCAGCGAGTGCGCGCGACGTCGTGCCGGGTCGGGCACGGGAACCGCAGACATCAGCTTGCGGGTGTACGGGTGTTGCGGGTTCTCAAAAATTGCGCGGCGCGGGCCGATTTCGACAATTTGGCCGAGATACATGACTGCGACCCGGTGGCTGATACGCTCCACCACGGCCATATCGTGCGAGATGAACAGGTAGGACACGCCCAATTGGTGCTGGAGATCGATGAGGAGGTTGACGATCTGGGCGCGGATGGACACATCCAGCGCCGAAACCGCCTCATCGGCGATGACGACCTTGGGATCGACCGACAGTGCCCGAGCAATACAGATCCGCTGACGCTGACCCCCCGAAAACTCATGGGGCCAGCGTGAAGCAGTGGCTGGGTCGAGTCCAACGCGCTCCATCAACTGCCAGACTTTTCGATCGGCGGCCTCGCCATCGGCCAGCCCCTGGATCAGCATCGGCTCCTTGATGCATTCACCCACGCGCATTCTTGGATTGAGCGATGCAAAGGGGTCCTGAAAGACAAATTGCATTTTGCGGCGCAGGCTGCGCAGTGCCGCCCGATCGGTCACCCGGACGGTCTGCCCCTCGAATTCGACTTCGCCGCCACTGACCCGAGCCAGGCGGACCAGAGACCGGCCCGTCGTGGTTTTGCCGCACCCGGACTCGCCCACCAGCGCGAGCGTCTCGGCCTCGTGCAGATCGAATGAAACCCGCTCGACGGCGTGGATGCGACGGGTCACCCTGGAAAAGATCCCTGAACGCACATCAAAGCGGGTCACCAGATTTCGTACCCGGAGAATCACTCGCTCACCTGCGGCACGCGCCGCAGTGCCACCTTCGGCGGATGCACGGGTACCGGCCAATCGAGCGCTACCGTCGTCCTCGGGGAGCACAAACCGGGAGGGAAGCTCGGTCCCATTCATCGAACCCAAGCGTGGCACGGAGGCCATCAGCATCCGGGTGTAGGGATGCTCGGGTTGCCCGAAGAGGCGATGCACATCGTTGCGCTCGACCACCTCGCCGTGGCGCATGACCATCACCCGGTCGGCGATCTCGGCCACGACGCCCATGTCGTGGGTGATGAAAATCACCGCCATCTGCAGCTCGCGCTGCAACTCGCGCACCAGCTGAAGGATCTGCGCCTGAATGGTCACATCCAGAGCCGTGGTCGGCTCGTCGGCGATCAGAAGGCCCGGCCGACACGACAGGGCCATCGCAATCATCACGCGCTGCCGCATACCCCCGGACAGCTGATGCGGGTAGCGTTTCATCACCGAGGCCGAATCGGGAATCCGCACCTGGTCGAGAATGCGTCGGGTCGTGGCCTCGGCTTCGGCACGCGTGCAATCCCGATGGAGCAGGATCGCCTCGGCAATTTGCGAACCCACGGTGAAGACCGGATTCAGCGAGGTCATCGGCTCCTGGAAAATCATGCCGATATCGCCGCCTCGAACCGAGCGCATTTGATCTTCAGAAGCGCGCGTCAGGTCGATGGTCGTACCGTCAGCGCGCCTGAACTGGATCATCCCCGCGTCGATCCGTCCGCCACCAAATTCAACCAGGCGCATCAGCGCCAGCGTGGTCACCGATTTGCCGGATCCCGACTCGCCCACGATCGCAAGGGTCTCACCGCGATCGACATGCAGGTCGACCCCGCGGACCGCATGCACGGCGTTGGGGCCGTGTCCAAAACGGACCGACAGCCCTCGGATGTCGACCACCCGCGAGGCGTCCAAAAGATCCGGGCCCGGACCGATCGGCGAGGATTGGTTCGTCGAATTCATCGTCAGATCCGCTTGGCCATGCGGGGATCGATCGAATCACGCAAGCCGTCACCCAGCATGTTGATGGCCAGAATCGTGATCGACAGGAAGAGAGCGGGAAACAGGATCATGTGCGGCTTGATCTGCCACAGGCTGCGGCCTTCGGCCATGATGTTTCCCCAGGAGGGAATCGACGGGGGCACACCCGCGCCGATAAAGGAAAGGCTGGCTTCAGCGAGAATCGCCAAACCACAGATGTAGGTCAACTGAACGGTCAGCGCAGCCACGGTGTTCGGGAAAATATGACGCAGGATCACTCGCCAGGGCGATGCACCCGCGGCCACGGCCGCCTCGACAAAGGGCTGTTCGCGCAGGGTGAGCGTGACACCACGCACCAGGCGCACGACGCGGGGTATCTCGGCAATCGTGATGGCGATGATGACGTTCTCCAGCGATGCCCTGGTCAGGGCAATGAGCGCGATCGCAAGGAGAATGGTCGGAATCGACATCAATCCATCCATGATCCGCATGACAATGGCGTCGACCCAGCGAACGAAGCCCGAGACCAGGCCGATCAAGGTGCCAAAGACAAAGCACAGGGCAGCCACCGAGAAGCCGACGATCAGCGAGATCCGGGCTCCGTAGAGCACCCTGGAATACACATCACGACCCAGGAGATCGGTACCGAACCAGAACTGAGCACCGGGGTTGCGGGTGCGATGAATCGGGGACAGCGCGGTCGGGTCGCGCGTGCCCAGAAAGGGCGCAAGAACGGCCATCAACACCAATAGGAGCACGATCAGCCCGCCAATCGCCACGGTCGGGTGCTGGCGCGCAAAGGCGACCGAGCGCCCCAGGAAGGATTTCAGGTCCATCAGTAGGTGATCCTCGGATCAAACACCCGGTACAAGAGATCGACGATCAGGTTGATCAGCACATACAGGAAACTGAACAGCAGGATCACCCCCTGGATGATCGGATAGTCGCGCCTCAAAATTGCGTCGACGGTCAGGCGCCCAAGGCCCGGTATCGAGAACACGGTTTCAGTGACCACCGCGCCACTGATCAGCAGCGCAACCCCACTCCCGATCACGGTCACGATGGGCACCGAGGCGTTGCGCAACGCGTGTCTAAAGAGAAGGTTTCTCGAATCGACTCCCTTGGCACGTGCGGTCCGTATGTAGTCCTGCGAGAGGGTTTCGAGCAGGGTGGCGCGCGTGATCCGCGTGATCAGTGCGACATAAACGCTCGACAGTGCCAGCGTCGGAAGAATGAGCGTCCGAAGCGAGGCCCAGAGGCCTTCGCTCGGCGGAACATAGCCCTGAACGGGCAACCAACGCATTTCGACACCGAAGAGCCAGGCGAGCGCGTAGCCCACAACGAACGTCGGCAATGAAAAACTGAAGACTGCGCCCACCATGACCAAGCGATCATCGAAACGGTTGTGATGCCAGGCGGCAAGCGCGCCGATCGGAATCGCAACCATGACCGAAACGATCAGGGTCATCAACATCAGGGTGAAGGTGGGCGGAATACGCTGGGAGATCATCGTACTCACTGGGGTTCCAGTGAACAGAGACATCCCCAGATCACCTTGGACGACGCTCACCAGCCAGATGCCAAAACGCTGCACGAAGGGCTGATCGAGCCCGAGGGTCATGCGGATACGCTCGATTTCCTCTGCCGTGGCATCGTCGCCAGCCAGGAAAACCGCAGGGTCGCCCGGCGCCAGATCGAGCAAGCCATACACAAACAGCGCAACAACCAGCATGACCGGAATTGTCAACAGCACTCGCCGAACCGTATATGCAAACATCGGGATCCGGAATCTCCGTTTTATTGTTCTGGGCCGGACCACGCGCTGGCAGGTGGATCGGGGACCGAATGCTCAATGTAAGCTCCAGACCTCGAGCTCGCGTTCAATATGGAGCTCGGTCACGAGACTGGCGCTATTCTCGCCAGCCGATTGTAGGAGGACTGTTCGCAGCCCGTCAAACAAGCCCTTGCCCCGGGGCGATGGACTGTCGGTTATGCTTCGGGCCATCCCCCCTTCAATTTGACTGCGATCGTGAATCAAGCCCTCGCCCGAATCCCGGGAACGCGACTGCTCCACGCACCAGGTCCGACCCCAATCCCTGCGGCCGTGCTCGCCGCCATGTTCGAGCAGTCGATGGATCTGGCCGACCCACGGGTCGACCAGATCATTGTGGAATGCGAGCAGGGTTTGCTCGGCTTGCTCGGCGCACCCGATTCCGAAACGCGGGTGTACATGTACTCCTGTAACGGGCATGGCGCCTGGGAGGCGACCCTGGCCAATCTCATCGCGCCCGGCTACAAGGCTCTGATCCCGGGCACCGGACACTTTTCCGACGGCTGGGACACCCTCGCGCGCGACATTGGCATCGAAACTATCCGCACCCCCTGGAGACCCGGATGGCCGATCGACCCCGAGCCGATCGGGCAAGCGCTACGCGCCGACGTCGAGCGCAAAATCGCGGCCGTCTGCGTGATACATACCGACACGGCCAGCAGCGTCACCAGCGATCTGAACGCCATTCGTCGCGCGATCGACGAGGCTGGCCATCCCGCCCTGCTGGTGGTCGACGTGGTGGCATCACTCGCCGCTGCGCCTTTTTCGATGCGATTGAATGGCGTCGACGTGGCCATGGGCGCATCCCAGAAAGGCCTGATGATGCCCGCCGGCTTGGGATTTGTGGCGGCAAACCATCGGGCTCGTGCCATCGCCTCGGCTCATGATCGGCCGCGCCACTATTGGGACTGGCGCTTCCGAGACGGTCCCCTGAACTACCATAAATTCTGCGGCACTCCGCCACTCCAGATGTTGTTGGGTCTGCGGGCGGCACTGGGACTCATCGAGGCCGAAGGCCTGGATCGGGTCCATCAGCGGCATCGCAGGCTGGCGGGCGCAGTTCGTGCTGCCGTCGAGGCCTGGCGCGCGGGCGCAGTGCTGGACTTCTATTGCAAGGATCCGCACGCCAGATCGGTGTCTGTGACCACCATCACGGTCGCGCCGCCGCACGATCCGGTGGCTCTGCGGACCCAGGCCCGAGAACGCTACCAGGTCGCGCTGGCCGGGGGGCTCGGCCCGATGACGGGCAAGGCGTTCAGGATTGGTCACCTGGGCGACCAGAACGAAGCGCAGATACTCGGTTGCATTGCCGGAGTTCAGGCCACGCTGCAGTCTTTGGGCATCGATTGCGGTCGGGATGCGCTCGATGCGGCCATCGCCGCGCTCAATCAATAGGCCACTCTCACGAGGGATAGGCGATCTTGTACGCGATCGATGCCGCCTCGTCGAGCGACACCCCGTTTCGGTACATGGCCAGTGATTCAGGCCGGACGACCCCGCTGAGCGTCCGAGGGCAAGGCTCGGGCTCTCCGATCACCAGCCGCAGCGGAATTCGCTCGGCATGGATCGGGTAGGCGTAGTCCTCATCGTCGTCCACCACGCCCTTGGCCCGAATTTTCGCGGAGGCTTCCTCGATGTCCATCCAGAGTACGGTCGTCGCCTTGATTTCGAGCGCCGTGCTTGGACGCAATGTGGCAGTCCGGCCCGGGAAGAAGCGGTCCACCATCATGATGAGCGCCCTCGCCTTCTCGGCCGGATCATCCAGGAGTCGGGCCCGTCCGAACGCCATGACCGACCGATAATCGGCAGAATGGTTGAAGCCGCACCGGGCAAGCACCAAGGAGTCCATCTGGGTCACCGTGAGGCAGCAAGGCTCGCCGCGCGAGAGTTTGCGAAGCATGCGGCTCGCACTGCTGCCATGCCAATATAAACGCGTGCCCTCACGCCAGTAGAGCGTCGGTGTGCAAAAAGGCTGGCCCTCGATCACATAAGCGACATGCGCCATGACCCCGGCATCCAGCAGGGCGTGGATCGTTCCATGATCGTAATGACCACGATCATGCCGGCGTCGAACCCGGTTGCGACGGCTGACCGGATACTGCTCCGTTCGGTCTGTGCGAATCGTTTTGGACTGCTCGCTCATCGTCTGAAGCCCCTTCGATTGGTTCCTCATTGTGCACCGGGGATAGACTTCACGCCCAGCACCTGTCGAGCCAAAAGGATCAAAGTCATGTCCGAGTCGCTTCCCAGCATCACACCCTCACTCCCGCCAGAATCGGTCGCCACCTCTCGGCGGATCGAGCGACTGGTGGAGGGCATGGCCACCTCCGACGGCGCGGGCGTCAAACTCACCCGGGTACTCACCCAACATCTGCAACGCCGGCTGGATCCGTTTTTGATGCTCGATGCGTTCGGCAGCGATGATCCCGACGACTATATTGCCGGCTTTCCCGACCACCCGCATCGGGGCTTCGAGACCGTCACCTACATGATCGCAGGCCGGATGCTGCACCGGGACAGCGCCGGCCACCAAGGCTTGCTACAAAACGGCGGCGTGCAGTGGATGACCGCGGGACGCGGGGTCATTCACTCAGAGATCCCGCAGCAGGAGCATGGCGTGATGGAGGGTTTTCAGCTTTGGCTGAATCTGCCCGCACGCTCGAAAATGTGCGATCCCTGGTACCGCGATTTCAACGCCTCGGAGCTCCCCCGTTTCAAGACGGCAGAAGGCGCCTCGGTCACGGTGATCGCGGGCCGCAGTCATGGCATCCGCGGGGCCATCGAACGAGAAACGACCGAACCGATCTACCTCGATGTCGAGCTCTCTGCGGAAGCCCGCTTGGACCAGCCACTTCCTCCCGGGCACAACGCTTTCGTCTATGTCTACCGGGGCTCGATCCAAATCGCGGGCGAGCCGGCGCCACAGGGCCGCATGGCCATTCTTGCGAATGCAGCGGCGGCCGATGGTGTCAAGGTTGAGGGCGGCACCGAAGGCGCCCGCTTCCTGATCATTGCCGGCCGTCCACTCAATGAACCCATCGCCCAGTATGGCCCCTTCGTCATGAACACCCAGCAGGAGTTGCACCAAGCCGTTGCCGACTTTCGAAGCGGCCGGCTGGCCTGACCGAATAGCTCGTTCAAGCCCGGGCAAAAGGTTCAAGCCTGGAGGTCGAACCGCACGCCCTGGGCGAGAGGCAGCTCGCGTCCGTAGTTGATGGTGTTGGTTGTGCGACGCATGTAGGTTTTCCAGGCGTCCGAGCCCGACTCGCGCCCGCCGCCGGTGTGTTTTTCGCCCCCGAACGCGCCGCCAATTTCGGCCCCCGAGGTCCCCAGATTGACATTGGCAATACCACAGTCTGAGCCTGCGGCCGACAGAAACAGCTCGGCCTCGCCGAGATCACGCGTGAAAATCGCTGACGACAGCCCCTGGGGAACCGCATTGTTCATCGCAATCGCATCCTCCAGCCGGTCGTAGGCCATGACATAGAGAATCGGGGCAAAAGTTTCCTCGCAGACCACCGGGGTCTGGCCCGGCATCGCGACGAGGGCCGGCTCGGCATACCAGGCATTTGGACAGCGCTCGGCGAGACGACGGCTGCCGCCCCGGACTGCGCCCCCCTGGGCCCGTGCCCTCTCGAGCGCCGACTGCATTGACTCAAACGCCTGACGATTGATGAGCGGCCCGATCAGAGTGCCCTCCTCGCGCGGGTCCCCCACGGGCAGGGAGGATCGGGCGCGTTCGACAGAATCGAGCAATCGATCATGGAGGCTGCGATGAACGATCAATCGTCGAGTCGTCGTACATCGCTGACCGGCCGTACCCCAGGCACCGAATACGATCCCGCGCAACGCGAGATCCAGATCGGCCGAAGGGCAAACGACGACCGCGTTGTTGCCGCCCAGCTCCAGCAGGCTGCGACCGAAACGGGCTGCAACGCGCGGCGCGAGGTCCTGCCCCATCCGCGTACTTCCCGTCGCCGAAACCAGGGCGACACGGCCATCCTCGGCCAAAAGACGCCCCAATTCGGCACCTCCCAGGAGCACCTGCGTCAGATCGCCGAGGTCGAGGGCACTGATCGTCGAGTGGGCTGCGGCCATGCGGGCCGCAGCGCGGCGCAGCAGCGACTGGCAGGCCAAAGCTGTCAGTGGCGTACGCTCTGAAGGCTTCCAGACCAGCGTATTGCCACACGCCAGCGCGAGCGCGGCGTTCCAGGCAAAGACGGCTACAGGAAAATTAAAGGCCGTGATCACTCCGGTGACACCGAGCGGCAACCACTGCTCCATCATCCGGTGCATGGGGCGCTCCGACGCAATCGTCAATCCGTGCAATTGACGCGACAGGCCCACCGCGAAGTCGCAGATGTCGATCATCTCCTGAACCTCGCCCAGTGCCTCGCTGCGAATCTTGCCGGCCTCAAGAATGACAAGCTCGGCCAGATCCTCCTTGTGGGCCCGGAGCGTTTCACCCCAAAGCCTCACCAGTTCACCGCGCAGGGGCGCAGGCACGGTCGACCACCGGGCAAAGACCTCACGACTGCGCGCAATCATGGCCTGGCCCTCGCCCAGCCGATGGCTGGCCAGCCGGGCCAGCGGCAGGCCGTCGACGGGACTCGTGACCTCGATCACCCCAGAGTCGCCCGATCCCATCGCGCCCATCGAGACGCCCAGGCGCTCCAGACACGCTGCCCTATGCTGATCCTCTGCCATCATCCGCTCCATCTTGTATCGGTTTCAAAACCAAAGCGTCATCGGTCGACCCGACCGATCGCCTCAAAGACCAGTCGAGCCGCCACGGCATCCTCGACCGCCAGTCCCAGCGACTTGAAAATGACCGTCTGACCGGACGCAGGGGCTGCCACACGCCCGGACAGCACCTCGCCGATCTCGGCCCACACCCGGGCTCCCGATCCGATCACATCGCCGGACTCGTTTTCGGCG
>JBIKVK010000395.1:0-2788 GCA_044356835.1 Burkholderiaceae bacterium
AGCCTGAGATCCGGTGCGCTGCAACTCACGCCCGGGCAGCGTGCTGACTATCCGCCGACTGCGGCGTCGTCCGAGCAGGGGTCGCTTGCACCGACGTCGTTCAACGTCACCGAAGCCGCAGCCCAACCCGCCCGACTGGATACAGCGCCAGATCGCGAGCCGGTGCGCACTGCGCGGCTCGAGGTGCTGCGCGCGGCGGGTGAGGACGGCCCCAGCTTGACGACGCTTGACGTCCCGTTCAAGGAGGGCCAGTCAGTCCTCGACGGGCTTCGCTGGGCGCGCAGTCATCTCGATCCAAGCTTGAGTTTTCGCTACTCATGCATCAATGCCAATGCCTGCAAGGAATGCATGATGGAAATCGATGGCAAGGTGGGGTATGCATGCACCGTGCGTCTGGTGGCAGGGCCGATGCGATTGCGCCCGCTTGCCAACAAGGCGCTGGTGCGCGATCTCGTGTCTGAGATTGCGCCGCCCGAAGAGCGGCTGATCTGAGGCGGTGGCCAGGTGAGGGCCAGCGCAGACCGGACGATCGTGCTCCAGTGCATGATCGCATTCGGGAATACGTTTGCGATTGGCGCCTTTACCGTCTTGATCCCTGAGATCGGTCGCAGCGAAGGACTGAGCGACTTCGTCCTGGGGGCCGTCACGGCGGCCTTTGGGCTTGCGCGACTGCTGACTGACATTCCGGCGGGCCTCTTCATCACCCACCATCTGCGGCGAGCGGTGTGGATCGCGCCGATCACCTTGACCCTCGGCATCGTCACGCTGTGCCTGGCAAATGCGCCCTGGATGTTTGTGGCGGGCCGGTTTCTGCTGGGCATGGGACACTCCCTGGGCATGCTCGCCGCCATTACGCTGATCGTTCGCCATGCCCGGCCTGGTCGCCAGGGCCTGAGCCTGAATGCCTTCGAGATGAGCGGAATGCTGGGCGTGCTGGGGGGCATCGTGCTGGTGGGCGTGCTTCCGCGGGATTGGTCCTGGAGCACGCTGTTTTTGGTCGCGGCGAGTCCGCAGTTTTTGGCGGCATGTCTGGCCCGACTCCTGCTCGCTTCGATTCCGCCGGATGCGGCGAGCGCACCGCAGCAGTCGCTCAGGGAGTCGCCGCAACCGGCCGCGGAGCGCCGCCATGATCGTGAGGCGGGCCCGCTGGCGCGATTGTTTCAGCCCTTGGTCCTGCTTGGATGTGCGGCTGGATTCGTGATTGCCTTCAGCTGGTCGGCGGTGGGCACTTTTCTCTTGCCGCTGCGCGCCGATAGGGATTTCGGACTGGATCGTCAGGGCGTCGCGATGCTGACCGCGATTCCGCAACTGGTCGATGCCATGGTGCTTCTGCCTTTTGGACTGCTAGCCGACCGTGTTCGTCGCACCCGGCTGCTGGGTGCTGCGCTGTGTCTCATGGCCATCGCGGTGCTGGCGATCGCGATAGGTCCTTACCTTGCGGCCTGGGCGGGCGCGATCTTGCTGGGCGTGTCGCTCGCCGCATGGATGCTGCCCATCAGTCTGGTCAACCGCGATTCGCGGGCGAATGAGATCGCCTGGCGAACGGGCTTTTACCGCACTTGTGTCGACTCGGGCATTTTTCTGGGTCCGCTGATCAGTGGCTACTTCATTGGCCGCATGAGCGGCTGGGTGCTGGGGCCTCTGATCGCGACCGCGCTGTTGCTGGTGGGTGCGCTGTTGCTGCGGACCCGGCGCTGATTCGGGTCAGCGCCCCGCCAGCGCAGTCAGCCAGCCGCGTCGCGCGCCAGGCCTGGGGGCCGCCGTCGCCGTTGCGGGCCGGTCGCAGCGCAGAAACTGACCTCGGCCCGCCGTGCCCTGCAATGCGCCTTCGCCGGGACGGCCGGACCAGACGACCTCGCCCCGCGACAGGGTCATGGCCGGCCACGCGTTCAGTTCCATACCCTCGTAGGGCGTGTAGTCGACCGCATGGTGCAACATGCGGTTCGTGAGCTTGAACCGCCGGTCGCAGTCCCAGATCACCAGGTCCGCGTCCGAACCGACCGCGATCGTCCCCTTTCTGGGATACAGCCCATAGAGCTTGGCGGCATTGGTCGCGCCCAGCGCAACAAATCGATGAACGTCGATCCGGCCAGTCATGACGCCTTCGCTCATCAGGAGCGGCAGCCGTGTCTCAAGCCCGGGCGTACCGTTTGGAACAAGGTTGAAGGAGGCCTCGGCACCAGCCACCGCCTTTCCGTCGGCGCCCGTTCTGAAGGGCGCGTGGTCGCTCGAGATGACATGGAACGTGCCGTTCTCGAGCCCATCCCAGACCGCCTGCCGGTTGGCTTCGTCGCGGGGCGGCGGGCTGCAGATGCAGCGCGCTGCCTCGTGCCCGCCTTCAAGCACTTCTTCGGTAAGCAGCAGGTAATGGGGGCAGGTTTCTCCGTAAATGGGCAATCCCCGACCCTGACCCCAGCGGATCTGTTCGATCGCTTCTCGGGCCGACACATGCACCAGAAGGATGGGCACATCGAGCAACTCGGCCAGGCTGATGGCGCGGTGGGTGGCCTCCCGCTCGACCGGTTGGGGGCGCGACAAGGCGTGGCCGATCGGCTCGGTGATCCCGGCCTCAAGCAGCCGGTCGGTGAGCCACTGGATACAGTCTGCGTTTTCCGCGTGCACCATGGTCATGGCGCGCTCGCGCTTGGCCGCGGCCAATGCACGGATGATCTGCGCATCATTGAGCTTGAGATCATCGTAGGTCATGTAGATCTTGAACGAGGTGACCCCTTCGTTGCTCACCAGGATGGGCAGTTGATGGTTCACCACAACCTCGCTCGGATCGCTG
>JBIKVK010000116.1:0-10129 GCA_044356835.1 Burkholderiaceae bacterium
CCAGGCGCGCGACGCGATTGACGATCGCGATCACGAAGGCGGTCAACCCCCCGGCGAGCACCTGGATCACGATCCGTTCATCGATGGGCGATTTGTCCGGAATCAGATAGTGGTTCACCAGGGCCGCTGAGCACACCGAGATCAGAAGGAGCACGATCAGCGAGCGATTGCCGGTGCTGCCCGAAGGTTCGACAAAACTGCGGGCCTCGGGCGGCAACGCCGGGGCGACCGCCGGACGGAACCATGACAGCACAAGCACGTAGACGAGATAGGAACACATCAGCAGGATGCCGGGGAGAAAGGCGCCGCGGTACATGTCCCCGACGGACCGCCCCATCTGATCGGCGAGGACGATCAGCACGAGCGACGGAGGGATGATTTGCGACAGCGTACCCGAGGCCGCGATCACACCGCTCGCAAGTCTTCGGTCATAGCCATAGCGCAGCATGATCGGTAACGAGATCAGGCCCATCGAGATGACCGAGGCGGAGACGACACCGGTCGTGGCGGCCAGCATGCCGCCCACCAGCACCACCGCGATCGCCAGCCCCCCGCGCAACGTCCCAAACAGCTGGCCAACGGTCTCCAGCAGGTCCTCAGCCATCCCCGATCGTTCCAGGATCAGGCCCATGAAGGTAAAAAACGGGATCGCCAGCAAAGTGTCATTCGCCATGATGCCGAACACCCGCTGAGGCAGCGCCTGAAAAAGCGCCGGGGTCAGCAGACCCAACTCGATTCCGATCAGGCCGAACACGATGCCATTGGCCGCCAGAGCAAAGGCCACCGGGAAGCCCAACAGAAGAAACATGAAGAGGGTGATGAACATCACCGGAGCGAGATTGGCCGCAAGAAGCTCAAGCACAGTGTCGCTCCTCGATCAAGCTTGGTTAGAACGGGAAGACGCGCCAACGCCAGGCGGCCGATCGGCCGAGGTGGGCTCCGCGCCAGGGCCCCCTGTCGTGGCTGCCTGCTGTTGAGCAGCGATCTCGGCGGCCAGCATCTCTTCGTCGGTCGGGCCGGAACGCGCGATGGGGTCGGGAGCAAGGCCCATCAAAAACCCGACGCACTTGATCAAGTGCGACACCCCCGCCAGCACGAGCAGCCCAAAACCGACCGGGATCAGAAGTTTTGCTGGCCAACGAACCAAACCACCAGCGTTGGACGACATTTCGTTCTGCACCCAGGCATCGACGAACATCGGCCAGGACAGCACCAGGATCATGATCGCCATCGGAAACAGGAAGAAGATCACACCAAAAATTTCGATCGCGATCTGCTTGCGCCGGGACAGCCGCGCAGAGAGGATATCGACCCGAACGTGGTCGTTACGCAGCAACGTATAGCCGGCGGCCAACAGAAACAGCGCACCGAACAGGTACCACTGCAATTCGAGCCAGGCGTTGGAACTCATGCTGAGCGTCTTTCGAAGCACGGCATTGGCCGAACTGACGATCACCACAACGAGCACCAGCCAGATGACAATGCGCCCGACCCATTCGTTGAGCCGATCGATCCAGCGCGAAAGCGAGAGCATTGCTTGCATGGGCTATACCTTGGTGAACGGATGACTTTGGGCGCTCAGTGACGACCGCCAAACATCCGGCGGATGCGCGACCAGAGCACATGCCACAGCAACGCGAGCGGATTGATGGTCGATGCGACAGGGGGCGCACCGGTCTCATCAGGGCCCGAAGACGCAGAGGGTCCCGCGGCCGCGTTGGGGTGTGCGCCTCCCAGTACCCCGGTCACGTTGGCCGCGAACTGCTGGACGATGCGGCGCACGAACTCCTGAACCAGACCCCCCCGGGAGAACTGGGCAAAAGGGCCCTGGAGGGTGTAGCGCATCTGAATGGCGACACGGCTTGCGCCCGAACCGGTTGAGCTCACCTGCCAGTCGATCTCCCCTTCGGCGCGCGACTGGGTCAGCCGATCGCGTCCGCGGCCCTTCAGGCGCGCGGATCGGCCGAGCGAATCGATCGACAGTTGCGCCTCGCCTTCAAACTTCGCCTTCATGGGTCCAAACTGGAGGGCGACCCCTCCCTTGACCTGATCGCCTTCCTGAGCGGTCACAAATGCGCCGGGCAGGCAAGCCGCCACACGCGCCGGATCGCTCATGAGCGCCCAAACGGCTTCGACCGGAAAGGGCAGATCGAACTGCTCGGAGATGACCGTGCCGCCGGGATCGCGCACCGAGGCCTCACGCGCTGGAGAGACTGTCGAGCCCGGTTGAGAGGACGCCGCCGGAATGACCGCTGGGGCTTGAGCCACACTCGCCGACGCGGGCTGCGCGACACCCTCAGCCCGCGCAAGCGGGGCCGGTGACGCAGGCGGGATGCTCGACGCGGGCATCAGGGCGGATCTTTCGCGAGCCGCATCCGCCTGAAGGGCGACGATGGCCGGATCGGGCGATCTGCGCAGATCGGACAGAACCGCCAACACCGCATTGACGATGCCCTGGTATCCCGTACAACGGCAAATATTGCCGGAAAGTTCTGCTCGGATTCGCCGCTCGTCGGCCTCTGGGAGTCGCAATACGATATCGCGGGCCGTCGCGAGCATTCCGGGCGTGCAGTAACCGCACTGCAAGGCATGGTGGATGGTGAACGATTCGCGCAGGCGGGCCATCAGCGGATCCTCGCCATAGCCTTCAATGGTGGTCACCGAGCGGCCCTCACACGCCACCGCGAAGGTAATGCAGGATCGGACCGGCTGCCCGTCGACCAACACCACGCAAGCACCGCACACGCCGTGCTCACAGCCAAGATGCGTCCCCGTAAGCCCCACCTGATCGCGAATGAAATCGGCCAGATGGGTCCGGGGGGCGGTCTCGGCGCTGACCAGGCGTCCATTGACTGCGATCTTGACCGGCATCATGGTTCGCCCGCCTCCTCTCCGAAGGCGCGCCGGATCGCGCGCTCGACCGTCGCGGCGTACATGCGCTGCGCCACCGCATCGAGTCCCGGAAGCGCGCGGCGCAGATGATCTTCAACCTCGTCCTTCAGGGCCGCAGGAGGCCTCGGCGCGGCCGCGATGCGGGCCGCGAGCGCATCGAGACTCACCGGAGCGCCATCCAGGGCCCCCACCACGACCGAGACCCGGCCGGTTTCACGACCGATCTCCACAGCGCAACTGGCCTCGGCAAAATCACCCACCTTGCGGCACACCTTGTACCAGCCCCACGAAGAGCGGGCGAGCGCGGCCGGAAGGCATACGGCGGTGACCATCTCATCTGCGGCGAGCGAGGTCGTGTAGGCAGCCTGCATGAAATCGCGCATGGGCAGGAGGCGACGCCCCCCGGATCGGGCCAGCTCGACCGAGGCCCCGGCCGCCCAGGCGGCGAGCACCCAGTCGGCCGCTGGATCGGCGTGCGCGAGGCTGCCTCCGACCGTGCCTCGGTTGCGGACCGAGCGGAAAGCGATGGTGCCCGCCACCCTGCGCCAGGGGTGATCGAAAAAGGCCGGATGGCAGGCATCTTCGATCTGTGCATGGGTGACGGCCGCTCCGATGCGAAGAACGCCCTCGTGTTCGGCGACCGAGCGCAGAGCATCGAGCCCCGAAATGTCGATCAATCGATCCGGGCGAACGAGGCGCAGATTGAGCATCGGACCCAGCGACTGGCTGCCGGCCACCACCCGGCTTGCGCCAGGGGAAGCGGCGAGCGCGTCGAGTGCTTCGTCGAGCGAGCGCGGACGGAAATAGTCGAACCGGGCCGCTTTCAAGCCGCACGCTCCGCGGCCGGCACCGTCTGGGGCGGTCGACCCGCCTCGATCGCAGCCAGCACCCGCCGCGGCGTGAGGGGGGTGTCGAGCAGTTCGGCAGCACCCATCGCCGAGAGCGCGTCATTGACCGCGCCGATCAGAACCGCCGGAGGTGCGATCGCACCTCCCTCGCCCATACCCTTGGCTCCGAACTCCGTGTGCGGCGACGGGGTTTCAAAGTGATCCATCCGAATACGGGGTGCTTCAGAGGCACCGGGCATGACGTAGTCGGCCAGGGTCGAGGCCAGAGGCTGGCCCAGTGCATCGTAGGTCGCCTCCTCGTAGAGCGCCGTTCCAACGCCCTGGACGATGCCTCCGATCGATTGACCCTCCACGACCATGGGATTGACCATGACCCCGCAGTCTTCGACGGCGACGTAGTCGAGGATTTCAATCGACCCTGTGCGAGGATCGACCGCGACGACTGCCGCATGACTGGCGTATGAAAAACAGCCCGTATCGACCTTGGGTCGATACCCCACCGAGACCTCAAGGCCCGAGGGGTCGACCTCGGCGGGCAGCAGTTGCGGGGTCACATACCAGGCTCGGGCAATCTGCGCGATGGTGACCGAGCGTTCACCCGCGCAGACCCGCGCCCCCTCAAGCCGTACCGACTCGATGGGAACGCCAAGCAAATGGGCGCCGATCTGCAATACCCGCGGGGCCAATTGCTTGCAGGCCCTGGCCACTGCGCCGCCCGACATGACCAAGGAGCGGGATGCGTAGGTCCCGGTGGAAAAGGGGGTGAGGGCCGTATCGCCGTGGACCAGTTTGATGTGGGCGACATCGATTCCGAGTACATCGTGAGCGATCTGGGCGAAGGTGGTCTCCATGCCCTGGCCGTGGGAATGGACCCCGACCCGCAGCTCGAGCCCTCCATCGGGTGTGATGCGGGCAAACGCCTGATCGAAGCCCGGAATGACCGGTGTACCCCAGGCCGCGAATACCGAGGTGCCGTGAGAAGCCTGTTCGGTGTAGGTCGCGACCCCGAGCCCGATCAGACGCCCGTCCGGACGGGCTTTCTTTTGCTCGGCCCGGATACGATCGGCACCGATCATCTCGAGCGCGCGACGCAGGCTCGCGGGGTAATCGCCCCCGTCAAAATGCTTGTGGGTGACGTTCACATAGGGCATCTGCTCGGGCGCGACCAGATTTTCGAGGCGGACCTCCCAGGGCTCGCGCCCCACGGCTTCGGCAATCGCATTCATGGTCAATTCGATCGCGAAACACACGCCCGTGCGGGCCACGCCCCGATAGGGCACAAAGCCGGGCTTGTTGGTGGCCACGCAGCGTGAAACGCAGCGATAACCGCGAAAGGCGTAGGGCCCGGGAAGATTCCCGACCGCCTGGCCCGGTTCGAGTCCGATCGTAAAGGGCCACACCGAATAGGCGCCACCATCAATCGTGATGGCGGCATCCAGCGCGAGGAGCTTGCCGCGACGATCGGCATACGCCGTGATCTCGTAGTGATGCTGACGGCTGTTCGCACCGGCCGTCAGGTGCTCCCGACGGTCTTCGATGAAACGAAACGGCTTCTTGAAGGTCTTGGCGAGCCAGGCGACACAGACCTCTTCCTGCTGCAAGACGCATTTGTAACCAAACGCCCCGCCGACATCGGGCGAGATGACCCGAACCTGCGCCTGCTCAAGGCCGAGCAGCTCTGCAAGGACCGTCCGGATCATATGGGGGACCTGGGTGGCGCTCACCACCACCAGCTGATCGGCTTGATGGTCCCAATAGGCGAGGACAGCCTTGCCCTCCATCGGCACCATGCACTGTCGCGCAAGATTGATGTGCCGCTTGACGACGACATCCGCCTGAGCGGCCAGCGCATCGAAATCCCGGTCAGCCTTCAGGGTGACGAAGGTATTGTGCTGCCAATGCTCGTGGATCAGCGGCGCCCCGGGGGCCTGCGCGGCCTCGACGTCCGGGCACACGGGCAAGGGATCGTAGTCGACATCGATGCGCTCAAGCGCATCCTCAGCCTCCGCACGGGAAGGCGCAAACGCCATGACCACCGGCTCGCCCACGAAACGCACCTTGCCGTGGGCGAGAGGAGGCTGCGCCGAAGCCTGATAGGTGGGCAGGGTCGAGTCGGCCTGGATATCGCGGGCATCACGCATCGATGCACGCGTGAACGCCACACGCTCAAGATCGCCAGGAATGTGAATCGAGCCTACACGCGCGTGGGCCAGCGGACTCCGGAGGAAGGCCACCTCCGAGAGTCCGGGCATCGCGATGTCCGCAACGAACCGACCCTGCCCGAGCAGATGCCGGGCGTCTTCCTTGCGCGGGACACGCGCCCCAATGCCCTGGCCCGAGACCGACGCGTGATCGTTGCTCATCACAACGATCCGCGCAGCCCGACCGGCAGGGTGGGCGTCCGGTCGAGGAGACTCACGGCGCAGGGCATCACGCGTGCTTTCGGGTCAGCGGCTGGTCACCGCATTGAAGGTGTAGTTGTCCAGCGCGCTCTCGGCCACCCGGAACCAGCTCGCCTGATCCTGCTGGAACTGTCGCCAGGCCGGGAAGATTTCCTTGAAGTCGGGGTTCTTCTCGGAAAGTTCGACCCAGAGCTCCTGGGAGGTCTTGTAGCACGCATCCATGACGTCACGCGGGAAGTAGCGCAGCTGGGCACCGTCAGCAATGAGCTTGCGCAAGGCCACCGGGTTGGCCGCATCGTAGTGCGCAATCATCTTCATCGTCTGCTCGTTGCAGGCGGTCTCGAAGGCGGCCTTGTACGAAGCCGGCAAGGCCTCGAAGGCCTTCTGGTTGACCATGGTGGTGATCGACGCGCTGCCCTCGAACCAGCCCGGAGAGTAGTAGAAGGGGGCCACCTTGTTGAAGCCCAGCTTCTGGTCATCGTGCGGGCCCACGAATTCGGTTGCGTCGATCGTGCCCTTCTCGAGCGCAGAGTACACCTCGCCCGGCGCAATTTGCTGGGGGACACCGCCGAGCTTGGACAGCACCATGCCGCCGATGCCGCCGATACGCATCTTCAAGCCCTTGATGTCCGCGACCGACTTGATTTCCTTGCGATACCAGCCGCCCATCTGCACGCCCACGTTGCCGCAGACGAAATTCACGATGCCGTATTTTGCGTAGAGCTTGCGCAGCAGCTCCATGCCGCCACCGTAGTGGACCCAGGCATTGTGCTGACGCGCGTTGAGGCCGAACGAAAGGCCCGCGTCAAAGGCGAGCGCGGTGTTCTTGCCGATGTGGAAGGTGGCAAGAAGGTGGTTGCATTCGACCGTGCCGTTGGACACCGCATCCATGTTCTGCGGCACCGGCACGATCTCGCCGCCGGGAAAGCAGCGGATCTCGAACCTGCCGTCCGTGAGCGCAGCGACTCGTTTGCAGAGTTCGTCTGCGGAACCATAAAGGGTATCGAGGCTCTTGGGCCAGGCGGTGGCCATACGCCAGCGCACCGTGGGCTGCGACTGGGCCGATGCCGGCATTGCGGTAGCCAGACCGACTCCGGCGGCCGCTGCGGATTGGGACAGGAAACGACGGCGCTGCATAGTGACCTCCTTGATGGAATTTTTGGGGCGCTGTCGTCCCGGGCCATAGAAGAAAGCACGTCCGCGACAGACTCCTCCGAAAATTCAGAATACTGCCTGGCCCCCGAGAAATCAACCCATGATTGCTTGCATGCAAACTGATTCTCTGCGACCGTTCGATCGGGATTTCCAGGGATTGACCGACCGCGCAATCGCCAGTTGTAGCCTCGCGGGCGCAACGGGCAAAACCCGACTCGTGGCCGGGCTCAGACTAGGCTCAGACTGGGCTCAGTGCGGGTCGGGCCCGCGAGGACATCCCGGGTTGAAAACTTTCGTTGACACGGAGTCTCGCATGGCACTCGAACCCCTGGCCCAGGAGGGCCACTACTTCCACATTTACGAATTCACGGTGCGGGCTGAGGTCGATCCGGCCGACTTCATCTCAAGCTTCAACCGCTTTGACTACTCCGACGACAACCCCATGCACCGGTCGGCCGCACAAGTCAAAGATGGAGTCCTCGTTCAGCACGTCAGCAACCCGCGTCGGTTCTGGCTGATCGGTGAGTGGCGAGACATCGACGAGCATGCGCGCATCCGGAAAGTGCTTGCCGAATCGATCCGACCGGAATTTGTCGGCATGATCGAGGGGGGCCGCTTCGTGCCCGAGTACGGACGAATCGTCTCCGCAACCCCGCAGGCGGTGCTCGATCGCGCAAGAGGCACGCCTTGAGCACTGAGCCCTCCTGACAGAGCGGGCAGCCGGCGGGCTCGTGATCGGCTCGCGCTGCCGATCTGTACTATGTTTTGGCGCCTGCTTGCGGCGCGCGCCTGAGATCGCATACCATCCGAGCGCCTCGATGATGACGGAACTCAAAGTCCCGAAAATGTTCCGTTCCTGCTTCATCAGCCGCCTGTCGCCAAGGGTCGCCGGTTTGATCCGCCCACCCGAGGTCCCTTCGAAAAGAGAGGAGTTCAAATGCACCTGAAGCGCTTCATGATTCGGCCCCTGGTGGAGGGTGGCCTGCGGGAGGAACTGTCGGCCGGCGACACCACCGGCGGTTTTCTGGTGTGGGACGAGGACCCCGTGCAGACCGCCCAGATTTATGCCAAGGCGAGCGGCATTGCCTGCGGCCTCCTGTTTGCGGACGAAACCGTGCGCCTCCTCGACGAAGAGGCTCAGATCGAGCATCTGGTGAAGGACGGCGACCCGGTTGCCCCGGGCACGGTGCTGATGCGTATCCGTGCCAAGGCCTCGGTCTTCTTCATGCTCGAGCGCGCTGCGCTGGACTGGATTCAGCAACTCTCCGGCATTGCCACCAAGACGCGGCGCTATGTCGATCTCGTCAAACACACCAAAGTGCGACTCACCGACACCCGAAAGGGCTGGCCGGGCCTGCGCATGGTGCAGAAGTACGCAGTGCGGGTGGGCGGCGCCCACAACCACATCTTCAATCTGACCAATTGCGTGCTGGTGAAAGACAACCACATCAAGATCGCCGGCAGCATCACCAACGCCGTGGCCCTGCTGCGCGCGCGCGCTCAGCACACCTTCAAGTTCGAGGTCGAGTGCGAGTCGCTCGACATGGTGCAGGAGGCGCTCGATTGCGGTGTCGAAGTGATCATGTTCGACAACATGGACCTGGACGAGATGCGCGCGGCGCTCAAGCTGGTCAACGGCCGCGCCATCACCGAGGCGTCCGGCGGCATCAATGAAAGCACCATCGTGCCGATTGCCGAGACCGGGGTCGACGTCATTTCAGTGGGGGATTTGACCCATACCGTCAAGGCGCTCGACATCAGCCTCGATGTCCGGGACATCAAACCCAGCGCCCAACGTACCATCGAACGCCTGAAGGCGGGTGGCTGAACATGCGTGCGCCTGTCCGCTTCCGGGCTCGTCACGGGATCATTGTCGCGCTCGACGCCGAGACGGTCGATGCCTGCAAGCGCACCGTCGATGCCACGACCTCGGTCGAAGGCGTGGTCGGCTACAAGCTCGGACTGACCACGGCACTGCGGCTGGGTCTGGCCGAATCGGTGCGACAGCTCCGCAACCACACCGACCTGCCCCTGCTGTATGACCATCAAAAGGCCGGGCCCGATGTCTTTGATATGGCCGCGAAGTTCGCCGCCCTCGCGGACGAAGCCGGGGTGGACGGCCTGATTCTCTTCCCGGTGGCCGGCCCCCGCGCCGTCGACAGCTTCGTGGGCGAGGCGCTCAAGCGCGGCATCCTCCCACTGGTCGGGGGGGATTTACCCTTTGCCGACTACAACGTCTCGGGCGGGGGCTATGTCGCCGATGACGCGCTCGACCGGATCATCGACCGGGCCATCGCGATCGGGGCAGATCATTTCGTGGTGCCGGGCAATACGCCGGTGAAACTCGCCCATCAGGCGGCCCGCCTCAAGGGCCAACAGGCGGTGTTCATCGTGCCGGGGATCGGGCCTCTGGGGGGCAAACTCGCCGACCTGATCCCGGTCGCGCAGGGCTGCAGCGTGCTCGGTGTGGTGGGGCGCGCGGTCTATTCGGCCGCCGACCCGGCTGAGGCGGCTCGCCGTCTGGTCGACGAGGCACAAGAGGCCGCGGCCCGTGGCTGAGGCCCGCAACGGCACGACCCAACGGCCGGTGGTGCTCTTTGACTGGGGCGAAACCCTGGTCTGGATCCCAGGGATGATCCACGACCCGGATCGACATCTGGACTGCGTTGCAGCGATCTTCGAATCTCATGTCCGGGCCCCCTTGCGGGCCGCAGGTTCCGAATGCGGTCTGGAAGCCTTTCGCGAGTGTTATCTGCAGGCGTGCAGGCGGCAGATCGATGCGTCGCGACAGACCCTGCGCGAACATCTCTTTTCGGATCGCTTCGCGATGAG
>JBIKVK010000396.1:0-2784 GCA_044356835.1 Burkholderiaceae bacterium
CTCGATGTTCCTGCCGGTCTTTGGATTTGCCATCCTCGCTCTGCTGCTTGGAGTGACCCGATTCTGGCGGTCGGTCAAGCCGGCTACAGGTGGAGCGGATCTGAGCGGAGCCGCGGCCGCCGAAGGAGCTCACGCGGCGCTTCGATTGAAGTACCTCGATGGCGGACATGGTGAAGGCTGTCATAACGAAGACGATGGCTGGACTCAGGCGCGTCGCAGATATCACCACCTGACGTTCTACGGCTTCATGCTCTGTTTTGCCGCCACCAGCGTCGCAACCCTCTACCACTACGTGTTCGGCTGGGTGGCGCCCTATGACTGGACCAGCCTGCCCAAGGTGCTCGGCATCAGCGGGGGCCTGGCCATGGTGGTGGGGACGACCGGTCTCTGGAGGCTTCGCCTGCGCAGACACCCCGACCACCTCGAGCCGTCTCATCACGGCATGGATCTGGGTTTCATCGCGCTGCTCTTTCTCACCGCGGCGACCGGCCTCGTGCTGATGGTCGCCCGCGAGAGCGCAGCCCTGCCCATCGCGCTATGCGTGCACCTGGGATCGGTCATGGCCCTTTTCCTCACGATGCCCTATGGCAAGTTCGCCCACGGCTTTTATCGCTCCGCGGCGCTCCTGCGCTATGCCGTTGAGCGCAGGTTGCCCAATCGCCTGGGGCTTTCCGGAGAGTAAGGCGTCAGGCACTCACAGCGCGTTGAGCGGAATCTTCAGGTAGGACACGCCGTTCGGTTCGGGCGGGGGCAGGGCGCCCGCCCGGATGTTGACCTGCACAGCAGGCAGGATCAGGACCGGCATCGCCAGCGTGGCGTCCCGGCGGGTGCGCATGGCAACGAACTCTTCTTCGGAAATGCCATCACGTACGTGGATGTTGCCGGCACGCTCTTCGGCCACTGTGGTTTCGATGCGGACGCTGCGCCCCTGCGGCGGATAGTCGTGACACATGAAGAGGCGTGTTTGCGGCGGCAGGGACAACACACGGCGCGTTGATCGGTAGAGGGTGCGCGCATCGCCGCCCGGGAAGTCGCATCGTGCCGTGCCGACATCGGGCATGAACAAGGTATCCCCGACAAAAACGGCGTCGCCGATCCGGTAGGCCATGCAGGCCGGGGTATGACCGGGCACTGACAGGGCCTCTCCCTCGAGTTCGCCGAACTTGAACCGTTCACCCTCCACGAACAGATGATCGAACTGCGAGCCGTCGGTGGCGAACTCGGGCTCCAGGTTGAAGATCCCCTTGAAGACCGACTGCACGGTCTGAATCGCCGATCCAATTGCGATACGACCGCCCAGGCGCTCGCGCAGCCATGGTGCGGCCGACAGATGATCGGCGTGAGCATGAGTCTCGAGGATCCAATCGACCGTGAGGCCCTGTTCTTGCACGAACTGAAGGAGTGGTTCGACGGTCGTGGTGGCGGTGCGGCCCGATTTCGGATCGTAGTCGAGGACCGTGTCGATAATCGCAGCGCGGCCGCCCGGGCGATCGTAGGCGACGTGACTGATGGTCCATGTGGCGGGATCGAAAAAACTCCGAACGGTGGGATTCATGGCAATCGTCCTGAAGACATTGATCAATTAATCGATAAATATATTATTGCTAAATTAAATATTTTTCAATAGAATAATTCTGCCTTTCAACGAATCAGTCCTTCAAATCCATGAGCCTTGTCACCGCCGAGCCCCCTCGACCCGCCGTGTCCGACCTTGAGGCCCTGCGCCAGTCAGCGGGCGAGGCCTGCAGGATGCTTCGCGTTCTGGCCAATCCCGATCGACTGCTGTTGCTCTGCCGGATTGCCCAGTCGGAGGTCTGCGTGAGCGATCTCGAACGCGAACTGTCCATCGCCCAGCCCACGCTTTCGCAACAACTGGCGGTTCTCCGCGACGAGGCCCTCGTCGCGACGCGTCGCGAAGGCAAGCATATCCACTACCGGATTGCGAACGCACAGGTGCTCGCAATCATGGCCGTGCTCTACCAACAGTTCTGTTCACCTCAGTCAACCTTTACCAAGGAGTCGTTTCTATGAGTATCGACTGGACCCATTTCACGCCCTGGGCTTCGCTCTCGGGCGGCATTCTGCTGGGCATTGCCGCCGCCGCCTTCGTTTTGTTGAACGGCCGGATCCTGGGGATCAGCGGCATCCTGGGGGGGCTGCTCAGTCCCCGGATCGGCGACCTCGGCTGGCGTGTGGCATTTGTTGCCGGCATGCTGGCCGCACCCTTCGTCTACTCGGCCATGGTGGGCCCGGTCGCTGCCCGGATCGACGCCGGGTGGGGAGCGGTCATCATGGCCGGACTTCTGGTCGGCATCGGCACCCGCTTCGCCTCGGGCTGCACCAGCGGGCACGGTGTCTGTGGCTTGTCTCGTCTCTCCCCGCGGTCACTCGCTGCAACGCTGGCCTTCATGACAGCGGGTTTCGTGACCGTGTTTCTCCTGCGTCATGTCTTTGTCTGACCCGTCACCCAAGCCTTGATGGAGAGTCAACATGTGGAAAAACCGAATCAGTGAATTCGCCGTCGGCTTGGTCTTTGGGCTCGGACTCATTCTTGCGGGAATGACCGACCCCAGCAAGGTGATCGGCTTTCTCGATCTGTTCGGCGCCTGGGACCCCTCGCTCGCCTTCGTCATGGGAGGTGCGATTGCGGTGGCCGTTGCCGCATTCACCGTGGCTCGTCGGCGCACCAGCAATCTGTTGGGCGGCGCCATGCATCTGCCCACGCGCAACGATATCGATCAACGATTGATGGTCGGTAGCCTGGTGTTTGGCGCGGGGTGGGGA
>JBIKVK010000117.1:0-10090 GCA_044356835.1 Burkholderiaceae bacterium
CGGCGATGCGGTGGGCATCGAGCCGTCCGGCATTTACGGCCTGATCGAGCGCGCGCTGCGCGGCGATCATCGAGGGGGTCACCGGCTGGCCTACAGTCAGCGATTCAGGGCGATTACGCTCGGAACGATGGATCCCGGTGGCGACGAAGGCTGGGCACAGCACCGAAACTCCGACTTTCGCCCCGGCAAGCCTCAGGTCATGATGAAGCGTTTCGCTGAGCGCGACGACTGCATGTTTGCTGACGTTGTAAACCCCCATCATCTGGGGCGCAATCAAGCCCGCAACAGACGCGGTATTGACGACATGGCTGTCATCGGACTGCCGGATCATTCGGGGCACGAAGCTATGGACGCCGTGGGCCACGCCCATCAGGTTCACCCCGATCACCCATTGCCAGTCGGAGGGGGAGTGCTCCCACAGGTAGCCCCCTGCGGCCACCCCTGCGTTGTTGAACAACAGGTGGACCGCACCGAACCGATCGAAGCTCTCATCGGCCAGCGTCTGAACCTGAGCGGCCTGGCTGACATCGACCCGCATGGCCCAGACCTCGGCACCCTGATCCCTGAGCGCGTGGACTGCGGTCTGCAATCCAGCCTCGTCGACGTCGGCCAAAACCAAGCGCATATTGAGCGACGCGGCTCTCCGCGCGAACTCAAGGCCAAAACCGCTAGCCGCACCCGTGATGACGCACACTTTTTTATCAAAGACTTGCATAATTATAGTGACGTAGTTTGTCAGGTTTTAGGGTAAGCGGAGCCTCGAACCGCTACCGCTTTAGCCTGGCTCAAATCAGCTTGACCACCTGTTTGCCCAGATTGCGACCGGAGAGCAGCCCAAACAGGGCCTCGGGCGTGGCTTCGATGCCTTCGGCAACGGTTTCATGGTAACGAATCGCCGAAGAGGCCACGCCTGCCGCCAGTTCGCCCAAAGCCTCACCCCAAATGGCCGGCTGCTCCGAGATGATGAAGCCCTGTACCTTGAGTCGATTCACAAGAATAGATCGGAAGTTATTGAGCAACATAGGTTCTCCGTTATAGCCGGAGATCAGACCGCACACCGCAATACGTCCGAAGGCATTCATTCGGGCCAGACTCGAATCGAGCACCTTCCCGCCGACATTTTCAAAGACGCCGTCGATGCGGTCGGGTGTGGCTGCACGAAGCATCTCGGCAAAATCAGGGCTTCGGTAGTCGATGCAGGCATCGAACCCGTAGCCCTCGGTGACCAGGCGACATTTCGCGGGTCCGCCGGCAATACCGACCACCCGGCAGCCCTTGGCTTTGGCGAGCTGCCCCACCACGCTTCCGACCGCACCGCTTGCGGCCGAAACGACGATGGTCTCCCCGGCTCGGGGCTCGATGATCTTGTTGAGCCCGAACCAGGCGGTGACTCCAGGCATGCCGACCGGCCCCAGGTAGGCCGACAGCTTGATCACAGAATCGTCGACCCGGCGCACACCTCGACCGTCGGAGTCGGCGAAGGTTTGCCATCCGAATCCGCCGAACAACTTGTCACCGACCTTGAACTTGGGGTTTCGGGTCTCGACGATTTCGCCCACACCGCCGCCCTGCATGACTTCGTTGAGGGCCTGCGGTGGGGCGTAGGAGCGGACGTCGTCCATGCGGCCGCGCATATAAGGATCGACCGACAGGTAGTGCAATCGCACCCGGATATGCCCCTCAGCGAGCGGCGTTAGCGGTCGTTCGATCAGGCTGAAACAGCTCGCGTCGGGTGGGCCGGCGGGGCGCTTGACGAAGAGCCACTGCCGATTGGTCTCAGACATGGAAGATCCTCAACGGGGCATGAATTTGAAGGTGCCGGATCCCCGTGCAACGAGTGCACCACTCGCGTCACAGACCTCGGCTTCGCAAAATGACAGGCTGCGGGTGCGGTGAAGGCTTTTGCCAGTGCAATACAGCATACCGCTCCCAGCGCGCATAAAGCTGGTCTTCATCTCGATCGTGACCATCCGAACGGTCAACGGCTCTTCTGCAGTCGAGCGCGCGGTCATGGCCATCGTGACATCCAGAAGAGTCATCAGCGCACCCCCATGGGCGACCCGCCCGGAATTCGTGTGATGTTCACTCACTTCGAGGCGAGTCACCACATGTCCAGGTGCGGATTCGACCGGCTCGATGCCGACCCAGTCGACGAACGGAATGCCGACATCGAATCTCATGCGCTCGCGGTGGTCATGACTGGACATGGCTACACCACGCTCATGCCGCCGTCGATGGCCAGAATTTGACCGGTGATATGGCGGCCGGCTTCCGAGCAGAAAAGAAGCGCAGCGCCCTTGAGGTCATCATCACCCCCAATCCGTTTCAAGGGAGTCATTGCCCGGATGGATTCGCCGAAGCTTTCCAGCGCACCGCGGGTGAGTTTTGACGGGAAAAAGCCCGGGGCGAGCGCGTTGACGGTGATGCCGAACTCGCCCCATTCCCCGGCCAAAGTACGGGTGAAGTTGATGAGGCCACCCTTGGTCGTGTTGTAGGCAATCATCTCGTTGGTATTCAAGGGGTTACCGCGCAAACCTGCGATGGATGCGATATTCAGGATGCGGCCGTAACGCCGCGGAATCATGGAGAGTCGGCCGATCGCCTGACTCAGGACAAAAACGCCCGTGAGGTTGAGGTTGACGAGCTTTTGCCACGCCTCAAGCGGATGGTCTTCCGCGGGCGATGCCCATGCGGCCCCGGCATTGTTGACCAGGATGTCGCAGTGCCCGAGGCGTTCGAGCGCGAGGCGGGCGAATTCCTGAACGGCCACTGCATCGGCCAGATCGCATACCAGACTTGAGCACTCGATCCCGGCACCCCGGAGTCGCTCGACGGCCTGATTCAGCTCGACCTCGCGTCGGGCGGTCAAGAGCAACTCGGCCCCCTGTTCGCCCAGCGCCTGCGCAATCTGGAATCCCAGTCCTCGGGATCCACCCGTGACGACCGCCTTGCGGCCTCGCAAATCGAAGAGTTCGATCGTTCGCATGCTGGCCTGGGACGGAGGGGGGGCTGCGCCCGAATCAGGCACCGGCGATCTCGAACAGACCCGCCGCGCCCATACCGCCCCCGACACACATCGTGACCACCGCGTACCGGGCCTTCCGCCGCCGCCCCTCGATCAGGGCATGGCCGACGAGCCGTTGACCGCTCATGCCGTACGGGTGGCCTATGGCAATCGCCCCGCCGTTCACGTTGAGACGCTCAGCGGGAATCCCCAGCCGATCCCGGCAATAGAGCACCTGAACGGCGAAGGCCTCATTGAGTTCCCACAAGTCGATATCCTCGACCTTGAGACCGGCGCGTGCCAGCAGCTTGGGTACGGCGAATACGGGTCCGATGCCCATCTCGTCTGGCTCGCATCCCGCAACGGCAAAACCCCTGAACCAGCCGAGCGGCCTGAGCCCTTGCCGCTCGGCGTGCCGGGCCTCCATCACGACACAGGCGCCGGCACCGTCCGAGAACTGACTCGCGTTACCTGCCGCGATGACGCCGCCCGGCGTAGCCGACCGAATCTGCGATACCGCCCCGATCGTCGTGCCGGGCCGCCGGCCTTCGTCATCCTCCAGAGTGACCGAGCGGACGGCGATGCGACCGCTGGCCTTGTCGGCAACCGCCATGTTGACGGTGATCGGGACAATCTCGTCACGGAAGAGGCCGGCTTCGGCCGCCGCGCAGGCCTTCTGTTGGCTGGCGGCGCCATATTCGTCCTGTCGCTCGCGCGCTATCCCATAGCGGCTGGCCACCTGCTCGGCCGTTTGCAACATCGTCCAATAGATTTCAGGCTTGGTTCGCGCCAGCCCCTTATCCTTGAGCATGTGCTGATTCATTTCAGCCTGGACGCAGGAGATCGATTCGAGTCCGCCCGCGACAAACACTTCGCCCTCGCCCGCGATGATCCGCTGGGCAGCCATTGCGATGGTTTGCAGGCCAGAGGAACAGAATCGGTTGACCGTGACCCCGGGAACGGTGACTGGGCAACCCGCAGCCAGCGCGATCTGGCGGGCGACGTTAAGGCCGGTGGCACCTTCCGGATTCGCGCATCCCATCAACACATCCTCGACTTCTGCGGCATCGATCCCGGCGCGCTCAATCGCTGCTCGGACGACGTGCCCCCCCATCGTTGCACCGTGGGTCATGTTGAGCGCGCCCCGCCAGCTCTTGGCGAGCCCGGTGCGCGCGGTGGACACAATGACAGCTTCACGCATGGCTCGATTCCTCATCCGTTGAATCCGCGACCGGCATCGGCCAGACGCGCGAGCAGGGGAGCAGGCGTCCAAAACGACGGGTCGCCATGGGGATTGGAGGCGAACTCCCGCATCCTCGATACGACATTGAACAGCCCACACTGGTCAGCGTAGAGCATTGGACCGCCCCGATGAAGCGGGAAGCCGTAGCCGGTGAGGTAGACCATGTCGATATCTGAAGCGCGAAGAGCAATACCTTCCTCGAGGATGTGGGCGCCCTCGTTGACCAATGCGAACACCAGGCGGTGCACGATCTCGTCGCTGGTGATCTTGCGGGGGGTGATCCCGAGCGCCTTTCGATGTTCAGAGATGACTTGATCCACCGCGGGATCGGGCAAGGCGTCCCGCTTGCCTGGTTCGTAGCGATAAAAGCCCGCGCCGGTCTTCTGGCCGAAGCGGCCCAGCTCGCAGATGCGGTCAGCGATCTTTGGATAGATCAGGTCGGGCTTCTCGACATACCGGCGCTTTCGGATGTACCAACCCACATCGTTCCCGGCAAGGTCACTCATCCTGAAGGGCCCCATGGCGAAGCCGAAGGCCTCGATCGCGCGGTCGACCTGCTGGGGTGTGGCCCCCTCTTCCAGCATGAACGTAGCCTGCCTCAAATACTGCTCGACCATCCGGTTGCCAATGAAGCCGTCGCAAACCCCGGACACCACGCCCGTTTTCCGAAGCGTTTTGGATAGCTTCATGGTGGTGAGCAAGACGTCGGGCGCAGTCTGCGCCCCGCGCACGATCTCCAGCAGCTTCATCACATTGGCGGGGCTGAAGAAATGGGTGCCGATCACATCCTGCGGGCGCCGGGTGAAGGCGGCGATCCGGTCGACATCCAGGGTGGAGGTGTTGCTCGCGAGGATCGCACCGGGTTTCATGACGCGGTCGAGCGTGCGGAAGACCTGCTCCTTGACCGCCATGTCTTCAAATACAGCCTCGATCACGATGTCGGACTGTGCAATGTCTTCGTAGGCCATGGTCGGACGAATCAGCGCCATCCGGCGTTCGACCTCCTCTATACTCATTCGCCCCTTTTTTGCAGAGTTCTCATAGTTGGCCCGGATCGTCTTGATCCCTCGCTCGAGAGCCTCGGGCTTGACCTCCAGCACACAAACCGGGATTCCAGCATTGGCGAAATTCATCGCGATGCCGCCGCCCATCGTCCCAGCCCCAATGACTGCAGCGCTCGCAATTTTCCGCAGGGGCGTGTCTTCCGGCACGTCAGGAATCTTGCCCGCGGCCCGTTCACCGAAGAATGCGTGCCGCAGCGCCCTCGACTCGGGGGTCTGGACCAGTTTCAGGAACAGCTCGCGCTCAACCGCAATCCCTTCGTCGAAGGACTTTGAGAGCGCAGCGGCCAACGCGTCAATGCAGGCGACCGGAGCGGGAAAATTTTTGGCTACCGTCTGCGCCGTGTTTCGCGCGAATCTCAGCAGACCCTCGCCATCCTCGTGCGCCAGGGGCAGGTCCCGCACCTTGGGCCGAGCCGCGCCTGCGGCCACGATCTCGCGAGCAAAAGCCAGTGCGCCGGCCATCAGATCGCCTTCGAGGAAGCGATCGAAGAGACGCGTCGACGCGAGCTTCTCGGACATGACCGGGGTCCCGCTCACGATCATGTTGAGGGCCAATTCCAGCCCGACCAGACGCGGCAGGCGTTGCGTGCCCCCAGCCCCCGGGAGAATGCCCAGCTTGACCTCCGGTAATGCGATCTGCGCTCCGGCCACTGCGACTCGATAGTGGCATCCAAGGGCGAGTTCTAGACCTCCACCCATCGCTACCGAATGGATCGCAGCGATCACGGGCTTGCCGGCCGACTCGATCATCCGGATGACCGAGCTCAAATTCGGCTCGGCCGTAGCGGCGGGTGTATTGAACTCCCGAATGTCTGCGCCGCCCGAGAACGCCTTGCCCGAGCCGGTGATGACAATCGCCTTCACCTTTGCATCGCCCACCGCCCGGGCAATGCCTTCGCAGATGCCGCGCCGTAGTGCGTACCCGAGGCCATTGACCGGCGGGTTGTTCATCGTGATGACGGCAATGTCATCGTGGGTGCTGAAATCGATGGGATTCATTGCGTTCCTTGCGGGAAAACCGTCAAGCTGGTCCGGTGCGGCACGCGCTGCCGGCGCTCAGGTACCGGGCAGACGATAGCCTGAAAACTGCTCGCGCAGCCGGGTCTTCAGAATCTTGCCCGTTGCACCCAGCGGCAGGTTGTCTACAAACTGAACATCGTCGGGGATCCACCACTTGGCCACCTTGCTCTCGTAGAACGCGAGCAGCGCCTCGCGGCTGAGTTCGGCGCCAGGCTTTTTGACCACGATCAGCAGTGGACGTTCGTCCCACTTGGGATGAGCAATACCGATGACTGCAGCGTTGGCAACCGCCGGGTGGGCCATGGCCAGATTTTCGAGATCGATTGAACTGATCCACTCCCCGCCCGATTTGATCACGTCCTTGCTGCGGTCCGTGATTTGCATATAGCCCTCTGGATCGATCGTAGCCACGTCGCCGGTCGGGAACCATCCGCGACTTGCGGATTCGTACTTCAGCGGATCACCCCCATCGCCCTTGAAGTATTCTCGGATCACCCAAGGGCCCCGGACCAGCAGGTTGCCAAAGGTCTTGCCGTCCCAGGGCAATTCGACACCATCGTCACCGACGATCTTCATGTCGACGCCGAAAATCGCCCGGCCCTGCTTTTCGAGTACCTTTTGCTTGACCTCCTCCGGGGCTTCGCGGTGGCGGCTCTGAAGCTTCGCCACGGTGCCCAGCGGCGACATTTCGGTCATGCCCCAAGCATGGAGCACCTCGACGCCATACTGCTCTCGGAATGTCCGGAGCATGGCCGGCGGGCAGGCCGACCCCCCGATTACGGTGCGCTTGAAGGAAGAGAACTTGAGCCCCTGGCTTTGAACATGTTGAAGCAGGCCAAGCCAGACGGTCGGCACACCTGCGGAGAAAGTGACCTGCTCCGACTCGAACAGCTCGTAGAGGGATTTCCCATCGAGTTGCGGTCCGGGCAGCACCAGTTTTGCACCCACCAGACAGCTCGAATAGGGCAGGCCCCAGGCGTTGACATGGAACATTGGGACGACCGGCAGCACGGTGTCGAGTGCTGATAAGCCCATGGCATCCGGCAGGGCCCCCCCGTAGGCATGCAGCACTGTTGAGCGATGGGTGTAGAGCGCACCTTTGGGGTTGCCCGTCGTACCCGAGGTATAGCAAAGACCCACGGCGCTGCGCTCATCGAATTCTGGCCATACAGCCTGCGTGTCGCCGCTCGCGAGAAAGCCCTCATAACAGGTGACCGAGGCAATACCCGGGATCGAGGGGATGCGCTCGTTATCGCACAGCGCAATCCAGCGCTTGATTCCCGGGCACAGGGGGGCGATCTTTTCAATGATTGGGACGAACGTGAGGTCGAACGCGAGGTACTGGTCTTCGGCATGGTTGACGATCCATGCAATCTGGTCCGGATGCAGCCGCGGGTTGATGGTGTGGATGATGCCCCCCATCCCGCCCACACCGTAGTAGAGCTCCAGGTGCCGGTATCCGTTCCACGCCAGCGTAGCCACCCGGGTCCCAGGAGACATTCCGTCCCGGGTGAAGGCCGCTCCCAAACGACGTGACCGAGACTCGCATTCGGCCCATGTGTAGCGGTGCAGATCCCCTTCCACCCTGCGGGACACGACCTCGACATCGCCTGCATGCCGTGCTGCATGCTTCAGGATCGAGGACGTGAGCAGCGGCATGTCCATCATCAGCCCGTGCATCGCGGTCTCCCATCGAATTCTTTGGCGAAAGGATACCAGCACGCCGCCCCGGTCTTGGTCCTGGCGGCGCGCATGGGCCATAGAATCACGATTGCAAGCGCGCCGCGCGCGCTTGCCGCCCCCCAGGATCGACCAAGGTGATTGCTATGAACGACAGTGAGCAGAAGGCAAAGGTTCAACTCAGTGACGCCGACTGGCGCGCGAAGCTGACCGACGAGCAGTACCAGATTACCCGCAAGCACGGCACGGAACGCGCCTTCACCGGGTGCTACTGGGATCACCACGCTGCAGGCACCTATGCCTGCGTGTGCTGTGGCGCAGAACTCTTCAAGTCGGACACCAAGTACGACTCGGGGTCCGGGTGGCCCAGCTATTTTGAGCCCGCCTCAGTCGATGCAGTCAGGGAAAAACGCGACCTAAGCTGGGGGATGGTTCGAACCGAGGTACTGTGCTCGACCTGCGATGCTCACTTGGGGCATGTTTTCGAAGACGGGCCGCCACCGACCGGTCTCCGGTACTGCATCAATTCGGCGTCGCTGCGCTTTGTCCCCGAGTCTGGTCAGGAAGCGTCCTGAGGTCCGGCACGGCGGGAGGGGGGCCTTGATCAGGCCTTCTTTACTTTCTCGAGCATGCGGAATACCGGGCGGGTACGACCGACGAACAGTCGCTTGAGGGACTTGGGCAAACAACGGCGCTCGAGGGTGTTGCGGCGGGTACGGGTTCGTTCGGCCATCTTCAATCTCCGGAAAATCGGCTATTTTAGCGTCTTCTGGCCGGCCCTTGCAGGATTGCCCCAATGAAGCTTCTGTTCGATCTGTTCCCGGTACTGTTGTTTTTCGTGACCTTCAAGCTCGTCGATATCTATGCGGCGACTGCGGTCGCCATCGTCGCGAGCATTGCACAGATCGGCTGGCTTCGATTGAGAGGCAAGGTGGTCGAGCCCATGCAGTGGGCCAGCCTGATCATCATCGTGGTCTTCGGGGGGATGACCCTGGTTCTGCGAGATGAAACCTTCATCAAGTGGAAGCCGACTGTCTTGTACGGAGCGTTTGCAGCCGCTCTGGCAGTGGCCCGCTGGATGCTCGGACGAAATCTCATTCGCTCGGCGATGGGGGGGCAGATTGCCTTGCCCGATGCCATCTGGGAGCGGGTCAACATCGCGTGGATTGTATTTCTGGTCGCTATGGCCGTCCTCAACCTCATCGTTGCGTACCAGTTTTCGACCGATTTCTGGGTCAATTTCAAGACATTTGGCACCCTGGGGCTGATGGTGCTGTTCGTCCTGTTGCAGGTGCTCTACATGAGTCGGTACGCTGAGCCCAGGGAGGACTCATGAGTCCCCCGGGCGCACCGACTCGGCATCAATCCGACAGTGCAGGTGCTTTGGTGGATCGACTCACCACGGAGGCGGTGAGATCGCGCTTGAACGCCAGGCTCAGCTGCGTCAGCCTGGAACTCGTCGACGATAGTCACAAGCATGCCGGGCACGCGGGTGCGGCAGGCGGCGCGGCCCATTTCTCCGTTCGCATCATCAGCGACGATTTTTCGGGCCTCGGCCGCGTCGCGCGGCATCGCCTGGTCTATGATGCGGTGGCCGACTGGATGCCCCATCGGCTCCACGCCCTTGTGATTGATGCACGTACCCCCTCCGAAGCGGCTCAACCGCACACCCAGACCTGAATTCCCCCTCCCCTCAAATCCGACATCATGAATATCAAACCCGCTGGCAGTACCCTCGCGCGGCTGCTGGTTCTGTCCGCGCTCAGCATTGGATCCGTCGTTGCGCAGGATCTCGTCGTCGTCAATGGCAAGGCCATTACCACCGACCGCCTCGAAGAGGTTGTGCGCCAATTTGTCGCCCAAGGGCGCCCCGATACTGCGGAATTGCGCGCACTGATCCGCGAACAGCTGATCTTGCGGGAACTCTTCGCGCAGGAGGCTGAGCGTAAGGGCCTGGCCAAGAGTGCCGAGGTCGCACGGCAGCTGGAACAGTCACGCGAGGATATTTTGATCCGTGCAGTGATTCAGGACCATTTGTCCAACGTAGCTCCGGTAAGTGACGAAGAGGTCCGCAAGGAA
>JBIKVK010000010.1:0-31807 GCA_044356835.1 Burkholderiaceae bacterium
CCGTCCAGATCATCCGAAACGGTGGTCAGATAGCACGAGGACAATTGAGAGCGCTGGGTGCCCGAATTGAACAGCGTGGGCGTTGAACTCATGAAATCGAATTTCGACAGGAGCTGATAGAACTCGACGGCGCGAGCCTCACGGTCGACCTCGTTCAGAGCCAATCCCATCGCCACACGCATGAAGAACGCCTGCGGCAACTCGATCCGCTGCTCGTCGACATGCAGGAAATATCGGTCGTAGAGTGTTTGCAGCCCCAGATAGGTGAACTGCAGGTCGCGCTCGGCCGAAAGTGCGGCACCGAGTCGCCCGAGGTCGTACTGAAGCAGACGCTCATCGATCAGTCCGGCTTCGACGCCGCGACGCATGAAGCGAGGGAAATAGTCGGCATAGCGGTTCGCCATCGCAGCCTGGCTGACCTCCTCGCCCAGTACCTCTCGGCGGATGGTGTGAAGCAGAAGGCGCGCGGTGACCTGGCTGTAGCTCGGGTCCTTCTCGATCAGCGCACGGGCCGACAGGATGGCGGATTTGTAGACCTCTTCGAGCGGGACGCCGTCGTAGAGGTTGCGCACCGTCTCGCTGAGGACCGCATCAACGCTCACGAAATCGCCGAGCCCCTGGCAGGCCGAGGCGATCAGAGCCTTCAGACCAGCCACATCGAGGGGCAGCCTCGAGGTGCCATCGACCACGTGCAGCACCGGAGCAGCGCGTAAGTCGGCCTGTTCGCGACTCGCCGCCCGCTCCTGGGCGCGGCGCTCGCGATACAGGACATAGGCCCGGGCGACCTCATGCTCGCCGGAGCGCATGAGCGCGAGTTCGACGTGGTCCTGGACGTCCTCGATATGGAAGGTTGCGCCCCCGTTCTTGCCCCGGGTGAGCGCCGTGACCACGGCTTGAGTCAGCTGGTCGACGACCTCGCGAACACGGGCCGAGGCGGCGCTTTGACCGCCGTTGACCGCGAGGAAGGCCTTGGTCAGCGCGATGGCAATCTTGTTGGGCTCAAAGCCGACGACCGAGCCGTTTCGGCGAATGACCTTGAAGTCGACGAGAAACGCGGAATTCGATCCCGAAGAACGGGCGAGCGCGCTGGACGGCAAGGCCGAGCCGGTCAGGGTGGGGGCGTCCGGCGCTGCGTGCTCAGCGGTTCTGAACATAGGGAATCTCCTGTCTTGGTCGGGCGGATCGCCCAAGCCGTGCCCCCCAGGGCCGGCGATGGACGACCGGGAATTCGTGATGGCCGGACACTACATCTAGCGCCCGCCGCATCTGGAAGGACTAATTCTAGTGATCGGCCGGGCGGCGAGCAAGCGCCCGGTCATTGCCCGTTACTGTCCGCGAGACCCGCGTGTCAGGGGGCGTGGGGGGCGGGCCGCAGCAAACCCTGGCCGCCCGCGCTGGCGAGCATTCGCGGCCAGTCGAATTGAGGTCCCGGGTCGGTCTTGCGGCCGGGCGCGATATCCTGGTGGCCGGCGATCCATGCGATTGGGTGGCGTTCGCGCAACAGTAATAGAACGCTTGACAAGCGCTCATACTGAGAATCCGAAAATGGATGCAGGTCGTCGCCCTCCAGTTCGATCCCGATGGAGAAATCGTTACAGGCTGAGCGATCGAGCAGCTGGGAGGGGCCGGCGTGCCATGCCCGCCGATCGGTCGATACGAATTGCATGAGCCCGCCTCGCCGTCGGATCACGAAATGGGCCGACACCTGCAGCGAGGCCAGCTCGGCGAGCACCGGGTTGGGGTCGCCGTCGAGACGGTTCATGAAGAGGCGTTCGATCGCTGTGCCCCCAAATTGCCCGGGAGGCAGGCTGATCGAGTGGACAATGACGGTGTCCACCGCCATCCCGGTGGGGCGCTCGTTGGCGTTGGGCGAGGCCAGCCTGCGCGCACCCTCGATCCACCCCCGGTCCGATGCCGACCACGCCAGCTGAGTGAGCCGCGCAGGGGTGGGTTTCGCTGCCCGGTTCATTGTCCGCCCGGCTCACCCTGTCGGGACGGACCTGCGTCACGGTGCTCCCTCGAACAGTACACACGGCCGTCAGCAGCCACACCCTCATGACGCGGCAGATAAAGGCCGCAATGTGCGCATTGCAGCATCGGAACCGCCGGATCGTTGGGCTCACCTTGCCCGGACGCCTGGGGCTCAACGGGTCGATCGTCCTTGGACAGGTGCTTGCGCTGCAGGATCTTGAACAGACGGAACGCAAGCCAGATGAGCGCAAAGACTCCGACCCAGAAAACGAACTTTCCCATCAGCGGCGCCCCAGAATCACCTCAAGCACGAAGTGGCTCCCGACGTAACCCAGCAGCAGCAAAACAAATCCTCCGATCGTCAGCCGCAGCGCCGTGCGCCCCCGCCAGCCCCACAGGCGACGGCCCAACAGCAGGGCGCCGAAGACTGCCCAGGACACCAACGTGAAGACGATCTTGTGATTGAGCGTCAGCGGGCGTCCGAATACCTGCTCGGAAAAGAAAATGCCCGAGACGGTGGTCACCGTCAGGAAGAAGAAACCGATCCCAATCAGCCTGAACAGGATCCGCTCAAGTGCGAGCAGAGGTGGGGCCTCATCGAGCATTCGTCGCACCCAGCCCCCCTCGTCGGCGTCGCGTGCGTGCAATGCCCGCTCTGCCGCGGCCATCAGCAGGGCGTGCAAGGCGGCCAGCGTCAGCACCCCGTAGGCGAGCGTGCCGGCAAGGAGGTGGGGCGCGAACAACGGCCGCTTGGCCACCTGCACCAGTTCGGCGCCGGGGAAAAACACCGGCAGGGTTACCGCGACCGCAGCGGCCGGCAGCAATAGGGTGCGCAAGGCCCGCAGGCCCACCGTCAGCCCTTCAAACCACATGACGGCCACGCCGATCCATAGCGTGGCCGACAAAACGAAGGCGAAGCCGAAGTTCCAACCCGAAGGCGTCCGGGAGGCGAGCAGCAAAGACCCGGCGTGAAGCGCGAGCGCTGCGATGAGCCAAGGCAGGCTGCGCCGCTCATCGGCACGCCAGGCGGCCAAATAGAGGAGCGCGGGTGCTGCGAAGACCAGAACCAGTAAAATGCCCACACAACGAGTTTACTCCAGGACCCATGCTCGACAATCTCACCCAGCGCCTGTCCCGCGTGGTCAAGACCATGCGCGGCGAAGCGCGTCTGACCGAAACCAACATGCAGGACATGCTGCGCGAAATCCGCGTGGCGCTGCTTGAAGCCGACGTCGCTTTGCCGGTGGTGCGCGAGTTCATCGCTCGGGTCCGCGAGGCCGCGCTGGGTCAGGAGGTGGTGGGCAGCCTCACGCCGGGGCAAGCCCTGGTCGGCGTCGTGCATCGCGAGCTCACGCAACTCATGGGGGGGGCCGGCACCGGCCTCGATCTTGCCGCCCAGCCCCCTGCGGTCATCCTCATGGCAGGGCTCCAGGGCGCCGGGAAGACCACCACGGTGGGCAAGCTCGCCCGTTGGCTGCGTCAGAATGAACGCCGCAAGGTTCTGACCGTCTCGTGCGACGTCTATCGACCCGCGGCCATCGAGCAGTTGCGGGTGGTGTCCGCGCAGGCCGAGGCCGACTTCTTCCCCTCGGAGAGCGGGCAGTCGCCGGTGGACATCGCCCAGGCCGCGCTGCGGTGGGCCCGCACGCACTATCACGATGTTTTGCTCGTTGACACGGCCGGACGGCTGGCCATCGATGAGCAGATGATGGGCGAGATCGCGCAATTGCATGCTGCGCTCAACCCGGTCGAGACCCTGCTTGTGGTCGATGCCATGCAGGGACAGGATGCCGTCAATACCGCGCGCGCCTTCGCCCAGACCCTCAAAGTCACCGGAGTGGTGCTGACCAAGCTCGACGGGGACTCCCGGGGCGGGGCGGCACTCTCGGTCAAGGCGGTGACCGGCGCGCCCATCAAATTTGCCGGCGTGGGCGAAAAGCTCGACGGACTCGAAGCATTCCACCCCGAGCGCATGGCCCAGCGGATCCTGGGCATGGGCGACATCGTGGCCCTGGTCGAGGAGGCCTCCCGCGCGGTTGACCAGGAACAGGCCCAGAAGCTGGCCGAAAAACTCAAGCGCGGCAATCGCTTCGACCTGAATGATTTTGCAGCCCAGTTGGGCCAGATGAACCGCATGGGCGGTTTGGGCTCTTTGCTCGACAAGCTTCCAGCGCAGTTTCAGCAGGCGGCCGCCGGCGCCGACATGGGGCAGGCCGAGCGTCAGATGCGCAGGATGCAGGGCATCATCTGCTCGATGACCCCCGGCGAACGCTCCCGCCCGGAATTGATCAAGGCCTCGCGCAAGCGCCGCATCGCGGCGGGCTCCGGGGTTCCCGTCCAGGAAGTCAACCGCTTGCTGGCCCAGTTCGAGCAAATGCAAACGATGATGAAGCGCATGCAAAAAGGCGGCTTGGCCAAAATGATGCGTGGTTTCAAGGGCATGCTGCCCGGCATGCGTTGACCCGACCGGGAGTTTGAACGTGAATGATCGGAACCCGCGGGCCGACTCCTTGGCCGAGCTGCGCGATTGCTTTTCCGGCCGACTGTTGACCGACCCCACCGATATGGCGCCGTTTCTGACCGACTGGCGCAAGCGCTACTTCGGTCGTGCGATCGCCGTGGCTCAGCCCGACTCCACGCAAGATGTGGCCGCAGTCGTGCAATGGTGCGCCCGACATCGTGTCCCGATCGTTCCCCAGGGCGGCAATACCGGTTTGTCGGGCGGTGCGACGCCCGATGCCAGCGGTTCGGCTCTGGTGCTCTCGCTCGCCCGGATGCGCCGCATCCGGGCCATCGACACCCTGAATCAGTCGATGACGGTGGAGGCTGGCTGCATCCTGGCCGACCTTCAGCGGGCGGCGGCTGAGGCTGGTCGATTGTTTCCGCTGTCCCTGGCGGCCGAAGGCAGTTGCACGGTCGGAGGCAACCTCTCGACCAATGCGGGTGGCGTGCAAGTGCTGCGCTATGGCAATACCCGTGAACTCTGCCTGGGCGTCGAAGTCGTGACGGCCCAGGGCGAAGTTTGGGATGGCTTGCGAGGGCTGCGCAAAGACAACACCGGGTATGACCTGCGCGATCTCTTCATCGGCGCCGAAGGCACCTTGGGGGTGATCACTGCGGCCACCCTCAAACTCCATCCGATGCCCGCCGCACAGGTGCCAGCCTTCGTCGCTCTGGGCGATCCTCGCGCCGCGCTCAAGTTGCTCGAGTGTGCGCAGCGCCGCCTGTCGGCCACGCTCACCGCGTTCGAACTCATGTCCGATCTGTGTCTCGAACTGGTCGAGCGGCACTTCAGCGATTGCCGTTTGCCTCTCGCCGAGCGCAGCCCCTATTACGTGCTCATCGAGTGCTCCCACCCGGAGAGCGAGAGCGCAGCTCGTTCGGCCCTCGAGGGACTCCTCGAGGAAGCACTGGGCGCCGGCTGGATCAGCGATGCAGTGCTGGCCGAGTCCATCGCCCAGAGTCGCGCGCTCTGGGCGCTGCGTGAAAACATTTCCGAGGCGCAAGGCGCCGAGGGCAAGAACATCAAGCATGATGTCTCGGTGCCGATCTCCCGGATTGCCGATTTTGTCGACGATGCCGGTGCTGCCCTGCGCACGGCCTACCCCGGCGTTCGCCTGGTGGTGTTCGGCCACCTCGGCGATGGCAATCTGCATTTCAATGTCTCGCCCGCCCTGGGCGACCGGAACGAAGCCGCGTTTTTGGCGCTGCAGGACGACATCAACCGGATCACCCATGACGCTGTGGTCGCGCACCGCGGTTCGATCTCGGCCGAGCATGGTCTGGGGCAATTGCGGCGCGACGAGGCGGCGCGTTACAAATCGTCCGTCGAAATTTCACTCATGCGCAGGATCAAGGACGCGTTGGATCCCTTGGGAATCATGAACCCGGGCAAAGTGCTGGCTGTGCCCGATCTGCGCTAGTTCCCGGGGTTCAAAGCGACCCGAGGAGCGCCTGTACGCGGGCGAGCACGTCGCCCGGTGCCAGCCGACCGGGTTCGCGCTCTCGCCTTGCCTGCACCTCGATCACCCCCTCTTTCAGTCCGCGCTCTCCGACCGTGATACGCACCGGAACGCCGATCAATTCCCAATCCGCGAACATGGCCCCCGGCCGTTCGCCCCGGTCATCGAGGATCACGTCGATTCCGGCCTCGCACAGCTGCCGATAGAGGGACTGCGCCTGCAGGCGGACCGCTTCGGAACGGTCCATCCCCAGGGGCGCGATCACCACTTCGAAGGGCGCAATCGCTGCAGGCCAGATGATGCCGCGCTCGTCGTGGTTCTGCTCAATGGCTGCGCCCAGGAGCCGCGTGACGCCGATGCCGTAGCAGCCCATTTCGAAGGGCTTGGATTGGCCATCTTCGTCGACAAAGCGCGCCTGCATCGCGTCCGAGTACTTGGTGCCCAGGTAGAAGACGTGCCCGACCTCGATGCCGCGCTGAATTTCGAGAACCCCCTTGCCGTCGGGCGAGGGGTCACCGGCCCGGACGTTGCGCAGATCAGCGATCTCCGGTTCCGGCAGGTCGCGACCCCAGTTCACCCCGGTGTAATGATGGCCGTCGTCGTTGGCGCCACAGACGAAGTCGGCCATGTGGGCGACCGTGCGGTCGGCAATCACCCGAACCGGGCGTCTGGTCGCAAGGGGTCCGATCGAACCCGGCTGACAGCCGAAGTGTTCCAAGATTTCGCTCTCGTTTGCGAACCGGAACCCGTCCAGCCCAGGTACCTTGCCTGCCTTGACTTCGTTGAGCTCGTGATCGCCCCGCACCAACAACAGACAGATGCGCGTTTCGACGATGCGTGCGCTCGCCGGGCCATCGTCGGCCCCGTCCTTGAGCGGTTCGCGCCGGTCAACGGCCAGCACCAGCGATTTGACGGTTCGCTCGATGGGCACACCGAGCAGCTTCGCGACTGATTCGCAGGTTGCGCAGTCGGGCGTGACCCGTTTGTTCAAGGGCTCTGAGGCGGGCAGCCGTTGCGGCACCAGAGGCAGGGCTTCTGCAAGCTCAATGTTGGCCGCGAAATCGCTCTGGGGGCAGTAAGCGATGGCATCTTCGCCCGTGTCTGCAATTACCTGAAATTCATGGCTGGCCGAGCCGCCAATTGCGCCCGTGTCGGCCGCAACCGCGCGAAACCTGAGGCCCATGCGGGTGAAGATGCGGGTATAGGCGTCGTACATCGCCTGGTAGCTCGCAAGCGCCCCCTCACGGTTGCGGTCGAATGAATACGCGTCCTTCATGGTGAACTCGCGTCCGCGCATGACGCCGAATCGGGGCCTGCGTTCATCCCTAAACTTGGTCTGGATGTGATAGAGGTTTCGGGGCAGTTGCCGGTAGCTTCGCAACTCCTGACGAGCAATGTCCGTGATCACCTCTTCGGAGGTCGGTTGCACGATGAAATCGCGGCCGTGCCGATCCTTGACCCTGAGCAATTCCGGCCCGTACTTCTCCCAGCGACCGGACTCCATCCAGAGCTCAGCCGGTTGCACCACCGGCATCAGCAATTCGATGGCTCCCGCCGCATTCATCTCGTGACGAATGATGGCCTCGATCTTGCGGATGCTGCGCAAGCCCAGCGGCATGTAGTTGTAGATACCGCCGGCGAGTTTGCGGATCATCCCGGCGCGGGTCATCAGTCTGTGGCTGACGATCTCGGCGTCGGTAGGCGCCTCTTTGAGGGTGGCGATATGGAAACGCGAAGCTTTCATGAAATTCCGTCAGGCGATGCTGCCGCGGCAGCGGGCGGGCCGATATAATCGAAGCATTGTAAAAGATCCATGGGTGCGGCCGTGCTGGACCGAGAAGGGTACCGCCCCAATGTCGGCATCATCCTGGTCAATGACCGGAACGAAGTCTTCTGGGGCAAGCGAATCAGAGAGCCCGCCTGGCAGTTTCCGCAGGGGGGCATCAAGCGGGGCGAGTCGCCGCGCCAGGCGATGTATCGCGAATTGCGCGAGGAAACCGGACTGCTACCAGAGCATGTCGCGGTGCTTGGCCGCACCCGGGACTGGTTGCGTTACGATGTGCCCAGACACTGGACCCGGCGCGATCACAGAGTGCCCTATCGTGGCCAGAAACAGATCTGGTTTCTGATCCGAATGCTGGGCGAGGACCATCATGTTGATCTCACTGCCTCCGGCGAGCCTGAGTTCGACGCCTGGCGCTGGCAGGAATACTGGGTTCCCCTCGAGTCTGTGATCGAATTCAAGCGCGAGGTGTACCGATCTGCGCTTGAAGAGCTGTCCCGGTATCTAGAGCCGGGTCCATTGCGCCAGCAGGCCTGAAAAAAAGCCGGGCTCATCGCCCGGCCAGGGTCACGGTTTGCCGGTCTGGCGGCTGCAGACCCACTGTCCTTGGGTCCCGAGTCGACCACCCGGACTCGGGAGGAGCGGAGGACCCGATTACTTCTTGGCTTGAAACTTCACGACCCGGGCGCGCGCCTCGCCCAGCCCCGAGATGCCCAGCGTCAGTACATCACCCGGACGCAGGAACTTGGGCGGCTTCATGCCGACACCGACGCCCGGTGGCGTACCGGTGGTGATGATGTCTCCAGGGTTGAGGGTCATGAACTGACTCACATAGGACACCAGGGTCGCACAATCGAAAATCATCGTCTTGGTGTTGCCGCGCTGGCATTTTTCCCCGTTGACATCGAGCCACAGGTCGAGCTTCTGGGGATTGGGCACTTCATCCGCGGTCACCAGCCAGGGGCCGATCGGTCCGAAGGTGTCCGCGCCCTTGCCTTTGTCCCAGGTACCGCCGCGTTCCATTTGGTATTCGCGCTCGGACACGTCATTGACCATCATGTAGCCGGCCACGTGCTTGAGAGCATCCTTCTTGGAGACGTAGCTCGTGCGGGTCCCGATCACGATGCCCAGTTCGACTTCCCAGTCGGTCTTGACCGAGCCCTTGGGCAACATGACGTCATCGTTGGCCCCCTGAATTGAACTCAGGGTCTTGTGGAAGATGATGGGCTCTTTGGGCACCGGGTTTCCGGTCTCGGCTGCATGGTCGCTGTAATTCAGCCCGATTGCCACGAACTTGCTCGAGCCGCTCAGGGGCGGTCCCAGCCGGGGCTTGCCGCGCACGAGCGGCAGTTTGTCGGTTTTCAGCTTGGCGAGCTTGGCGAGCGACTTGTCCGACAGCTGCGCCGGCCCGATGTCGGGAATGACCTTGGAGAGGTCGCGCAGTGTGCCTTCAGCATCGATCAGGCCCGGCTTTTCCTTGCCCGGCTGGCCATAACGAACGAGTTTCATGGATCAAGATCTCCTGAGAGGAATCGGTGGCGCGTCGAGCGGGCCAAGCGTTACGTCGCGAGCCCGGATCCGAGACGCGCGCTAGGGTAGCGCAATTCCTTGATGGTCGTCGAACTGCGTTGCGGCCAGTCGGGAATAGAGTCCGCCGCGGGCGAGCAAATCATGGTGGGTTCCGCTCTCCACCGCGGCTCCCGCCTGCATGACGATGATGCGATCGGCCCCCACGACGGTCGCCAGTCGGTGGGCGATCACCAGGGTGGTCCGGCCCGTGACCGCTCGAGCGAGCGCTGCCTGCACGGCTCTTTCGCTGTCGGAGTCGAGCGCGCTGGTGGCTTCATCCAGGAGGAGCAGGGGAGGGTCGCGCAGGAGCGCCCGCGCGATTGCGATACGCTGGCGCTGTCCGCCGGACAGTCGCATGCCGCGCTCGCCGAGTTCGGTCTGCCACCCCTGGGGCAGGGCCTCGATAAAATCCAGCGCGTAGGCTGCTTTCGCCGCCGCGCGCACCTCTTCATCGGAAGCATCGAGCTTTCCGTAGCGGATGTTGTCGAGCACGCTGGCAGAGAAGACCATGTTGTCTTGCGCAACGATCCCGATCCCCGAACGAAGTTGATCCGGGTCAAGTGAACGCAGATCATGCCCGTCGATCCGGATCACTCCGGATTGCGGATCGTAAAAGCGCAGGAGCAGATGAAAGACCGTGCTCTTTCCAGCGCCGGAAGGGCCGACCAAGGCAATGGTCTGCCCCGGCTCAGCCGTGAAATTGAGCCCGTCGATCGCGGCCGCGAGCGGGCGCGACGGATAGCAGAAGCGGACCCCCTGAAACTCGACGCCGCTGCCCCGGGGTGCGCTCGTGTTTGGTCGGGCAGGCGCTGTGCTAGAGGAGGCTGCCTGCAACGGTGAGCCGGCTGTGAGAGGGCTTGGCTCCGAAATGATGGAGGCCGGCAGGGTGGGGGTGGTCGATGGGGCTGAGGCCCGGGCGGGGCCGGTGATTGCAGGACGGGCGTCCAGCAATTCCAGCAGTCGCTCGGTGGCACCTGCAGCCCTCTGGACATCACCGAAGACTTCAGCCAGGGCCCCGATTGCACCGGCGAGAATCGCCGAGTACAGGATGAACTGCGTCAACAGCCCCGGACTCATCGATCCGCGCGCGACCGCATGGGCGCCCAGTGACAGCACAAAGATGATCGCACCGAACACCAGGACGATGGCGAGTGCTGTGAGCTTGGCGCGGGAACCGGTCCGTCTGACCGCTGCATCGAAGGCCCGCTCTGCGGCCTGCGCGAAACGTCCCGCTTCCCAGCCCTGCCGGCCGAACGCCTGCACCGTCTGAATCGCGCCGAGCGTTTCGCCCGCAAGGGCACTGGCATCGGCCACGCGGTCCTGGCTGACCCGCGAGAGCTTTCTGACCCTGCGGCCCGCGATCATAATCGGCACGATCACCACGGCGAGCAGCCCAATGATCAGGGCCGCAAGCACCAGGTCCGTGACCAGCATCATCGCAAGCGCACCGCAGGCGAGCAGGCTGTTCCGGAGCCCCATGGACAGGCTCGTTCCGACCAGGGTCTGGACGAGCGTCGTGTCCCCGGTCAGTCGCGACAGCACTTCGCCCGGCTTCATGGTCTCGAAGAACACAGGATCCAGGGCCAGCACGCTCCGGTAGACCGCGCCTCTCACGTCGGCGCTCACCCGCTCGCCCAGCCACGATACGCAGTAAAAGCGCCAGGCGGTCGCGAGCGCAAGCACGATCGCCAGTGCGCCCAACGCGAGGAACGATCCGGCAATGACATCGCTTGACCCGAAACCGACGTCAATGATCCGGCGAAACGCAAGCGGAACCAACAGTACCATCGAGGCGGCCAGCAGGAGCGCCGCGAGGGCCTGGGCGATGCGCAGTCGGTAGGGAGCCAGAAAAGGAAGCAGGCGGGCGAGGATCGCGAGCGAGGGGCGTTGGGCCTCCGCGGGGAGGCGCGCCTCGGGATCGGACCCCCGTTCGACTGCGGAGAGGGGAGGATCAGCCATACCGCTATTGTGAACCACCCGGCCAGAGCCACTGCGCGATGAGCAGAATTTGGCAGTCGGACTGACCTGGATCAGTTTCTTTGCCCTGCCGTGTGAGAAATGGCGCAATCGGCTCCCTGCAGGCGGGCCGATACTCGGTCATTCCACTGGATGGCCCTCACACCCGGAGACCGATATGAATCCGATCGACTGCCCCACCGAAGCCCTGCTCGAAGCACATCCGTCCGAGGTCGCCTCGCCGGTCGACGCCCTCGCTCTGATCATCGATCCGGAGCGCGCGCTCAACGCCGCCCGTCGCATGGAGCTCAGTTGCCGCAACGGTTTGCGGTTTTACAGCGACTTCCGCCGCGTGCGCTCGCTCGATGAGGTCACCGACGAGGACGACCCGATCGAGATTTTCGACGACTCGGCCTACTCGAACCGCTCGGACTTTGACCCGGCCTTCTCGCGCCGGGCCTGAGAGGCGGGGTCGTCGCCCGCGGCGTCATTCAATCTTGATTCCGGCTTGGGTGATCACGCGGGACCACTTGCCGGTTTCATCGCGCATGAACTGGGCAAAGCGCGCCGGATCCGTAGTCACCGGATCGATCCCGAGTTTGGTGATGCGATCGCGCACATCGGTGTCTGAAAAGCTCTCCCGAACGGACTGGGCCAGAACCCTGATCGCCGCGTCGGGGGTGCCTTTGGGCGCCACCATGCCGTACCAGTTGAGCACCTCGAATCCGGGCAGCGACTCCGCGATCGGAGCGAGGCCGGGCAACGAATCGACGCGGGTGAGCGCTGTCTGACCGATCGCCCGCAATTTGCCCGCGTTGACCTGCGGCATCGTCAGGCTGGGCGCATCAAATGCGAAGTGCACATGCCCGCCCACCAGATCGGCGATGCTCGGTGCGCTGCCCTTGTACGCAATATGTGTGGCTCGGGTTCCCGCCATGTCGTTGAAGAGCTCGCCCGCAAGGTGCAGGGTGCTGCCGTTGCCCGAGGACGAGTAGTTGACCTTGCCGGGATTGGCTTTGATCCAGGCGATCAACTCACGCGCGTTGCTGGCCGGTACGTTGGGGTTCACCACCAGCACGAAGGGCAGGGTGGCGGTCTGGGCTACGGCCACGAAATCTCGGTCAACCCGGACGGGGGCATTCGGGAAGAAGGTCGAGGACATCGCCAGATTGCCCGAGGTGCCGACAAAGAGCGTGTGGCCGTCCGGGGCCGATTTTGCGACCTCGGCCATCGCGACCAGCGCATTGCCTCCCGGTTTGTTTTCGACCACGACCGCTTGCTTGAGTATCTCGGCCATCTTTGGGGCCATGATGCGCGTGACCGCATCAATCCCGCCTCCGGGCGGAAAGCCGATCACGATACGCACGGTCTTGTTCGGAAAGCTCTGCGCCTGAGCGGCTGCAGCGACCAGTGCCAGGGCGGCACCCAAGAGCGCTTTGATCATCGTCGTCCTCCAGTTGCGTCGGTGTTGTGCTTGACCCGACCATCGATCCGGGCGGTGCGCCCGCATAGAGTGGATGGCTGGGCTGGATGTGCGGAACTAAGCCTTCGGAAAGCCGAACAGTCGGGCCGGATTGTCGACCAGAATTTTTTTGCGTACTGAATCGCTGCCCACCCAGTTCCACATCAGGTTGTAGAGCGTGATCGTGCCCGTCTCTTCGGAAAAGGACAGGTGCGGATCGTCACTGCCCCAGATCAGCCGGTCCGGGGCTGCAGCGACGAGCGCAGCCACCATCGGCCCGACGTCGGAGTAGTGCGGCGGCTTTCGCGAAATCCGGTAAAAGCCGGTCAGCTTGACCCAGGTGCGTCCCGACCCCCGTTCAAGTTTGTCGAGCAGACGTCGGAAGCCGGGTTGATGGGGCCCTTCAGCCGCCTGGAACATGCCCAGGTGTGCCAGCGAATGATCGATCTCGAGCGACGTGATGCGATCGAGCAACTGATCGGTCAGCCAGCCCGGCAGCAGAAAGTCCAGGTGCCAGCCGAACGCGCGGCAGCGCGGTTCGAGCGCGTTGATTCGAGGCAACAGCCGACCCGCAAGCTGCGGGTCGGGCTTGTGTACCGGCGAGACATTGATCCGGATGCCGCGTACGTTTTGCCGGTGCAAGCTCTCGAACAGCGCGTCGGGCGCGTTCTCGTCGATGTCGACGATGCCTCGGCAGCGATCGCCCATAGCCGCCATCGCTTCAAGCTGGCACTCATTGTCCCGCCCATAAGCACTGGGCTGAACGAACACAAAGCGCTCGATGCCGATCCGTTGCGCCCGCTCGAGATACTGGTCCAGCGGCGCATAGGGGGGCGCATATCGAAGGTTCGGATCGCGATACGGGAACCGCTCGGGTGATCCGAAAATATGGAAGTGGCTGTCGCAGGCGCCGGCCGGGGCGCGCTGGATGGGATCAATCGATTCGTTCATTGCGCCTTGACCCCCGCGCGGTCGATCGCAGCCTTCCACATCTTCAATTCGCGGGCGATCTCCTCCCCAAAACGAGGCCCGTCAATACGGATCGCGACCGCGCCCTGAGCATCGAGAAAGGCCTTCAACTTCGGGGTCTGCACTGCGGTTGCGACCCCGTCCTGCAGAGTCTTGACCATCGATGGGCTCATGCCGGCGGGGCCCAGCAGACCAAACCGGTAGACCACGTCATATTGCGGATAACCAAGCTCGGCGAAGGTGGGGATGTCCGGAAACGTCGCCGAGCGTGTCGCGCCGCTCAAGGCCATGGGCACCACCCGGTTGCCGCGGATATGCCCCGAAGCGCCGCCCAGGCTCGAAAAGGCCATGTCGATCTGGTTGCCCGCCACATCGGTGAGCGCTGCGGCGACGCCCTTGAACGGGATGTGCGTAAGCTGGAGGCCGACCTGACCGAAGAACACTTCGCCCGCGAGATGGGCCGACGAGCCCTGCCCGCCCGAGCCGAAGGTCAGGCTGTTGGGTTTGGAGTGGGCCCGCTCGACGAGCTCCTTCAGCGTTTTCACGCCCAACTGGGTGCGAGCGACCAGGATGGCGGGCGCCTCCACGGCCATCGTGATCGGCGTGAGGTCTTTTTGCACGTCATAGGGCAGTTTTCCGTACAGCCCCGGCGAGATGGTGAGCGAGCTGTCGGTGAAAACGAGCGTGGTGCCGTCTGGCTTGGCCTTGGCGACCTCGGCCGTGCCGATCGTGCCGCCCGCCCCGCCCTTGTTTTCGACCACGAACTGCTGGCCGGACTGTACGGACAGCTCGGCCGCAATATTTCGGGCGGCCAGGTCCGTCAGTGCGCCCGGGGCAAATGGCACGATGATGCGTACGGTCCCGGCAGGCCAGGTCTGCGCTTGAACGCTGGGCACCAGTGCGGCGCCGAGCGCGGCGGCCCATGCGATTACGACGAGATGTCTTGTTTTCATGAGGTCATCCTCCTTGCTGGATCGAAGATACGGTCTCCTCTGCGATGGCCGCTGTCGCTGCAATCGATGACCAGACCGTGATGCCGAGGTCTCGCCGCAGACCCTGGAGAATGTCCAGAGTGGGCAGTTGCGAGCAGGCAATGAACAGCGCATCGTGCCGATCCGTCACCGTGCGGCGGGCCATTGCGTCGACCTCATCTGCGCTGACCCGTCCCAGTTCGTCGGTGTTGTTGACCGGGATGGCATTCAGCCGGTCCACCTCGATGCCACTCGCCTGGATGTATCGGATCAGCTGTTGGTTCACTTCGTCCTTGTAGGGGGTCACCACAGCCACGCGGCGGGCGCCCGATCGCTCGAGCACCTTGACCATCGCATTGGCCGTGGTCACGACCGGTCGGCCACTGACCTCGCCCAGACGCTCGCACAACGCGGCATCGGCCTGCGGACCCATGAGGAAACCGGCCGCGGTGCAGCCATAGGCAATGACGTCAGGCTGGGTGCGCGCGTACTGGGACGCCAGCCCGATGGCACCCTCGACATAGTCGGGGATGGTGTCTCGGGTCAGTAGACCCGGCCCCCGGGGCACCTTCAGGGTTTCGCACGCCGAACCTGCGGGCAGCCAGGCGGGCAGCTCGCGGGCCATCGTGGTGTTGTTGATCGGTACCATCAGACCCACGCGGATCGCTGACATGCAGCACTCCCTCAAAGTGGCTTGAGCGGGGGGGGCGCGTTGTCCGGCAAGGGCATGCCGGCGGTATTGAGCACCATCGCCATCATCGAGTAGTAGCCGCTCACGCACAGCAGCTCCAGCACGCCCTCGGCACCGAAGCGTGCCTTGATGGCCTCGTAGGGGCCCTCCGACACCCGGCCACCCGCGTGGGCTTCCCGACAGAAATCGTAGACCTCGCGCTGCTCCCCGGTCATGGGCTCCGGGCGCCGCCCGGCTTCGATGGCAGTGATGATGTGCTCATCGAGTCCGGCCTTGCGAGCCAGGCGTTCGTGTGCATACCACTCGTGCTGACAGGTCCACTGGCGCGCGGTCATCAGAATCGCCATCTCGAGCAGCGGCAGGGGCAGGCTCGCCCCGAACCGCAGGAACTCGCCCAGCTGCTGGATGGGACGGGCGAGTTTGGCGTGGTGGATCAGTGCGACGAAGGGTCCGCGCACTTCACCACGAGGGCCCGCCGAGATTTCAGCGGCCACCTCACGCTGCAGGGGCGTCATGTCTTCGAGGGCAAGTTTTTGAAAGCGCGGTGTCATCGGTAGGTCCATTGGGCAGGTTGGGCTTGGGTATCGGTGCCGGGGGCGGGGCGCCAGTGCAGGGCCCGCACCTCGCCAAACTCGCGGGGCAGGCGCACCCAGTGCTCGCCCGCATCGGTCGAACGGAACACCTGGCCCAGATTGCTGCAGCAAAACATCAGATTGGGATCGGCCGGGTGGGTGGCCACACACCAGATCGTGCTGTTGAGCGTGCCGGGAAGGAGAATCTCTTCCCAGTGCAGCCCCGCGTCGCGGCTGCGCAGCAGTCGCCCAGTGCTGCCCGGTGGCCCATTCCCGTTGGTCAGGAAAAGGCTCTGTCCGTCGGGCGCGAGCACGATCGCACGCGAATACTGCCAGGGTGAATCAATGGGCTCGAGGACCCAGGTCTCACCGTCGTCACGGCTGCGGTGCAAACCCTTGTTGGTGGTCGCGAGGATCGCTTTGGCCCCGCCCGGTTCGCGGACCACTGCGAGTCCGTGCACATCGCCCGAGACCAGGCCCCGATCAAGAAAGGCCCAGTTGCGGCCCCCGTCACGGCTGCGCCATATGCCGCCGATTTCGATGCCGGCCCAGATGCAGTCGCGATCGATCGGGTCAAACAGAATCTGCGTAACCCGGGTCGGGCCGCGGTTGATGTCTGAGAAAGACTTGACGCCCGGGGTGTTCCCCTGGGTCCAGGACTGACCGCCGTCGTCTGAGCGGAACAATCCCCCCGGGCGCGTGCCCGCGATGATCAGGCGGGGGTTGTCGGGCGCTTGGGCGATGGCCCAGACATCCTGCATCGGACTGGCTACGGCGGTCCAGGCGGCGGCGGCCTCGCTCCAGCGGAACAGGCCCATGTCGGATCCAGCCCAGAGGGTGTCGGGCTCGCCCGGATGGCTCGAGAAGTGCCAGACCCGGGCCTCGGTATACAGGCCCGAGTGACTGTTTGGATGGACCCAAGTCTCACCCAGGTCGCTGCTGAACCAGGTGGAATGACCTGCCGTGCCCGCATACAGGCGGATATCTTTCATTGTCCTTGTCTCCCTCGTGCACTGGCCGCCGCAGGCGCAGGGCCGTCCGCCACCGCGAAGGATCATAGTGGCACACCATCGATGTGTCGAGGCGGGCCGTCGGTTTTGTGCCCGCTCGATCGCCCAGCTGCGCCTACGCCCTCAGGCCGTTAGGCTGTGCAGCACCAGGTTGTCCCGATGGATCAGCTCGGCCGCCTCGAAAAAGCCCAGAGCCTGCTCAATGTCCGAGGAAGGGCGTCCTTGGATCCGACGGGTCTGTGCGGCTGAGTAATTGACCAGGCCGCGGCCGATTTCCGATCCGTCCCGCCCGAGGATGGCGATCGCCTCGCCGCGTTCGAATTCACCCTCGACGCTCACGACACCGATGGGCAGCAGGCTGCTGCCCGATTCACGCAGTGCCCGGACGGCGCCTGCGTCAACGACCACGCGGCCGCGCAGTTGCAGATGGTCGGCAAGCCACTGCTTGCGCGCGGCAAGCCGGGGCAGGTCGGCAATGAATTGCGTGCCCACTGCCTCGCCGCGCGCGAGCCGCTCGAGCACGTCGTCGGCCCGACCCGAGGCCACGACCGTGTGGGCGCCCGCGCTCGCGGCCCGCTTGGCCGCAAGCACCTTGGTGATCATGCCGCCGCGCGCGATGCTTGAACCGGTCCCGCCTGCGATCGACTCCAGCCGCGGGTCACCGGCGCGCACCGTGTCGAGCAGTTGGGCCTGCGGATCCTGGCGCGGGTCGGCCGTGAAAAGGCCTTGCTGATCGGTCAGGATGACCAGCGCGTCGGCGTCGATCAGGTTGGTCACCAGCGCGCCCAGGGTATCGTTGTCACCAAATTTGATTTCGTCGGTGACCACCGTGTCGTTCTCGTTGATGACCGGCACGACGCCCAGCCGCAGCAAGGTGAGCAGCGTCGAGCGGGCATTCAGGTAACGGCGCCGATCGGCAAGATCCTCGTGGGTCAATAGCACTTGCGCGCTCCTCAGCCCGAGCGCCGCGAAGCTGCTTTCGTAGACCTGGGCGAGCCCCATTTGACCGACCGCCGCTGCGGCCTGCAATTCGTGCATGGCGCTCGGCCGCTTGTTCCAGCCCAGGCGCTGCATGCCCTCGGCCACCGCCCCGGAGGAGACCAGGACGACCTCTCTTCCTCCGGCTCGCAGGGTAGAGATTTCGCGTGCCCAGCGGGCAATCGCGTTGCGGTCCAGCCCGCGCCCTTCATTGGTGACGAGACTGGATCCGACCTTCACAACCAGACGGCGCGCGCGCGCAACAACCCGCTGACCGCGCGCTTCGGCAAGCACCAAAGTGGGCAAGACCGGTTCGTCTGCGATCGACCCTGTCGTGTTCGTGTCGCTCATCGGAGGTCTCGATGCTTAGCGCCGCTGACTTCGGGTGCGGGGCCGGCGAGGCAGCGCAGGTCGGGGCGGCGGCTTGTCGCGGGGCTCGTCGAAGCGAACGTCAGGGGCCGCAGCCTCGGGTTGGCGTTGTGATTCGAGCCAGTCCTGAATGGCAAAGCACAGCCGCTCGCAGCCTTCGCGCGTGAGGGCCGAGATCGGGTAGACCCGCCCCGCGTCGATGGGCAGCGCTGCGCGGCCGCGTCCCCGCAGCTGTTTGACGAAATCAGCCACCCGAGCGTCACGGTCCTCCGCAGGAATTGCGTCCATCTTGTTCAGCACGAGCCAGCGCGGTTTGGCGTAGAGCTCTGGGTCGTAGGTGCGCAATTCGCGCAGGATCGCCCGGGCATCCCGAGCCGGATCGGCCCCCGGGTCAAGCGGGCAGAGATCCACCATGTGAATCAGGAGCCCGGTGCGCTGCAGGTGCCGCAGGAACTGGTGCCCCAGGCCCGCACCCTCGGAAGCGCCCTCGATCAGCCCCGGGATGTCGGCCACGACAAAGCTTTTTTCCGGCCCTACCCGCACCACGCCGAGGTTGGGATGCAGCGTAGTGAACGGATAGTCTGCAATCTTGGGGCGGGCATTGCTGATGGCGCTGATGAGGGTCGACTTGCCCGCATTGGGCATGCCCAGCAGGCCCACGTCGGCCAGCACCCTGAGCTCGAGCCTCAGATGCCGTGCCTCGCCTTCGCGCCCCGGCGTGCACTGTCGGGGCGCGCGGTTGACGCTCGATTTGAAGTGAATGTTGCCCAGACCCCCCTCGCCGCCCCGGGCGAGGAGTGCGGTCGCGCCGTGTTCGGCGAGGTCGGCGATCACTTCACCCGTATCCTGGTCGGTAATGACCGTGCCGACCGGCATGCGCAATGTGATGTCCGGCGCTGCCGCGCCGTATTGGTCCGACCCTCGTCCATGCTCGCCGTTTCGCGCCTCGTGGCGGCGCGCATAGCGGTAGTCGACCAGCGTATTGATGTTGCGATCGGCGATCGCCCGGATGCTGCCGCCGCGGCCACCATCGCCGCCGTCGGGCCCACCGCGCGGGATGTACTTCTCTCGGCGAAACGACACGATGCCGTTGCCGCCGTGGCCGGCAGCGACTTCGATCAGCGCTTCGTCAACGAATTTCATGGCATGTCCCGGTGGAACTCCGAACCTGAAGCACCAACAAAAAAGCCCCGCTGGGCGGGGCTCGGTCAGGGCGCCGGCCCTGCGATTACTGCAGCGGGGCGACCTGGACCGTGCGTCGCCGCAGTGGCCCCTTGACGACGAACTGCACGCGTCCGTCGATCAGGGAATACAGGGTGTGGTCTTTGCCGATTCCGACATTCTCGCCCGGGTGGAACTGCGTGCCCCGTTGACGGACGATGATCGAACCCGCAGGGATGGCCTGACCGCCGTAGACCTTGATGCCCAGCATCTTCGGCTGTGAGTCACGACCGTTTCGCGTAGAGCCGCCGCCTTTTTTCTGTGCCATGAGCCTTACTCCTGGGTGGGGGCGGGCGCTTCGGCGCTCGCTTCGCCGATTGAAGAGGCGATCCGGCTGACGAAGAGCTCGGTGTAGTTTTGCCGATGCCCCTGGCGCTTCTGGTAGTGCTTGCGCCGGCGCATCTTGAAAATCCGCACCTTGTCATGTCGACCGTGACTGAGCACCTTTGCCGAAACCGCCGCACCAGCCACCAGAGGGGCACCGATGGCGACTGTGTCGCCTTCGCCCACCGCAAGTACCTGATCCAACGTTATCTCGACGCCGATGTCCGCCGGTATCTGTTCTACCTTGATCTTGTCGCCGGGGCAGACTTTGTACTGCTTGCCGCCGGTTTTTATCACCGCGTACATGGACAATTCCTTTTTGGGACGATTCCCTTTTTGGGACGATTCCCTTTTTGGGACGATTCCCTTTTTGGGACGATTCCCTTTTTGGGACGATTCCTTTTGGTTGACCCCGTCGGGTAAACCCGCTGGGGAACCGAGAATTATCTGAAAATCCCGGCCCAAAGTCAAAATCGGGGGAGACCCCCCAGTCGAACCTCTATAATCGCGGGTTTGACCGATTGCGAGATTCGTAGCGCGCGAGTTCCGCGCAAGGCACTGATGAAGCCCGCCGAGCTATTTCCGTTTCTGGCTGCAGATCTCGATCAGACCGACCGGATGATCCGGGACTGTCTCAGGTCGGACGTTGCCCTGGTCAACACGATCGCCGACTACATCGTGTCGGCCGGAGGCAAGCGTATCCGCCCCCTGCTGCTGCTGCTTTACGCGAAGGGCCTCGGCTACTCCGGCCCGGGTCATCACCACCGATTGGCGGCGGTCGTCGAATTCATCCATACCGCCACCTTGCTTCACGACGATGTGGTCGATGAGTCGACCCTGCGTCGGGGGCGATCGACCGCCAACGCCAGCTTTGGCAATCCGGCGGCAGTTCTGGTGGGTGATTTTTTGTATTCGCGCGCCTTTCAGATGATGGTCGAGGTCGGGGACATGCGCGTCATGAACGTGCTCGCCGACGCGACCAATATCATTGCCGAAGGTGAAGTCTTGCAGTTAATAAACTGCAACGACCCCGACACCGACGAGGCCCGCTATCTACAGGTCATTCGCTACAAGACCGCCAAGCTGTTTGAAGCCTCGGCCCGGCTGGCTGCGATCCTGTGTCACGCGACTGCCGAGGTCGAAGAGGCCGCGGGTGCATTTGGCCGGCATCTGGGCACGGCGTTTCAGCTGGTTGACGACATTCTGGACTACGACGGCCAAGCCGAATCGATCGGCAAGAATCTCGGTGACGATCTGCGTGAAGGTAAGCCCACACTCCCGCTGATCCGCTTGCTGGCCGTGGGCTCCGAGAACGAACGTGCGATGGTTCGGTCGGCGATCGAACAAGGTGATGCGTCGCAGTTCGAAGAGATCCTGGCCGCCGTACGGCGTTCTGGAGCGCTGGACTATGCACGGGAACGCGCCCGCGGCGAGGCCCGGTTGGCGGAATCCGCTCTTGCTGCGATGGGCTCGGCGCTTGCCGAGCCGGCCCGTAAGTCGCTCGAGAGTCTTGCGCGTTCGTCGATCGAGCGGGTCAGCTGAGACCCGGGACCGTCGGTTGGGTTCGAGCCGCTTCTGACTCGAACTGCTTCGGACCGACCTAGCGATTGGGGCCTTTGGGCGGAGGAGGCGGTGGCGCGGCCGGCCGCGCGCGGGCCGTCGCAGTCCTGGGCGACCCCAGATCCAGGATGCCGTCGAGTACGCGCCGCCCCGAGTCGATCAGCAAGAGATCCATGCCCACCCGCACCACGCGGCGGCCCTCACGCTCGGTCACGATCCGCGCGGGCAGGCCGCTCGGCAGATCTTCGACGATCGCGGTGATGGGCAACGGTTCGGCGAGCCGCCAAAGGCGCATCGGGCTCGTCGAAGCGCATATATCGCCCCGGGGTTGGAGCAGCGGTGGGCAGTCGCCCGCGACGATCGATTTTTCGAAGAAGTCACGGACGATGTCGCGTTCTCCTGGGGTAAATTGGTTCGCTTGCGCGGTGGCGACCGACGGGTCGACGGGCGCAGGCACTGCGACGACCGGAGCTGAGGCGCCGCCGGCCGCAGGTACCGGGACGGGCACGGGCACCGGAACGGGCACGGGGGCTCCCGAGGCCACGGCCGGTGTTCCAGGCCCGACGATTCGGCTGCGCGGCGACTGGGGCGTTTCGCCGCTGCCGGTTTTTTGGACTGAGGCTTCGGGCGCGGGGGCGGGAGAAAAGAGCGCCTTTACTTCGTCGGGGTTGTCGCGCACTCGGCGCTCGATCGCGCCCTCGATGCGACCCGAGATGACCGCGGTGTCGGCCACGCCCAGCCAGGCGCCGCGACTGGATCCCAGCGCCCGCAGTTGCAGCAGATTGCACAGGGCCAGATGCCGGTCCAGCCATTGAATCGCCCGCTGTTCGCGCAAACGGGCGTCATGGGTATCGAGCGCCAGCGCACGAAACTCGGCGACTGAACATTCGCCGGCCCCCGGGGCCGGCGCATCCGAGCGCGGCGCATCCGGCGCCGGCTGCGCCTGCGCCGGCATGGCGAGCGCGATCAGGGCTGCGGCGAGCATCACTCGTGGCAAGTCGAACGGGGGCGAGGGACGGTCGGATCGTTTGGACATCGATGGCCTGCACGGCGGTGGTGCGATTGCGCATCATAGATCGACCGCGCGGCCCTGCGAAGCCCAACAGAGTCGAGCGCCCTGCGCACGACGTCCGACGAGACCTTATTTCGCCTGGATGCGGCTGAGGTACTCCACCAAGCCCAGGATTCGTGAGCGCACGTAGATCTCCGGGTCGTAGGGCGTGTCCATGAAGTACGTGGCCGCCTGGACGCGATAGTCCTGCCCCCAGACGGGCATCTCTCTCGTGCCGTGGGCAGGCACCGACCCACCTTCGATCACGTCATAGAGTCGAGAGATCGGAAATACGCCGCCATTGCCCTTGGCGAGCTGGGTGAGGTCGGGCGGAGACTTGCTCAAGAAGCTGACGAGTGGTCCGCCGCCGCGCCCCGTCATGCCATGGCAGCTGGCGCAATTGGACTCGAACTCCCGTTGTCCGAAGGCCGGGCCCAGAGGGCGCGTTTGTTCCCTGACCGGAGCGGTCGCGGGCGTTCCGATGCCGACCTGCGCCTGGGCCGGCAAAGTCGCTGCGGCTGCAAGCAATGCAGCCAAGAGCGAGGACGCGGCGCAGCGTGATCGGCCCGAGGGGGCTTCCGTGTGGGCGCGGAAGGTCGGGTCGAAACCAGTGAAGGATCCGTTCATGGGTGTCTCCAAAGGGTAATGGGTTGACGGCTGGGCTCAGGCCCGAGGGCTTGAGACTCTCAGCTTCCGGGTCCGTCGCGCTTGATTGCAGGCAGTGCGCGCGATGCGACTGACGGTGGGCCCCGAGGGACATTGATCCAAGTCTGATCGGCTCGTGTAATCTAGCGATGGAGGGTGCGCTTTTTCGCGCAGCCGAGCTGGGGGTGCCCGCGATACGCGGGCTGAGAAATACCCTTCGAACCTGACCTGGGTCATGCCAGCGTAGGGAAGCACGACGCAGCACGATCGTTCCATCTTGACCGGTCTTGCTCGGATCTTCCCGATGCGGCGCCCACCGCAAAGAGGAAGACCGTGACTGACCTGACCCTGATCGATGCCCGCGCGCTCTGGCGTGATGTAGAGGCCGTACGAGCCCAAGCGCCTCTGGTGCACAGCGTCACCAACTTCGTGGTGACCCAATTCAACGCCAATGTCCTGTTGGCGGTGGGCGCCTCGCCCGTCATGGCGCACGCCATCGAGGAAGTGGCCGACATGGCCACCATCGCGAGTTCCGTGGTGGTGAATATCGGCACACTCGATGCTCACTGGGTACCGTCGATGCGACTTGCGCTTGAAACCGCCCGGCGCTTGGGCAAACCCTCGGTGCTCGATCCGGTGGGAGCCGGTGCCTCCCGCTATCGCAATGAGGTTCTTGCGATGCTCGTGCGTGAGCGCCCGGCGCTGATCCGCGGCAACGCGTCCGAGATCATGAGCCTTGCCGGGGCGGCTGGCGCGACCAAGGGCGTCGACAGCACTGCGAGCACTGATGCGGCACTGGAGAGTGCCCGCGCGCTGTGTCGCGATTTGGGTGCGGTGGTGTGCATTTCCGGTGCCGAGGACCAGGTGATCGCGCCCGACGGCCGCTGGGTGGGCCTCGCCAACGGACATCCATGGATGACCCGGGTCACTGGGGTCGGATGTTCGGCCACCGCCCTGATCGGTGCGTTCGCGGGGGTCCAGCCCGACCCCTGGCAAGCCTGCGTTTCGGCGATGGCCTTCTGGGGCGTAGTGGGTGAGCTTGCGGCCCGTCGTGTCACGACCCAGGGCGGCGGCTACGGCAGTTATGCCGAGGCGCTACTCGATTACGCGGGTCTGCTGAGCGAGGCTGAGTTCCTGAGCACCGTGAGGGTGATCAGCCGATGAACCGAGCCGCCGATGCGCTGCGCGCGCATCTTCAGCTTTACTGGGTGTCCGATGGCTGCGGCAGCGACCCGCGAGCATGGATGGGTCGCGCCGAGCAGGCGCTCGCGGCGGGTGTGACGTGCCTGCAACTGCGTGACAAAGGCGCGAGCGACCAGGACCTTGCCGAGCGCGCGCGGGCCGTCCTGGCGCTGTGTCGTCGCTATGCCGTGCCGCTCGTGATCAATGACCGTGTCGAGCTGGCCCGAGCGGTCCAGGCCGATGGCGTTCATCTCGGTCAGGGCGATGTCGATCCCGTGGAGGCCAGACGCCAGCTGCCCGAATCGGTATTCATTGGTTGGTCGATCGAATCGCTCGACCAGATCGACCGCGCCCGCACCCTGCCGGTCGACTACCTCGCAGTGAGCCCAGTCTTTGAAACGCCGACCAAGCGCGACACAGCGCCGGCCCTGGGGCTCGCGGGCCTGAGGGCCGCCCGGCGCATGACTGACCAGCCGCTGGTCGCGATTGGCGGCATCGATGCGGGCAACATTGCATCGGTCATCGACGCCGGCGCGGATGGCGTGGCTGTTGTTCGAGCGATCGAGGGCGCGGACGAGCCTGCTGAAGCGGCGGGGCTGTTGCGAGGGGCCTTCGCTCGGGCCGGACGAATCCCCGTGCCCGCCCGGGTGCTCACGATCGCCGGGTCCGATTCCGGGGGCGGCGCGGGCATCCAGGCCGACCTCAAGACTTTCGCTGCGCTGGGTTGTTTTGGCACCTCGGCGATCACTGCAGTGACCGCGCAGAACACGCTCGGGGTTCAGGGCATTCATGCGCTACCGCCCGAGTTCCTCGCGCGTCAGATCGCCTCCATTCTCGATGACATCGGCGCTGACGCCATCAAGATCGGCATGCTGCACGACCGCGCGCTGGTCGAGGTCGTGGCGGCGGCGCTCGATCGCCACCCGGAGATCCCGGTGGTGCTCGACCCCGTGATGGTGGCCACCAGCGGTGACGCATTGATCCGCGAGGACACCATCGAGGCGATCGTCACCTTGCTCTTTCCGCGCGCGACCGTGGTCACGCCGAACCTCGACGAACTGGGCCTGATGGTCGGTCGGCCGCTGTCCGATGAGGCTTCTGCGGTGGCTGCTGCGCAACGTCTGATGGGCCGGGGCGCACGCGCCGTGCTGGTGAAGGGCGGGCATCTTGCGGGCGACTGGCTCACTGATATCTTGGTGGATTCGACCGGAGAGCGGCTGCGCATTGGTGCCCAGCGGATCCCGTCTCGGAACTTGCACGGCACGGGCTGTTCGCTGTCCTCGGCCATTGCGGCCCGTTTGGCCCACGGCGATTGCCTGGACAGCGCGGTGCGTGCGGCCACCCACTATGTTCGCGAGGGCCTGCGCTCTGCTCGATGGCTCCGGTTTGGCGCAGGGCACGGGCCCCTCGACCATGCTCATCAGCCGGTGCGGATGGTGCGCTACCTCGCGGCTGCGCGTCTCTCAGCGGGCTAATCAATCGACCGCTCGGGAAAAATTCAGGGCCGCATCGGGGGATTTCGAATCTACAGAGCCTGCGCGGACAGCCCCGGTTGCATGTCCTCGCTCATCAGCGCACGTGCCCGGCTCGATAGATTGCTAGCGAGGCGGATGGGCTCTTGAAGGAAAAGGACAACGAAGCCTGGCTGGGGGTTACCTTCTCATTGCCTCGACGAGCCGTGGCCGATATGCGCAACACCCAGGTGCCCAGAGAACGATTTTGATGCCTGCCGGGTTTGAGGCCGCCCAAAAGCAGTCAGGCCGCTCGGGGCGGCCTGACTGGAACTCGATATTTCGGGTCCTTACTTCACTGTCGCGAAGTACATCTTCGGCGCATCGTTGGAATTGTGAGCAATGCTCACATTGCGCTTCATGGCCCAGGGCCGCATCTGGTGGTGCAGCGGGACGTACAACGCTTCGTCTCGGGTAATGGTCAAGGCGTCGCGGATCATCGCGTCACGCTTGGCCTTATCCATTTCGACGCCCATTGCATCGACCAGCGCGTCGACCTTGGCGTTGCTGACCTTGGCCAGGTTGAAGTTGCCATCGGCACCGCTGGTACGGGTGCGCACCAGCGACTGCAGGCTGTACTGCGCGTCGTAGGTGGCCACACCCCAGCCGAGCAGGTAGGCGCTGGAGTCAAAGTTCTGGATCTTGGCGATGAAGGGTCCGAAGGGCATGGCGTTCAGGCGAACCTTCACGCCGAGCTTGGCCCACATGCCGACGACCGCCTGGCAGACCTCTTCGTCGTTGACATAGCGGTTGTTCGGACAGTCGAGCGTGAACTCGAAGCCGTCGGGATAACCCGCTTCAGCAAGGAGCTTTTTGGCGGCATCGAGATTGACTGGGGCGGGTTTGTCGAGCGCCTCGGTGTGACCGTTCACCCCGGGGGCGATGATCAGGGCTGCAGGCACCGACAGATTGCGCATGATGGTCCGGCGGATGGCATCCCGGTCCACCGACATGTTGAGCGCCTGCCGGACACGGACATCCTTGAAGGGGTTCTTGCCCTTCGTACCGTATTTCAGTTCGTCACTGCCCTGGTCCAGACCGATGAAGATCGTACGCACCTCGGGGCCATCCAGCACCATCACCTTCTTGTCACTGCGCAGACGCTCAACGTCTTGTGTGGGGAGGTCTGTCACGAGGTCGACGTCTCCAGCCAGCAGCGCCGCGACCCGAGTCGCGTTTTCCTTGATCGGGGTGTAGGTGATGCTGGCGACATTGCCTTCGAGTTTGCCCCACCAGCTGGAATTGGCGGTGAGCACGATCCGCTGATCGGGCACCCATTCCTTGATGAGGTAGGGCCCAGTGCCGTTGGTGTTACGCGAGGCAAAGGTTTCTTCCTTGGCCTTGTAGTCCTGGACCTTCTCAGACTTGTTTTTCTCGGCCCAGCTCTTGCTCATGATGTAAAAAGTCACGAAATTGTTGAGCAGAGTCGGGTTGGGCTTATCGAGCACCACATCCACCGTGTGGCTGTCGACTTTGACGATGTCTTTGACCCCGGCGACATAGATCTGCATCGTGCCTTGGGGCTGGCGGATCCGGTTGAACGAGAAGACCACGTCGTCGGCGGTGAAGGGCGACCCGTCATGGAACTTCACATCCTTGCGCAGGTTGAAACGCCAGTTGGTCGGGCTGGTGCTCTGCCAGCTGGTGGCGAGCGAGGGGACGACCTTGTAATTCCGATCGTAGACCACGAGGCCTTCATAGGCGTGGCCAACGATATTGTTCGTCGTGGCGTGGTTCTGCGAGTGGGGGTCTAGGGTCAGTACGTCGTTCTGAGCGGCCCACTTGATCGATGCGGGCGCCACCACCTCGGCTTTGGGTAATTCAGGCTTCGGGGGCTCTGGTTTTCGAGTGAACAGAACCAGAATGCCAACAACGATCGCAAGAACGACGATGATCCAAAGCGTCTTGTTCGATTGTGCTTTTTCTGCGGACATAGCCACGGCTCCTCATGAGTGTGGGGGAATTCTAACCACTTAAATGCCTCGCCATGCAAGCGCCCACCTCAGGCAGGGGCTTAGCCCGAGAGCCCGCTCAGCAGTCCATCTTGGCGCTTTTCATTCGGGTGCCGAACTGCATCATCGCCTTCTGCATCCGGCCATTGATGGTGAGGTAGCGCTGAAGTTGGGCCGGCCCGGGCTGGTAGCCGCTCGCCTGAACCTTCTGAAGGTCGTCTCCGACTTTGGAGAGCGCCGGGATCAGATTGATGTTCATGGCATTGACGTCACTCAGACACACCAGGTCTTTGACAGCGACCTTTTCATACTCGACCACCATGCGCTCAAGCGAGTCGAGGGTGCGGTCGTAGGCCGCCGAATCGGCCTTCGCGGGGCCGCAGAGGCTCGCAAGGCAAATAGCAGATGCGAAGGCACGGGTCAGCGTCATGGCGAGATCCATTGTGGAACGGGAAAAGAGATTGGGTTGGGGACGCGCAGGCGATCATACGCTTGCCCGAAATGCGCCTGAAACGCTCCGTCATCCCATCTCGATCGATGGCGCGCAGAAATGAGGCGTCTGTGCGATCGTTGGGAACCGGGCCAAGCCACTGGTTGCCTTCTCGGGAAAGCCCGGTATCCTTCAGTTCACCTGATCGCCAAGTGCCCTCCATTGCTTGAAATGACCCATCCCCAGTACACGGTCGACCTGCAAACGCTGCGCGTGCCCGGTTGGCGCGATCAATCCCCCGACGTGGTGGTGCGCGAGGGTTTGCGTGCCTTGTTTGCGGGCCACTCGGGCGAATTGCCGCCTGGCGCTCGCGTCGTGGTCGGGGCGGACGGGGCGCTTGTGTTGCAGACTCCGCTGGGTCTATCGCTTGCGCCGGTCGCGCCCAGGGAGGCCGACTGCGCAGCGCTCGCAGAGCAGCTTCGCCAGGCGCTCGACGACTCGGCCCTCGAGGTCGACGACGGCTCAGCGCAGGCCGCCATCAGCCCCGCCGAAGAGCAGGCTCAACTCGAGCTTCTCGATCATGTGGAAGGCATCCTTCAGACCTTGCCGGGTTGGTCCTCCCAGATCGAGTTCGATGATGATCTCCCGGCGCTTCTGATCGCTCCCGAGGAGGCTGATTGGGCGCTCGCGGTCTTGCCCGCAGCCTCGCCTCATCTCGTTCAGGCCCTGCTGCCGATCGCGAATCTGCCCGACGATGCGCAGGCGAGCATCGCCATGCTCGACACAGTGCTTCACTGCAACGACCTCCGCCTCCTGGGGCCCGATCTTTCGATGGTTACGACCGCCGATGCCTCCGCGCTGCTCCTCCAGGCGCTCACCCCTGGCGGGACCACCGACGGCCCGGCCTGGGAGGCTCTCCTGGGGCGGATGGCTGCTGCGCGCGAGGTGATTTGTGATGCGTTGGAGGCCGACGGAGGCTTGCGGGACGAGGCGCCCTCAGGCGAGCCACCCGTCAACCTGCTCATGAATGCCATCCGGGGGTAATTGCATGGTCGGAACCCGCGCCCTTTCGATGACCGTGCCGACGGCGCCGCCGCTTTCGGGCGCCCCGGTCGAGTCCCGGCCGCGCTCGAACAGTCTGCCTGACATCTCTGGAGGCGCTGCGCAGCGGCTGATCGCGCTCAAGTCGCAACACCCGGCTGAACATCGGCAAACCTTCCAGCGGTCGATGTCCTTGAGCGAGCGACCAATGGGAGCGCAAGCCCTGCCTGGCACTCAGGACGAGCCGGTCCAGTCAATCCTTGCGGGCGTGGACGATGGGATCGGCGCGAGCGAACTCAATGATGCGCTGCAGGCGGCCTCTGGCGGTGTGGCCTCCGCCGTGAATGGCCAGACCCAAGCCGCGGGTGCGTTCAGTGTCGACGATGCGCTCGACTTCCGGTTGAATCATTTCGATGCGGCGATTCTTCTGGCCGACGAATTGATGATGCGCGTGGGCCTCTTGATGGAGAAGACCCAGGATCGGGGCCTATTGGCCAAGCTCACCAACGTGCTCAAAGGCCTTGATCAATTCAAGGAAAACGTCAAATCCGAAAAGGCTGCGGATCAGAAGCGCGCCGAAGGCCTGCGTGAGGACGAGCGCAAGGCGACCGATGCTTCGCAACGCTATAGGGCAGCCCGGCAACTGCTGGGCGGAACCGTCAAGAAGCCCTTCGGTGGCAAGACCTGGTTGAAGTTCAAGCTGTTCGACGGTCTGGTCGCCCGCTTTCAGCAGGCATCGGTGCGGCGCGCGGGGGCACGGGGCGATGCGTTGCGGCTGCCCGGGTCACCCCTTCATTTGCGCACTTCGCTGGCAACCCACCTCTCCGGGTTGATGAAAGCCACCGGTCTGGAGGGCTGCAGCGCTCGCGCCCTGCAAAAAGACCTTGGCGTCCGTTCGGCGCAATGTGCCGAGCGGGACCTGAAATGGGAGGCGATTCGCAACGACATCAAGCTCAAATCGCCCGAAGGTGAGGACCGCGTCTTTACCAACCGGCAGGTGCCGGCGCGCGAACTCAGTCGCGACATCGCCCAAGCCTATGGAGCCGATCGGCGCGGCGTATCCTGCATGAACACGGTCGAAGACAAGCACGTGGTCAACCTCTGGAAAACCGAGTTCGCAACGCCGGGCAACCCGCCCCTCGCATTTTCGGCGCTGCGTCATGGCGTTCACGATGCCTATGGCCTCAAGCAGGACCCGGTTGCCCGCGAACAGGCCGCCGATGCCCGCGTACAGGAATTCGTGAAGGCGGCTGCCCTGAGCGATCCCAGCCGGCTGGTCCCGACCGGTCAGGCCGACGAGGCGGGGTTACCCATCGTCGAAGTGCCCATCGTGTCGGTGTCCCTGCTTTCGCCTGCGCCGTTCGGAGGCGAGCGTTCGATGTGGCAGCAGCAGCGTGACGCATACGCCCGGGCCAATGCGGGCGAGGGTTTCGTTCAACGGCTCGACCTGGGCGATGGTCAGGGGCTGCGCGAGGTCCGTCTCAGGCCTTCGGTCATCGCCTTCAGCACGCCTGTGAATACGTTCGCCCTGGAAAGCGGAGCGCTCCTGAGGTCTGCGCTCGGGGGCTGGGAGGAGAGCGATCGGGCCAATGGCCCGGCGCTGGACGCCTTGCTCGGCCCCGCTGGGGGCCCGCCGGGAGGGCTCGCGGCAAATAGGCTCGCCGCCTTGCGGGCCGAGCGCGACCGACTGGCTGGACTGTCGGAACGGAGCGCGGACCAGGAGGCTCGCCTTCAAGCCTTGGAGGGCAAGATCCTCCGCGCGGACGTGTTAATGGTCCAGATCCGGAAAATTGTCGATGCACCCAGGGGTTCGGATCTGTCCCACCACCGTGCCGGTCAGGAGCCCTACAAACTGCCGGTGCGGCTGGTGGCGCTTGCCAACGAACTCGGGCTGACCGGGGCATTTAACTGTAAGAGTGGCAAGGATCGGACCGGGCAGCTGGATGTCGAGGTCAAGGCGTTTTATGCGGCAATGTCCATGAGTCCGAAGGGCGGCCCGCCTGAGCCCGAGCAAACACCCAGTCCGACCCACCTGGCGAACCGGGCCCGGCTCTTCAACGAAGCGGGCAGTTTCGAGATCCAGAAGTACAACACCACCATGCCCGGCAGCAAATTGAACGTCGAGGTGGTCAAAAAGCAATTGAAGCAGGCGATGCGCGCCGAGCTGCCGCCTGAGCAGTCCGGACAGGCGGGCCGCCATGTCATCAAGGAGCACATCAAAGGCCTGAGCGGCTGGGTGGGCTCGTAGGCTGCGTCGCTGGAGGAGTGCTCTCTTCGGCGGAGCGCCGTGACGTCCAGAGGCCCGCGTGGCTTCGACTGCGCCGGGCCTTCGGGGATTTTGCGGCCGAAGGTTTGGGGCTGATACAATCGCGGGCTCGGTGGGCGCCAATGCCGCCGCTTGTGTCCGTGTCGTTTCCCGGTGGACAGCAAGCCGGTGGCAGCTTTCTGGCGTCCCCTTAGTTCGGTTCATTCCAGTCATCGGGGTGTAGCTTAGCCTGGTAGAGCGCTACGTTCGGGACGTAGAGGCCGGAGGTTCGAATCCTCTCACCCCGACCATTCAGGTCGATTGACGAGCCCACTGATTCGAGAGAGTTGGTGGGCTTTTCTCGTTTCTGGGGGCCGTAGGC